>NZ_JBKBEX010000038.1:0-33194 GCF_047303325.1 Polaromonas sp. CT11-55 | reverse complement strand
GGTCGCCTTTTCTTTTGCTTACTTTTCTTTTGGCGAAGCAAAAGAAAAGTGAGTAGCTGCCGGGCTACCCCCGGCCAACAGCTCTCAGCAGAGGGCGCGCCGCCGGAGCAAATCCGGCATCAACTAAGCTGGCCCCTCAAAACCTAACGCATTCAAAAACTCCCTCCTCCACCAATGCACATCCCTCTCCCGGATGTTCTTGAGCAGCTTCTGGTGCCTCGCCTGGCGCTCTTCAAGCGGCATCTGCAGCGCGCGTTGTATGGTGTCGGCCGTGCCGTCTATGTCATAGGGGTTGACGAGCAGCGCGTCTTCGAGCTGCTCGGCCGAGCCCGCGAAGCGTGAGAGCACCAGGACCCCGGGGTCGGCGGGGTTTTGCGCTGCGATGAATTCCTTGGCCACCAGGTTCATGCCGTCGCGCAGCGGCGTGACCAGCGCCACCCGCGCCACGCGGTACAGGCCCGGCAGGCGTTTGCGCGCCACGTTGCGGTGGATGTAGCGTATCGGCATCCAGTCGAGCTCGCCGAAATTGCCGTTGGTGGCGCCGCACAGGCTTTCGAGTTCCTGCAACAGATCGGTGTAGGTGCCCATGTCTTCGCGGCTGGGCGCGGCGATCTGGATCAGGGTGGCGCTGCGGATGTTTTCGGGGTATTTTTTCAGCAGGGTTTCAAACGCCTTCAGGCGTTGCGGCAATCCCTTGGAATAATCGAGCCGCTCCACGCCCAGCAGCAGCTTGCGGCGTGAATACTCCTCTTTCATGCGCTCATACATGTCGCGCGCGTCCTGCGCGTGCGTGAGTGCGGCGAACTCGTCCACGTCTATGCCTATGGGAAAGGCGCCCGCGCGCACGGTGCGGTGAAAGGCCCTGAAGCGGTTGCCGCCCAGCGCCACGGCGCCGGCCTCCGCCTGCACATAGCGCGAAAAGTGCAGCAAATCGTTCTCGCTCTGGAAACCCACCAGGTCGTAGGCGAACAGCGCGCGCATCAGCCACTCGTGCTGGGGAATGGCTGCCAGGATCTGCTGCGGCGGCAGCGGGATGTGCAGGAAAAAACCGATGCGGTTGTTGCAGCCCATGGCGCGCAGCTCGGCGGCCATGGGGATCAGGTGGTAGTCGTGAATCCAGATGATGTCGTCGGGCTTGAGCAGGGGCATCAGCTTGTGCGCGAACAGTCTGTTCACTCGGCGGTAGGCCTCGATAAAACCCGTGTCAAAACGCGCCAGGTCCAGCCGGTAATGAAACACCGGCCAGAGCACGCCGTTGCTGTAGCCCAGGTAATAGCCCGCATGGTCTTCGGCCGATAAATCGACCGTGGCGAGCTTGACGTTGCCGGCCTGCTGCACATGCAGCTCGCCTTCCCCCGGCGCGCCGCCTTCGACGACGTTGCCGCTCCAGCCGAACCACAGCCCCCCCGTGGCGCTCAGCGCATCGCCCAGCGCAACGGCCAGGCCGCCGGCGGCGGCCTTGCGCGGATCCGCCACGCGATTCGAAACAACCACAAGCCGGCTCATGGCACCCAAGCCTCCAGATCAGCAGGGGCCGCGGAACCGGCTTTGCCGGGCCGCAGGCGCCGCCCCCTGGAGGGGGGGAAGGGGCTACACGAAGTGAGCCGCCGACGGGGGTGAACCAGTACTCCGGCGGGGGTGTTCATCTTCATACCTGGGATTCCCAGGGGGTCGAGAGGCGGACTGCGGCGTTGATGATGCCCACCATGGAATAAGTCTGCGGAAAATTGCCCCACATCTCGCCGGTCAGGGGATGGGTGTCTTCCGACAGCAGGCCCACATGGTTGCGCGCGGCCAGCATGGTGTTGAAGATCTCGCGGGCCTGGTCCTTGCGGCCTATGCGGGCCAGCGCGTCTATGCGCCAGAAGGTGCAGATGTTGAAGGCGGTTTCGGGCTTGCCGAAGTCGTCGGGCGCCTCGTAACGGCGCATATAAGGGCCGTCGCACAAATGGGTTTCCAGGGCGTCCACCGTGGCGATGAAGCGCGGGTCCTTGGGGTCGATAAAACCGACTTCAATCATGAGCAGCACGCTGGCGTCCAGGTCGCGCCCGCCGAAGCTTTCGGCAAAGGACTGGCGTTCTTCGCTCCAGGCCTCGCGCAATATGCGTTCCTGCATGACGGAGGCATGGCCCTGCCAGTAGGTGGCGCGTTCCGGCAGCTTGAGCACCAGCGCGATCTTGGCCAGCCGGTCGCAGGCGGCCCAGCACATCAGGGCCGACGAAGTGTGGATGCGCGCGCGCGTGCGCAGCTCCCACATGCCGGCGTCAGGCTTGTCGTAGTTGAGCACGGCCTGCTCGCCGACGTCCTCCAGCCGCTTGAACTCGGCAAGGCCCGCGCGGTGCAGCAGGCGGTGGTCGTGGAAGGACTGGGCCGCGCCCAGCACCACATTGCCGTAGACGTCGTGCTGGAAGTGCTCCTGCGCCTGGTTGCCGACGCGCACCGGTCCCATGCCGCGGTAGCCGCCCAAGTGCACCATGATGGATTCGGGCAGCTCGCGCTCCAGGCCTATGCCGTAGAGCGGCTGGATATGCCCGCCCTTGGACTGCACCACCACATTGCTGAGCCAGCGCAGGTAGTCCTCCATGGTGCCGACTTCCGAGAGGCTGTTGAGTGCGCGCACCACAAAAAAAGCATCGCGCAGCCAGCAGTAGCGGTAGTCCCAGTTGCGCTGGCTGCCAGGCGCCTCGGGGATGCTGGTGGTCATGGCGGCGACGATGGCACCGGTGTCTTCAAACAGCGAGAGCTTGAGCGTGATGGCCGCGCGTATCACGGCCTCCTGCCACTCCAGCGGAATGTGCAGGCGCTGGCTCCACTTCTTCCAGTAGGAAATGGTCTCCTGCTCAAACAGGCGCGCGGTGTCGGCAATGCCGTCCGCCAGCGATTCGTCGGCGCCCAGCAGGAAGTTGTGCTCGCGCGTCAGCACAAAAGGCTGCTTGGACAGCAGGTGCGAAAGAGCGGCATCGGTGTTCAGGCGCAGCGTAAGTTCATCGCCCACATAGCGCAGGTGGTTGCTGCCCTGGGTGATCACCGGCTTGCGCCGGCCCCAGTCGAAGCGGATGTCCAGCGCCACGCGTATGCGCGGGGCGCCGTGGATGGGCTTGACCCGGCGCACCAGCGTCATGGGCCTGAAAAAGCGCGAGCGGCTGAAAAACCGCGGCGCGAAGTCGGTAATCTCTACACCCTGGCCGCGCTTGTCGAAGAGCTGGGTGCGCAGCACGGCGGTATTGGGCTCGTACCACTGCCTGGCTTCGGCGAAGTCCTCGATCTCGATGGCGAAGGCGCTGGATTGCGAGTCCTGGATGCCGGGCATGGTGGTTTCGCCTTGCTCTGGCTGAGGCTCGAGCAGCGCATTAAAAACCGGGTCGCCGTCAAAGCGCGGCAGGCAGCACCAGACGATGCGACCGCGCGCGTCAATCAAGGCGCTGAAACCGCAGTTGCCTATTACACCCATGGACAGGGAGGGCTTGGCGGGCGATGTGAAGTGCAGGGAATCGGCGGCGACGTTCATGGGCGACCTCCCGGCGCGGCGGCGGGCGCGCCATCAGTCTCCAACGACCTGCCGCCAAAGGCCGCGTGCAGCCATTCGCGCAGCGCGTCGGGCGATGCGCAGCGGTGGTGCGCCACGCTCGCGCCTTCGCCAACCTTGATACCTTCACCGCCCAGCGACTGCACGGCGGCAAAGCCGGCTTCGTCGGTGGTGTCGTCGCCGGCGAACAGCGGCAGGCGGCCGGTAAACGGGGCTTCGCCCATGAAGGCCTTGATCGCCGAGCCCTTGCTGACATTCGCCGGTTTGACCTCGAACACATATTTGCCATGCAGCAATTCGACGCCGGGTGCGCGGTCGGCGGCTTCCCGCATGAGCCGCAGGCACATCGATTCCAGCTCGGGCGCGTGGCGGTAATGCAGCGCGACGGCGGCCTGCTTGATTTCCACACGCAGCCCGTCATGCTGGGCGGCGAATTCAGCGACGCTGCGCGCGAGTTCGCCCAGGTCGGGCTCGGCGAGGCTGAGGACGCGGCCTTGCGCATCGCGGCGCTGCGCGCCATGCTCGCTGGCCAGCGGCAGCTGCAAGGGCGCAAGAAAGCCATCCAGGTCGGCCAGCCTGCGGCCCGACACAATCGCCAAGGCGCCGCCCAACTGGCCCGACAGCCGGAGCAGGGCCGGGATCACGCCCGACACCAGCTGGACCGCGTCGGGTTCGGGCGCCAGGTCGGCCAGTGTTCCGTCAAAGTCCAGGAAGAGGGCGGTCCGCGCGCCTATGGCAGGCAGCTGCCCGGGGAGCGCCGGACGCGATGAAGGCGGGGCCGGCGATGGGGAAGGTGATAACTGCATCGCCATTCACCTTAGCAGGGCCCCCGTCAAATCGCTGTAGGCCGGTTTCGCTTTTTCACATCCCGGCGGGAGGCGGCTGCCCTGCCGCGGTGCCGGGGAGGCTGTCCTGCACCGCTTTGACGCGCGCCTGGTGGATCACGTCGCCGATCTGCTTGCCGCCGCGCCCCGCGGCCTGTGCCGCTTGCGCCAGCGGCTGCGTTGGCACCGCCTGGGCCGCGGCCAGGGCCGCCAGCAGGCGCGGGCGCTGCGGGTAGGGCGAATCGTGCAGGCCCAGGCGGCCGCGCGCGTCGCATTCGCAGGCCAGCAGGATGTCGGCAAAGCGCTGGGGCTTGCGAAACGCGTCGCAGCGCTCCAGCAGCCGCACCAGGGCCGCGGCGCCCAGGCTTTCGCTGCGGTGCACATTGCCGTGCTCGCGCGCCACCACGTCGGCAATCTCGCGGCAGTCCACCGGAACGCGCAGGCGCTCGCACACGTCCTTGAGGAGGCGCGCGCTGCGATCTTCATGGCCGATGTGGCGCGGCAAGACTTCGGCCGGCGTGGTGCCCTTGCCCAGGTCATGGCACAGGCAGGCAAAGCGCGCGGCCAGGGGCGCCTTGAGCTGAGCCGACATGTCCAGCACCATCATCAGGTGGATGCCGGTGTCGACCTCGGGATGGTGGGCGGCGGGCTGGGGCACGCCCCAGAGGCGCGCCACCTCGGGTAGCAGCTTGTCCAGCGCGCCGCTGTCACGCAGCACTTCGAACATGCGCGAGGGCTTGTCCTCCATCAGCCCGCGCGCGAGTTCCTGCCAAACGCGTTCGGGCACCAGCGCATCGACCTCCCCCTCGGCCACCATGTCTCGCATCAGCGCCAGGGTCTCGGGCGCCACCGAAAAATCGGAAAAGCGGGCGGCAAAGCGGGCCAGCCGCAAAATGCGCACCGGGTCCTCACGGAAGGCGCCGGTGACGTGGCGCAGGACTTTGGCCTGCAGGTCTTTTTGCCCGCCGAAGGGGTCTATCAGCGCGGCAAAGTCGGGCTCGAAGCGGCCGGGCGCATCGTCGCCGCGGGCCGGGGCCGCGATGGCATTGATGGTCAGGTCGCGCCGCGCCAAGTCCTGCTCCAGCGTCACGTCGGGCTCGGCATGCACCGCGAAGCCGCGGTAGCCGCGCGCGGTCTTGCGCTCGGTGCGGGCCAGTGCGTACTCTTCGCGGGTCTCGGGATGCAGGAAGACCGGGAAGTCCTTGCCCACGGGCAGGTAGCCCTGGTCCGCGAGCGCCTCGGGTGTGGCGCCCACGACCACCCAGTCGTGATCCTGCACCGGCAGGCCCAGCAAGGCATCGCGCACCGCGCCACCGACCATGTAGATTTCCATCAAGCCAGTTTAGCGGCTACCGGCCGGGCGGGCCTTAGACCGTGAACAGGTTCTTATTCAGGAAAACACCGGCCGGAAGAAGCTGCGCTCGTAGCTGATGATGCAGCCCGTGGTTTCGGCGTATTTGAAGGCTGCCAGGCAGTCCTGGTCGGCAAAGGAGCGCTGGCGATAGGTCTCATACGCGGCCAGGCTGTCAAAGGTGAACAGGGCCAGCGCGATGTTGTTGGCGCCTTCGCTGGGCATGAAGTAGCCGTGGTGTTTGCCGCCGAATTTTTCGACCAGCGGGATCCACAGCTTGCCGTAGTGCTCGAACTCTTTCAGTTTCGCGGTGTTGAGAACGTAGCGCAGATAGATGGTGACCATGGATATCTCCTCGCCTGATGCTCAACGCTTGACGCGGTAAGGCTCTTCAAACTCGCGGAAATCGTTTTCGGCGAGCGCGTCGTCTATCCAGGCCTTGACGCCGGGCAGGGCGCTGACACGCTGGATATAGGCGCTGATTTCGGCCGGCACCGGCAGGGCGTAACGGCTCAGGCGCATGCAGACGGGCGCGAAGAAGGCATCGGCAATGCCGAATTCGCCGAAAAGCATGGGGCCTTTGTATTGCCCGAGCAACTCGGTCCACATGTCGACGATGCGCTGCACGTCGGCGCGCACGGCTGATTTGTCGCGCCAGATCAGTTGGCCCATGTCGGACAGGTCAGCCTCGATGTTCATGGGGCAGGCCGAACGCAGCGCGCCGAAGCCGCTGTGCATTTCGGCGCAGATGCTGCGCGCCCGGGCGCGGGCCTTCACGTCTTGCGGCCAGAGTTTTTTCTCGGGAAAGCGCTCGGCCAGGTATTCGGCGATGGCCAGCGTGTCCCAGACCACAAAACCATCATCATCCAGCGCCGGTACCCGTCCGGTCGGGTTCACGCCGCCGATTTTTTCCTTGAAGCTCGAGTTGGCGTCGAAGGAGTCAAAGCGCAGCTTGATTTCCTCAAAGGGAATGCCGGCCTGCTTGAGCAGCACCCAGGGGCGCATGGACCAGGAAGAGTAGTTTTTATTGCCGATGTAGAGCTTGAGCATGGAATCCCCGTCTGCTGGTAATGAAGGCCAAAAAGAAGTGACTTGTGATGCTACAACCCCGCCAGCGCGCCATTGATGCAAAAAAACCGAAAAATTGATGCCGCCCGCCCCGGGCGCGGGTTGAAAGCCCGGCAAATCACGCTACAGTGTGCGCACTGTCAACTCCGCCGGCAGCCGCTGCGGCGGTAAAAAATGAGGTTGGACCATGATTCTGGGTGATGTACTGCGGGCGCTGCTGGGTGGCTTGTTTCGGAGCCGTCGCCGGGATGCTTCCTCGAAACCGGCCGTTGCGGGCGTGCTTGCCATTCTTCCCAAGCTTTCGGCACCCGAGAAAAGCAAGGTGCCCAGCTTCTTTTTCCCTGTGTTTTGGGGAACGACTGACGACGAGGCGGTGACCGAAAGCATGAAGTCGGTGACCAAAAAGCTGGAGGGCGGCTTTTACTTCGCCGACAACCTGCTGACCTGGGTGCGCAATCTGTCCATGTTCGATGACGGCCCGTTTCTGGCGGCCTGGAAGGACAACGTCGAGAGCGACTCCGACAAAGCCATCGTATGGCGGCGCTACGTGCTGGCTTGCGCGGCCTACCATTGCGTGCAGCTGGAAGGGGATTTCGTCGAGTGCGGCGCCTACACCGGGGTAGGTGTCAAAACGATCGTCGACTACCTCGGCGGCCCGGCGTTCCCGAAAACCTTCTGGTGCTACGACCTCTTTGAGCATGACGGCAGCATGGCCAATCACGCCATGCCGGAGCACGGCGAAGGCCTGTATGCGCGGGTGTGCGAGAAATTCATGCCCTACCCGCAGGTCCAGGTCATGAGGGGGAAAATCCCCGAGGTGTTCGCCGGCGGCTGCCCGGAACGCATCGCCTACCTGCACATCGACCTGAACCAGGCGCCCGCCGAGATTGCGGCCCTGGAGCACCTGTTCGACCGAATGGTTCCTGGCGGCATCCTGATCCTCGACGACTACGAGTGGGCCGGTGCCTACCGCGGGCAGAAGATCGCCGAGGATGCCTGGTTTGATGAGCGGCAGTACCGCGTGATGCCGCTGCCCACGGGGCAGGGGCTGGTCATCAAACGCTAGCCGGCGTGGCAGGTGCCTTGCCGAAGGTGCCGTCCCGGCATTGCCTAAAACCGGCCCGCCGTCTTGCGCTTGGCCGTCAACCCGCTGCGCAGGCCCTGCTCGCCGAGGTAGGAAGGGCCGATGGCGTCCAGCGACGCCGGGTGTATGCCCAGCGCCTGCAGGCCGGGCAGCTTGCCGGTGGCCACGTTGTCGCTGGCCAGGGCGTCGAGATTGTCGCGGCTGAGCATGGGTTCGCCGGGGGCCAGTTCCATGAGGCCGGCCTGCAGGCGGGCCAGCGGCGCGGGTAGCGCGATCACGGGCCGGCCCTTGCCGCCGTTGACGCCGGCGTAGCGGCCCGCCAGCTTCACGAGCTGTCTGAGCGTAAACACCTCGGGCCCGCAGACTTCATAAATCTGCCCCACGGTGTCGGCATCCCGCAGGCAGTGCACGATGGCGTCCGCCACGTCCTCCACCCATACGGGCTGCAAGCGCGCATCGGCGGCGGCCAGCGGAATCACCGGAATTACTTGCTGCAGCCGTGCGAAGGTGTTGAGGAATTTGTCCTCGGCGCCGAAGATCACGCTGGGCCGCAGCACGGTCACGTCCAGCCCAGTGCTCAGCATCACGGCCTCGCCCCGCGCCTTGCTGCGCTGGTACATGGACGGCGAGCCGGGCGACGCGCCCAGCGCGCTGATGTGGACGATGCGCCGCAGGCCGCTGGCCTCGCAGGCACGGGCCAGTTCCAGCGGCAACTGCACATGGGCTTTGTCGAAGGCGGCCTGCGAGCCGTGCAGGATGGCGACCAGGTTGACAACGGCATCGTGGCCGGCCAGCAGCGGCGCCAGCGAGCTGCTGTCGTGGGCGTCGGCCTCGACCACGTCGACCAGCGGCAGCATCTGAAGGTGGCGCGCGTTGGCCAGCCGGCGCGTGACCACGGTGACACGGCATTGCAGCCGCGCCAGCTTTTCGCACACATGGCGTCCGACAAAGCCGGTGCCGCCCAGAAGAAGGATTTTGTTCATAGGCCCTAATTTAGCGCTTTTGCCCTGCCTTGCGCTGAAATCCGGTCTTGGCCTACACGCCGGGGACGGCCTGCTTCGCATACTTTGCGGATGAATATCTTTGAAGCATTGCGAATCAGCCATGACACCCAGCGCGCCCTGGCCGACCACCTGGTCAAGACGCAGGGCGACAGTCCGGACCGGAATTCCCTGTTCAAGGAGCTCAAACGCGAACTGGCGGCGCATGCGGCGGCCGAGGAGCGTTTTTTTTATGTCCCGCTGATCGCGCACGACATGACCCAGGAGCCCTCACGGCACGGCATCGCGGAACACCACCAGATGGACAAGCTGGTGGAAACGCTGGAGAGCACCGACTTCAGCTCGCCGGCCTGGCTGGCCACGGCCAGGGAGCTGCACCACAAGATCCACCACCACCTCGAGGATGAGGAGCAGGGCATCTTCCAGCTCGCGGGCAAGGCGCTCAGCGAGGCCGAGAAGCTGTCGCTGGCCAAGGGCTACGAAGGCGAGTTTGTCTCGCAGCGCACCAAGGACTGAAGCGATACGGCACGCATGCCGCATTCCTTGCGGCGGCGCCACCGCGGCCGCTTTCAGGGGTGGATTTTTTCCCCGCGCTGCAGCATGGCGAAAAACAGTGCAAGCCGGCGTTCGCGCGTCTCGGCTTTTTTGGCGGTCTGCAGTCTGAACAGGATGGCGAAGCGATTGCGCGAGTCCAGGGATTCAAAAAAGGCCTTGGCCTTGGGCTTTTTTGCCAGCAGGGCCGCCAGGTCCTCGGGCACGGTGATCTTGCTCTGCGCGTCATAGGCCGCGTCCCAGCGGCCGTCGGCCTTGGCGCGTTCGACTTCGGCCAGGCCCGCGGGCTGCATGCGGCCCGACGCGATCAGCGCCATGGCCTTGTCGCAATTGATCTTGGACCAGGTGCTGCGCGCGCGGCGCGGCGTGAATTTCTGCAGGAAGAACTGGTCATCCATCGCGTTGCGCTGGCCGTCTATCCAGCCCTGGCAGAGCGCGGCCTCCAGCGCTTGCGCATGCGTCGTGGAAGCGATGCCAGAATCTTTCTTGGCGATTTGCAGCCAGATGCCGGGACTGCTGGCATGGTGTTTGGCCAGCCAGGTTTCCCAGCTTTTGGTGGTTTTGCAGTGGAGGATGGCGAGGGTGTCGGGTGATGCGGGCATGCGGCATTGTGCGTGACGCTTCCGCACGGGGGCAAGCCCAGGGCCTATGAAAAAACCGCCCGAAGGCGGCTTTGCGTGAGGCCGCGAAGGCCGGTCGCACCGCTCAGTGCGTGATGTAGTCTGACACCACTTTCCAGCGCCCGTCCTGCAGCAGGGACAGGCGCGACTGGTTGTTGCCCAGGCGTTTTTGCGGGCCGAACTTGCCTTCGGCGCTGCCGAAGATGTCGGCCGGGATCACCATGGTGTCCATGGCCTTGATGAAGCTGTCGGTGCTCAGGTTGGCGCCGGCTTTTTGTGAGGCGCGTATGAAGCTGTCGACCACCGTATAGCCGTAGACCGAGAACACCGTCGGGTCTTCATTGAAGGCGGTCTTGTACTTGTTGGCCCAGAAGCGTATCGGTTGCGAGGCCTCGTCCAGGTAGGGGTTTTGCACCGTCATGGTGGCGTAAAGGCCGTCCATGGCCTTTCCGCCCAGTTTGTGGATCAGGTCGGTGTAGGCGGCGCTGGAGCCCAGGAAGACCGGGTTGTAGCCCAGTTTGCGCGCCGTGCCTATGCCGCCTATGGTTTCGCGGATGATGGTGCCCAGCACCACCAGATCGCATTCGGAGGCCTTGAGCTTGGCGACCTGTGACGAAAAATCGGTCGCGCCGCGCTTGAAGGAGGTTTTCTCGACCATGGTCATGCCTATGGATTTCAGGCCATCGTCGGCGCCTCGCTGCACTTCCAGGCCGAACTCGTCGTCCTGGTACATGGAGCAGACCTTTTTGGCGTTCTTTTCCTTGACCAGCTTGGGCACGGCGGCCTTCATCTGGTCGTAGTAGGTGGCGGCAAACGAATACTTGAGCTTGTGAAAGGGCTCGTACATCTCGCGGGCGGCCGTCACCGGGAAGAAGTTGATGACGTTTTTCTCGAACTGCACCGGCATGGCCGCCAGGTTCTGCGCCGTGCCCAGGTGGCCCACCATGGCGAAAATCTTGTCCTGGTTCACCAGCTTCTGCGCCGCCAGCACCGCCTTCTTGGGGTCGTAGCCCGAGTCCTCGACGATGAGCTTGATCTTGCGGCCGTTGATGCCGCCCTGCTCGTTGAGCTCGTCCACGCGCAAGGTCATGCCGTTGCGTATCTGCTTGCCGAAGCCCGCCAGCGGCCCCGACAGGTCCTGGATGGAGCCCAGCGTGATTTCGGTTTTGCTCACGCCCTGGCTTTGCGCCAGCGCCGGCGACGCGGACAGGGCGGCGGCACAGGCCAGCGCGGAAAGGGCGGCGGTTGACTTCAGTTTCATCTTTGTCTCCTTAAAGTTTTATTCACTCGGTGCTCAATACATGGCCTCGATGTGCGGGGCGTATTTTTGTTCTACGAGCTTGCGCTTGAGCTTCATGGTCGGCGTGAGTTCTTCGTCCTCCGCCGTGAGCTGTGTGTCGAGCAGGAAAAATTTCTTGATCTGCTCGACCCGCGCAAACTTCTTGTTGACCCGGTCGATTTCCGACTGGATCAATTCTTGCACTTCGACCGCCCGCGTCAAGCTGGCGTAATTACTGAAGGGTATGTCCGCATCCTGGGCGAATTTCTCGACGTTTTCCTGGTCGATCATGATGATGCAGGTGAGGTAGGGCCGCTTGTCGCCTATGACCACCGCGTCGGTGACATAGGGCGAGAACTTGAGCTCGTTCTCCAGCTCGCTGGGCGTGATGTTCTTGCCGCCGGCGGTGATGATGATGTCCTTCATGCGGTCGGTGATCCTGAAATAGCCATCCTCGTCCACCACGCCGACGTCGCCGGTGTGCAGCCAGCCGTTCGCATCCAGGGTTTCGGCGGTTTTTTCGGGCTGGTTCAGGTAACCCATGAAGACGTTGGCGCCGCGCACCAGGATCTCGCCGGTGGCCGGATCCAGGCGCATCTCGTTGTAGCCGGCCGCCGGGCCTATGGAGCCGGGCTTCATGCGGCTGGCCGGCACGCCGCTGGCCGCGCCGCAGGTTTCCGTCATGCCCCAGACCTCCAGCATGGGCACGCCCAGCGCCATGTACCACTTGACCAGGTCGGGTGAAATCGGCGCCGCGCCCGTTACGCAAAAGCGCGCGCGGTGTATGCCGATCAGCTTTCGCGTGTTGTTGAGCGCCAGCCAGCGCGCCAGCGTGAACTGGAGCTTGAGCCCGGTGCCCACCGGCCGGCCCGCCAGCACGGTGTCGACGATGCGCATGCCCACGCCTATGCTCCAGGCGTAAGCGGCCTGCTGCAGCCAGCTGGCTTCCTTGAGCGCGATCATCACGCCGGAATAGAACTTCTCCCACACACGCGGCACGGCGGTGAACACCGTGGGCGCGATCTCGCGCACGTTCTCGGGAATGGTCTCGGGATTCTCGACGAAGTTGAGTTTGGCGCCCGCATACAGCGAAAAATACTCGCCGCCCATGCGTTCGGCGATGTGGCACAGCGGCAGAAAGCACATGCGCTCATCGCTCTCGTCCTGCGCCACCAGCGTGTTGTAGCCGCGCGCGGTAAACACCAGGCCGCGCTGGCTGTGCATGGCGCCCTTGGGCTTGCCGGTGGTGCCAGAGGTGTAGACCAAGATGGCCAGGTCTTCAGGCTGGCACTCGGCGGCGCGTTCTTCCACAGCGTCGGGGTGCCCGGCCAGGTAGCCGCGGCCCAGCGCGCGCAACGCGTCCAGGCTCATCACGTCAGGGTCGCTCAGCTCGCGCAGGCCCTCCATGTCGAACACGATCACCTGGCGCAGCAGCGGCAGTTGCGGCCGCACTTCGAGTGCCTTGTCGAGCTGCTCGTCGTCCTCGACAAACAGCAGTGTGGTGCGCGAGTCCTCGCACAGGTAGTGCACCTGGGAGGCCGCGTCGGTCGGGTAGATGCCGCTGCAAACGCCGCCGCAGCTGAGCACGGCCAGGTCGGCCAGCACCCAGTCGATCACGGTGTTGGAGAGGATGGAGGCACACTCGCCGCGCGCAAAGCCCAGGCTCAGCAGGCCGGCCGCGATCTCGCGCACTGCGTCACCGGTTTGTGCCCAACTCCAGCTGCGCCAGATGCCCAGCTTTTTCTGCCGCATCCAGGTCTTGGTGCCGCGCTGCTCCACAGCGTTCCAGAAAATCGCGGGAATCGTCTCGCCCGGCATGACGATGTCATGTTCGGGCTGGATGTGGCTTAAGTCCCAAAGATTGCTCATTCAAACCTCCATTGCCGCGACCCAACTGAGTCCGTGCAAGGATGCCGCGGAACCGGCTTTGCCGGGCCGCCAGCATCGTCCCCCAGTGGGGGGAGGCGGCCGAAGGCCGCTAGGGGGGGCGTCTTAATCATCTCCAGGTTTTCTTCTTTTTCCAGCGTCGTTCCCCGCGTACCCCGTCTTCCTTCATGCCGAGGTAGAACTCCTTGATGTCGTCCTTCTCGCGCAGGCGGGCGCAGGTGTCTTCCATCACGATGCGGCCGTTCTCGAGCACATAGCCGTAATCGGAGGCGTTGAGCGCCATGTTGGCGTTCTGCTCGACCAGCAAAATCGTAGTGCCGCGCTCGCGGTTGATGCGCACCACGATCTCGAAGATCTCCTTGGTGAGCTTGGGCGACAGGCCGAGGCTGGGCTCGTCGAGCAATATCAGGTCGGGCGAGGCCATGAGAGCGCGCGAGATCGCCAGCATCTGCTGCTGGCCGCCCGAGAGCAGACCGGCGTCCTGCAGCGCGCGCTCCCTGAGGATGGGAAAGTAGCCGTAGACCGCTTCCATGTCCAGCGCCACGCCGTCGCGGTCCTTGCGGGTGTAGGCACCCATCAGCAGGTTGTCGCGCACGCTGAGCAACGGAAACACCTCGCGGCCCTCGGGCACATGGCTCAGGCCCTGCTGCACGATGAAAGCCGGGTCCTGCGCCGTGATGTCCTGGCCCTTGAAGTCGATGGAGCCCTTGCGCGGGTCCAGAATGCCCGAGATGGTTTTGAGGATGGTGGACTTGCCCGCACCGTTGGAGCCCAGCACGGTGGCGATCTCGCTGCGCCGCACCTGCAGGCTCACGCCGCGTATGGCCTTGATTGGGCCGTAGGCGCTCTCGACGTTGAGCAGCTTGAGGACCGGCTGGTCGCTGACGGGCGGCGGAACCGCGCTCATGCTGTTCTCCTCAGGGAAGACACTTCATCGACCGAACCGAGGTAAGCCTCGATCACGCCGGGGTCGGTCTGCACCTCGCGCGGCGTGCCCACGGCCAGCACCTCGCCCTGGTTCATGGCCAGCACGCGGTCGGAGACGCGCGAGACCAGCGACATGTCGTGCTCGACCATCAGCACCGTGATGCCCAGCTCGTGCTGGATGTCCTGTATCCAGAAGGCCATATCGCCGGTTTCCTCCACGTTGAGGCCCGACGAGGGCTCGTCGAGCAGCAGCAGCCGCGGTTCGGTGCACAGCGCGCGCGCCAGTTCCACCACCTTGCGCACGCCGTAAGGCAGGCCCGCCACCATGGAGTCGCGATGGTGCTGCAAATCGAGGAAGTCGATCACCTGCTCGGCTTTTTCGCGCGCCTGCAGTTCGGCCTCGCGCGCCTTGGTGGTGAAAAAGAGGTCGTGCAGCAGGCCAGTCTGGCAGTGCGTGTGCCGGCCTATCAGCAGGTTGTGCAGCACGGTGGCGTGCTCGAACAGCTCGATGTTCTGGAAGGTGCGGGCGATGCCCAGCGCGGCGATCTTGTGCGGCGGCTGGATCGTGAGCTTTTCGCCGCGGTATTCGATTTCGCCGCTGGTGGGTGTGTAGATGCGGCTGATCAGGTTGAACACCGTGGTCTTGCCCGCGCCGTTGGGGCCTATCAGCGTGAAGACCTCGCCTTCTTTGACGTCAAAGCTCACTTTGTTGACGGCCAGCACGCCGCCGAAGCGCACGCTGAGATCTTTGGCAGAAAGCAGGATACCGGTCATTTGAGTCTGTCCGATTTCTGGAAGGATTTCTGCCGCTTGAACAAGCCCTTGCGATAGAAGGGAAAGAGCTGGAAGTAGGTACGCACCTTTAGCCAGCGGCCGTAAAGCCCCAGCGGCTCGAACAGCACAAAGGCAATCAGCACGATGCCGTAAACGGCCGCCTGCAGGCCGGGCGCCTGGCCTATGGCGGCTGGCAGGTGGTCCTTGCTGAGGGCGATCACCTGCGGCATGGAGATCAGGAAGATGGCGCCCAGGAAGGCGCCGTGCACCGAGCCCACGCCGCCTATGACGATCATGAGCAGCAGGTCTATGGACTGCAGGATGTTGAACTGGTCGGGCGAGATGAACTGCAGCTTGTGCGCATACAGCGCGCCGGCAATGCCGGCCAGCGCCGCCGACAGCGCGAAGGACAGGGTCTTGTAGCGCGCCAGGTGTATACCCATGCTCTGTGCGGAGATTTCGGAATCGCGAATCGCCACAAAAGCCCGGCCCGTGGGCGAGCGCAGCAGATTGAGGATGGCCAGCGTGGCGGCCACGGTGATCAGCAGGCAGAGGAAATAAAAGGACTCGCCGCTGGCGAGCTTCCAGCCGAACATGTCGGGCACCTTGATGTGGATGCCGGCATTGCCGCCGGTCACGCTTTCCCAGCGCGCGAACACCTCTTCGACGATGAAGCCGAAGGACAGCGTGGCCATGCCCAGGTAGATGCCCTTGACGCGCAGCGCCGGCAAGCCCACGACCAGGCCCACGGCGGCCGACAGGCCCGCGGCGCAGGCCAGTGCGATGGGAAAGGGCAGGCCCGCGTTCGTCAGCACGGCCTGGGTGTAGGCGCCCACCCCCAGGAAGGCGGCATGGCCCAGCGAGAACAGGCCGGTAAAACCCGCCAGCAGCATCAGGCCCAAGCCGGCGATGGCGTAAATCATCACAAAGGTCAGCTGCGCGAGCCAGTACTCGGCAACCAGCCAGGGCGCGGCCAGCAGCGCCAGCATCAGCGCGCCGTACCAGAACACATGGCCCGGGTGTTTGGCGAGTTTGATGTCCTGCCCGTAACTGGTTTTAAAGATGAAGCGCATAGTGGCTTAGACCTTTTTGCGCAGTTTTTCGCCGAACAGGCCGCTGGGCCTGACCATCAGCATGATGAGCACCACCACATAGGCGGCGATGTCCTTGAAGCCGTCCGGCAGGTAAAAGCCCGAGAGCGATTCAACCAGGCCGATGACCAGGCCGCCGACGATGGCGCCTGGCAGGCTGCCGAAGCCGCCGACCACCGCGGCCGGGAAGGCCTTGAGCCCGATAAAACCCATGTTGGCGTGCACAAAGGTGATGGGCGCCAGTAGCAGGCCGGCAATCGCCGCCACGGCGGAGGCCAGGCCCCAGACCAGGCCGTTGAGCCGCTTGACGGGAATGCCCATGTAGTAGGCGGCCAGCTGGTTTTGCGAGGAGGCCTGCATGGCGATGCCCAGCTTGCTGTACTTGAAGAGCGCGAACAGCGCCAGGCACAGCACCGCCGTGCTGGTGATGATGGCGACCTGTTCGACGTTGATGACCAGCGCGCCGGCGCTCCAGATCTGGTCCTTGTAGGGCACGGGCAGCACATAAGTTTCGGTGCCTATGCCGGGAATCATGGTGATCAGGCCGCGCGCCGTGTAGCCCACGCCTATGGTCAGCATGACGATGGAAAACGCGGGCTGGCCGAGGATGGGGCGTATCACGAGGCGCTCGAGCAGCATGCCGAACAGCGCCATGCCGGCGATCGCGCTGAGCACCGCGAGCCAGAAGGGAAAACCAAGCAGGCTCATGCAGGCCAGGCCGACGAATGCGCCCAGCATCATCAGCTCGCCCTGCGCAAAACTGACCGTCTCGGTGGCCTTGTAGATCAGTACAAAGCCCAGCGCGATCAGCCCGTAGATACAGCCTTGGGCGATGCCGCTGATCAGCAGCTGCAGGAATTGCAATCGCGTCTCCCCTGTAATGAGCTTTGGTTATAGCTGTCGCCAAAAGCTCTGTCGCTAGGGGTTGTTCCGAATACGTGTCGCATTGGCGATCAAGCGTAATCAACGCATGCATGCAAATGTTCGGATCGGCGCGGGCCTGGGTTTCTACGGCGACGCGTGGGAACCCGTGGTCGCGAGCATAGAGCGCGGCGGCGTGCACTACATTGCGAGCGACCATCTCGCGGAACTGACGCTGGCTATCCTGCAAAAGGACCGCCAGCGCGACGCGACGCTGGGCTATGCGCGCGATGTGGTTCCCATGCTGATGAGGCTGTGGCCCTTGATGCAGGCGCGCGGCGTCAAATTCATCTGCAATGCCGGCGGGCTGAACCCGGTCGGTGCGGCGGCCGCTCTGCGCGCGGCGTTTGCGGCCAAAGGTTTAAAGGCGCGCATCGCGGTGGTCACCGGCGATGAAGTCCTGCCGCGGCTGGCGGCGCTGGCGCCGCCGCATATGTTCAACGCGCAGCCCTATGAGTCGGTGCAGGAGCGCATGGTGTTTGCCAATGCCTACCTGGGTGCGCGGCCCATCGTGTCGGCGCTGCAGCAGGGCGCCGACATCGTGGTCACCGGCCGCGTGGCCGACGCGGCGCTGTTTCTCGCGCCGCTGGTGCATGAATTCGGCTGGAAGCTTGAAGACGCCGCCACGCAGCCCGAGCTGGACAGGCTGGCCCAGGGCCTGGCGGTCGGGCATTTGCTCGAATGCTCGGGCCAGGGCAGCGGCGGCAACTTCGGCAGCCAGGGCGCATGGAAGGCGATTCCCGACTTGGCCCACATCGGCTACCCCATTGCCGAGGTTGGCGAGGACGGCTCGGCGCTGATCACCAAGGCACCAGGCACGGGCGGGCGCATCAACTTCGACACCGTGCGCCAGCAGCTGCTTTACGAGGTGCACGACCCGACACGCTATATGTCGCCCGACGTGGTGCTGGATATGTCGGCGCTGAAACTGGAAGACCTGGGTGAGGACAGGGTGCGCATGACGGGCGCGCGCGGCCATCCGCGGCCCGCGCAACTCAAGCTGGTGGGTGGCTTTCGCGAGGGCTACAAGGCCGAGGTGACCTGGGGTTTCAGCTGGCCCGATGCCTGGGACAAGACGCAGGCGGCGGTTGCCATGGTGAAGGCCCAGCTGGCCGACAGGCGCATGGCACATGACGAGCTTTTTATCGAATATCCGGGGCTCAACTCCGCCCACGGCCCGCTGGCGCCCTTGCCAGCGTCCGGGGCGCTGGCCGAGCTCAACGAGGTCTGGGTGCGCCTGGTGGTACGGACGCAGGACAAGGCGGTCGCCGACGGTTTCGGCCGGCTGTTTCCGTGGATGGCGCTGAGCGGGCCGGCCTATACCTGCGGCTTTCACGGCCTGAACAACAGCAGCGAGTTGCTGGGCATCTGGCCCGCGCTGCTGGACCGGCAGGCGGTCGAGGCGGCGGTGCGCGTAGAGGTACTGTCCGCATGAAAGTGCAGCTTGTCAAACTCGCGCATGCGCGCAGCGGAGACAAAGCCGACTGGGTGGACTTCGGCCTCTTTGCCTGGAACGAGGCGGGCTACCGCCTGATCGCGCGCGAAGTCACGGCCGAACGTGTGCAGACGCATTTCGCGCCCTGGCTGCCCGGCACGGTGCAGTGCTGGGCCCTGCCCAACATCCTGGCGCTCAAATTCGTCCTACAGGGCGCGCTGCAGGGCGGCGGGGCGCGCAACCTGCGCATGGACAATCTTGGCAAGGCCATGGCGGCGGCCTTGCTGCGTATGGAAATCGAGGTGAGCGCTGCCGAATTTGCCGAAGCCTGCGCCGCGCCGCGCGTGGGCTGGTGGCCGGAGGCGCAATGAGCGTTCATCTATCCAGGGAAGGGCCAGTCACAGTGGTCACGCTGGACCGGCCTGAGGTGCGCAACGCGGTGGATGCTGAAACGGCGCGCGCGCTGCACGAGGCTTTTATCGCCTTTGACGTGGATGAGAAAGCGCGCGTGGCGGTGTTCCACGGCGCCCACGGCCATTTCTGCGCGGGCTGGGACCTGCAGGCCGGCGCACGCCTGACCGGGCAAACTGGCGGCGACCAGGTGCTGGGGCAACTCGATTTTTCGCCTGGCGACAACAATCCGCCGGCACCCATGGGCCCGTCGCGCCTGCTGCTGTCCAAGCCGGTGATTGCCGCCGTCAGCGGCGCGGCGGTGGCTGGTGGCATGGAGCTGGCGTTGTGGTGCGACATGCGCGTGATGGAGGAGGACGCCTACTTCGGCATCTATTGCCGCCGCTTCGGCGTGCCGCTGATAGACGGCGGCACGGTGCGCCTCCCGCGGCTTATCGGCATGGGCCATGCGATGGATTTGATCCTGACCGGCCGCAAGGTGGGGGCGGCCGAGGCTTTGCAAATGGGCCTGGCCAACCGCGTGGTGCCCGCGGGCAGTGCGCGCGATGCCGCGCTGGCACTGGCGCAGCAGCTCAGCCGCTTCCCGCAGGCCACGATGCGGGCCGATCGCCTGAGTGCCTACCGGCAGTGGGACTTGCCCCTGGAGGAGGCTTTGCACCAGGAGTGGGAACGCGGCAAGCAGCGCCTGCCGGATGCTTTTGCCGGCGCTGCCCGTTTTGCCGCCGGGCAGGGGCGGCACGGGGAGTTTGATTAGTCCTTGGCGATCTTGCGTGGCTTGCCGAAATCATCAATCGCCACATAGGTCAGGCTGGCCTCGGTGACCTTGATGTAGCGGCCCTGGGCCCGGAAGCGCTCGGCATAGACCTCGACCTGGACCGTGATCGAGGTGGTGCCTATGCGGGTGAGGCTGGAGAAAAACGACAGGATGTCGCCCACACGCACCGGCTGCTTGAAGATGAACTGGTTGACCGCCACCGTGGCCAGCCGGCCGTCGACATGGCGTGCCGGCACGACGGAGCCGGCCAGGTCGACCTGGGCCATGACCCAGCCGCCAAAGATGTCGCCGTTGGCGTTGCAGTCGGCCGGCATGGGGATGACCTTGAGCACCAGCTCCTTGTCGGTGGGCAGCTGGACGTTCAGGGCGTCCTCGGCATGAATGTCCGTATGGGTGCTTGATTCGGTAGACATAGGCACAATCTAAAAAGTCAAAAGTTATTACAACAACCCTCACGATTGTCCCTCATGCGCTCCCGAGCTTCCGCCGCCGATTCTTCCCTTGCCGTGCCCGTCACGCCCGTGCCGGGCGCCGCCAGGGCGCCGGCGCCCCAGCGCTCCGACCTGGACACGCTTAAACGCCTTTTCCCTTATCTCTGGGACTACAAATGGCGCGTGCTGGCGGCGCTGAGCTTCATGGTCGGCGCCAAGCTGGCCAACGTGGGCGTGCCGCTGCTGCTGAAGAACCTGGTCGACGCCATGAGCTTCAAGCCAGGCGACGTGCAGGCCGTGCTGGTGGTGCCGGTGGCGTTGCTGCTGGCCTACGGCCTGCTGCGCCTGTCGACCACGCTGTTCACCGAATTGCGCGAGCTGGTGTTCGCCAAGGCCACTGAAGGCGCGGCACGACGGATTTCACTGGAGGTGTTTCGCCACCTGCACGCGCTCAGCCTGCGCTTTCACCTGGAGCGGCAGACCGGCGGCATGACGCGCGACATCGAGCGCGGCACGCGCGGCGTGCATTCGCTGATTTCGTACTCGCTCTACAGCATCATCCCGACGCTGATCGAAGTGACGCTGGTGCTGAGCCTGCTGGCCGTCAAGTTCGACGTCTGGTTTGCCGTCATCACCGGCATCGCGCTGGTGTTCTATATCTTCTTCACCGTCACGGTGACCGAATGGCGCACGCAGTTTCGCAAGACCATGAACGAGCTGGACTCGTCGGCCCACAGCCGGGCCATCGATTCGCTGCTCAATTACGAGACCGTCAAGTATTTCAACAACGAGGAATTCGAGGCTGCCCGCTACGACGAAAACCTGCTGCGCTACCGGCGCGCGGCCATCAAGAGCCAGAACACCTTGAGCCTGCTCAACGCCGGGCAGCAGCTGATCATCGCCATCGGGCTGGTCGCGATGCTGTGGCGCGCCACGCAGGGGGTGGTGGACGGCCGCATGACGCTGGGCGACCTGGTCATGGTCAATGCCTTCATGATCCAGCTCTACATCCCGCTAGGCTTCCTGGGCGTGATCTACCGCGAGATCAAGCAAAGCCTGACCGACCTCGACAAGATGTTCGTGCTGATGGAAAAAGAGCGCGAAATCGCCGACCTGCCGGGTGCCGGGCCCATCGCCATCGAGGGCTCGCCGGCGGTGCGCTTTGAGAACGTGAACTTCGCCTACGATCCCGCTCGCCCCATCCTGCACAACGTGAGCTTTGAGATCCCGCCGGGCAAGACCGTGGCGGTGGTGGGCTCCTCGGGCGCCGGCAAGTCCACGCTGGCGCGGTTGCTCTACCGCTTTTACGACGTGCAGCAGGGCCGCATCACCATCGCCGGCCAGGACATCAAGCAGGTCAGGCAGTCCAGCGTGCGCCAGGCGATCGGCATCGTCCCCCAGGACACGGTGCTGTTCAACGACACGGTCGAATACAACATCGCCTACGGCAAGCCGGGCGCCACCCATGAAGAAGTGGAGGAGGCAGCGCGCTCGGCCCGTATCCACGGCTTCATCGCCTCCACGCCGCTGGGCTACCAGACCATGGTGGGCGAGCGCGGGCTCAAGCTCTCGGGCGGCGAAAAGCAGCGCGTGGCGATCGCCCGCACCCTGCTGAAAAACCCGCCCGTGGTGATTTTTGACGAGGCCACCTCGGCGCTGGACTCGGCCAACGAGCGCGCCATCCAGACCGAGCTGCGTGCCGCCGCGCAGAACAAGACCACGTTGGTGATCGCGCATCGGCTTTCCACGGTGGTTGACGCGCATGAAATCCTGGTGATGGACGGCGGGCGCATCGTGGAGCGCGGCACGCATGCGCAACTGCTGGAAACCGAAGGCGCTTATGCGCGCATGTGGGCGCTGCAGCAGAGCTCTCCCGAGGCCTGAGCGGGGCGCGCCCGAACAACAGGATTGTCTTCCTATGGACAAATCGAGCGCGATATTTGCGGCGAATGCGTTCCCATCGCCTGCCATGGGATTCCCCGTAGGCCGAAATGCCTCACGGGCTCGCATAATCGGAAGACCCGGCGGCCAATGTTGGCCGTTTGGGTTGCCTTTTGGAGCCTGAATGAGCCTTCACGCCAGTCACTTTGAACGCCTGCGCCCTGTTTTGCCGGTGCGCGCCATGACGCCCCCCCCGGGCGCGTCCTACCGCGATCGCTAGGTCTATGGAAACCAAATGGCTGGAAGATTTCGTCAGTCTGGCTGAAACCCGCAGTTTCAGCCGCTCTGCCCAACTGCGCCACGTCACCCAGCCGGCGTTTTCGCGGCGCATCCAGGCGCTGGAGGCTTGGGCCGGCACCGACCTGGTGGACCGTAGCTCTTATCCCACGCGCCTGACCCCGGCCGGCGAGACCCTGTACAGCCAGTCGCTGGAAATGCTGCAGGGCCTGCAGTCCACCCGCGCCATGCTGCGCGGCCATACCTCGGCCGGACAGGACGTCATCGAGTTCGCCGTGCCGCATACGCTGGCTTTCACCTTTTTCCCGGCCTGGGTCAGCAGCCTGCGCGAGAAATTCGGCCCCATCAAGAGCCGGCTGATCGCGCTCAATGTGCACGACGCGGTGCTGCGCCTGGTCGAGGGCAGCTGCGACCTGCTGATCGCCTACCACCATGATTCCCAGCCTTTCCAGCTGGACCCGGACCGCTACGAGATGGTGTCGCTGGGCCAGGAAGTGCTGGCGCCTTTTGTACGGGCCACCGCCTCGGGCGAGCCCGAGTACAGCCTGCCGGGGCGCGCCGGCCAACCCCTGCCTTACCTGGGCTATGCGCCCGGCGCCTACCTGGGCCGCATGGTGGACATGCTCCTGAAGCAGTCCAGCACGGCCATTCACCTGGATCGCGTCTATGAGACCGACATGGCCGAAGGCCTCAAGGCCATGGCCCTGGAAGGCCACGGCATCGCCTTTTTGCCGCTCAGCGCCGTCAAAAAGGAGCTGCGGGCCAAAAAACTCGTGAGCGCCGGCGGCAACCTCGAAATGACCATGGACGTGCGCGTTTACCGGGAGCGTCCCACCTCCAGGGAATCCGCCAAAAGCCATGCCCAGGCCTTGTGGAGCTACCTGCAGGCGCAAACCGGCAGCCGGGAAAAAGCCGCGCCTCGGGCGGGGGTCGGCCCGGTCGCGCGATAGGGGAATAGATACATACACTAGTAGTAACCCTAGGTGGTTATAAGAAAAATGCATGGAAGATCGTTGAAACAGCATTGGTGTTTTAAGACCCGCAAATTTACAGTTCGTGACGTCCAAAATTTGATGGTTGCCCGTGCCCCCAGACTCCTCCTTCACCCCGCTTGCCGAGCCAGCTCCCACGCCTGCGGCGGCCACACGCACCGAGCACGACTTTCTCGGTGAAAAGCAGATTCCCGTAAGCGCCTACTGGGGCGTGCACACGGCGCGCGCGGTCGAAAACTTCCCCATCTCCGGCACCCGCATTTCGGCCATGCCCGACCTGATACGCGCGCTGGGCTTTGTCAAAAAGGCCGCGGCGCGCACCAATCAGCAGCTGGGCACGCTGGACGCCAGGCGGGCCGCCGCCATCATGAGCGCCTGTGAAAAACTCATTGCAGGCCAGTACCACGATCAGTTCGTGGTCGACGTGATCCAGGGCGGCGCCGGCACTTCCACCAACATGAACGCCAACGAGGTCATCGCCAACCTCGCGCTCGAAAAGCTGGGTGTGGAAAAAGGCCGTTACGACGTGCTGCACCCCAACGACCACGTCAATGCCTCGCAAAGCACCAACGACGTCTATCCCACGGCCGTGCGCATTGCCCTGTGGTTTGCCATCGAGCGCCTGCTGGCCTCCATGGCCATCCTGCGCGGCGGCTTCGAGGCCAAGGCGCACGAGTTCCGGGACGTGCTCAAAATCGGCCGTACCCAGTTGCAGGACGCCGTGCCCATGACGCTGGGCCAGGAATTCCTCACCTACGCGGTCATGATCGGTGAGGACGAGGCCCGCTTGCGCGAAGCACGCGCGCTGATCCAGGAAATCAACCTGGGCGCCACGGCCATAGGCACCGGCATCAATGCGCCGGCCGGCTACGCCGACATCGTCTGCCGCCATCTCGCCGAAGAGTGCGGCGTGCCGGTCGAAAAGGCCGCCAACCTGATCGAGGCCACGCAGGACACCGGCGCCTTCGTGCAGCTTTCCGGCGTGCTCAAGCGTGTGGCCACGAAGCTCAGCAAGATCTGCAACGACCTGCGCCTGCTCTCCAGCGGCCCGCAGGCCGGCTTCGGCGACATCCGGCTGCCGCCGCGCCAGGCGGGCTCGTCCATCATGCCAGGCAAGGTCAACCCGGTGATCCCCGAGGTCATGAACCAGGTTGCCTTTGAAGTGATAGGCAACGACATGACCGTGACCATGGCCTCCGAGGCCGGCCAGCTGCAGCTCAACGCCTTCGAGCCCATCATGGGATGGAGCCTTTTCAAGAGCATCGAGCACCTGAGCCAGGCCTGCCTGACGCTGCAGACCCACTGCGTCGCCGGCATAGAGGCCAACCGCGAATTGCTGGCCAAACGCGTGCGCGAATCGGTGACCCTGGTCACGGCGCTCAACCCCATCATCGGCTACGAAAAGGCCGCGCTCATTGCCAAGACGGCCATCGCCACTGGCGCGCCGATTGCCGAGATCGCGGAGTCGCTGGGCATCATGACGCAGGCCGAGGTCGAGGCCTTGCTGGTGCCCGACAAGCTCACGCAGCCCCTTCCGCTGGTCGCCTGACGGGCTGGCACAAAGACTGCTTGTATCTGCCGTATAGTTCCGGACTTCTCATGCGCGCACCACTTTGGAAAAACCCGGGAATCGCCGCTTTGCGCGGGTTTGCCGCCAAGCGCCGTCCACACAGTCCGCATTCCCCCGTGTGAGAGGCCGGGTAAACCTAGGCCAGTCCCGGGTACCATCTCTCTAGAATAGTTCGCTAACCGTTTCATTCATTACAGGAGATTCCATGAAACTCAAGCTTGTCGCTCTGTCCGTCGCCTTGCTCGCCACCGGCGCCGCATTTGCCGACACCCTTGCCAAAGTCAAGGCTTCCGGCGTTGTCACCATGGGCGTTCGCGATTCTTCGGGCGCGCTGTCCTATACCCTGGGTGACGGCAAATACACCGGCTACCACGTCGAGATCTGCCAGCGCATACTGGCCAATCTCGAGAAGGCCGCCGAACGCAAGCTGGAAGTCAAATACCAGCCTGTAACCTCGCAGAACCGCATTCCCCTCGTGCAGAACGGCACGGTCGACATCGAGTGCGGCTCCACCACCAACAACGCGACCCGTCAGAAAGACGTGGCTTTCGTCGTGACCACCTTCGTCGAGGAAGTCCGCATCGCCGTGAAGGCCAATTCCGGCATCACCTCGGTGGCCCAACTGAGCGGCAAGACCGTGGCGACCACCACCGGCACCACCTCCGTGCAGACGCTGCGCAAGAACAAGCGCGCCACCGGCGTCGAGTTCAAGGAAATCTTCGGCAAGGACCACTCCGACAGCTTCCTGCTGCTCGAGTCGGGCCGCGCCGATGCCTTCGTGATGGATGGTTCCATCCTGGCCGGTAACATCGCCACCGCCAAGAAGCCTTCGGACTTCAAGATCGTCGGTGAAGTGCTGAGCGTCGAGCCCATCGCCATCATGATCCGCAAGGACGACCCGCTGCTCAAGCGCCTGGCTGACGACACCGTCAAGGGCATGATCAAGTCGGGCGAAATGAACAAGCTGTGGACCAAGTGGTTCCTGTCGCCGATTCCTCCGAAGAACACCAAGGTTGGCCTGGCCCTGAGCGCCAGTACCAAGGCGGCTTGGGACAACCCGAACGACAAGCCCATGGAAGAGTACGCACAGAAGTAATTCTGGCCAGGTAAATTGAACAACCCCGCCGGTCGCCTTGCACTGGCGGGGTTTCCCGTTTACCGTCGCAGGGAAAACAACACAACAACCATTTGCTGGAGCCGTGATGACTTGGGATTGGCGGGTATTTTTGAATGATGACGGTAGCGGTCGAACCTACCTGCAGTGGATGTTTGATGCCTGGGGCTGGACGCTGTCCGTCGCCGGAGCATCCTGGGTGATCGCCATGCTGTTTGGCGCGATCATAGGCACGCTGCGCACCTTGCCGAGCAGCCCCTGGCTTGTGCGTTTCGCCAACGCCTGGGTCGAGCTGTTTCGCAACGTTCCCCTGCTGGTCCAGATTTTCATCTGGTATTTCGTGGTTCCCAAGATTTTCCCCGCCATGAAGGAGCTGCCCAGCTTCATCCTGGTGGTGTTTGCCCTGGGCTTTTTCACGTCGGCGCGTATTGCCGAGCAGGTCAGGGCGGGCGTGCAGGCGCTGCCGCGCGGCCAGCGTTATGCCGGCATGGCCATGGGTTTCACGACCCTGCAGACCTACCGCTACGTGATCCTGCCCATGGCTTTTCGCATCATCATTCCGCCGCTCACCAGCGAATCGATGAACCTTTTGAAGAATTCCTCCGTGGCTTTCGCGGTGTCTATCGCGGAACTGACCATGTTCGCCATGCAGGCGCAGGAAGAAACCTCGCGCGGCATTGAAATCTACCTGGCGGTGACGGCGCTGTACGCCGTTTCGGCCTTCGCGGTCAACCGGGTCATGGCCTTTGTCGAGAAGCGGGTGCAAATCCCGGGCTTCGTCGTCGCCGGCTCAACGGGCGGAGGTCACTGACATGCTTGGACTCGACATGAGCTTCCTGAACTGGGACATGATCTCCCAGTTCGTCGTCAAGGGCTTTATTTTCAGCATTGAATTGACCGTGATCGCCACCATAGGCGGCATCATCTTCGGTACCGTGCTGGCCCTGATGCGCCTTTCCGGCAAAAAATTCCTGACCATCCCTGCGACCTTTTACGTCAACGGCATGCGCTCGATTCCGCTGGTCATGGTGATCCTGTGGTTCTTCCTGCTGGTGCCGGCGTCGTTTTACAGCCTGATTCCCGGCGGCAGCAATTACCGCGCCGAAATTTCGGCCATCATCACCTTCGTCGCTTTCGAGGCCGCTTATTTCAGCGAAATCATGCGCGCGGGCATACAGTCGATCTCGCGCGGCCAGGTCAACGCCGGGCGCGCCCTGGGCATGACCTACGCGCAGAACATGAAGCTGATCATCCTGCCGCAGGCTTTCCGCAACATGGTGCCCATTCTGCTGACGCAGACCATCATCCTGTTCCAGGACACCTCGCTGGTTTACGCGATCGGCGCTTACGACCTGCTCAAGGGTTTCAGCACCGCCGGCAAGATTTACGGCCGTCCTGAAGAGGCCTACCTGCTGGCCGCCGTGATTTATTTCGTGATCTGCTTCGGGCTGTCCTATATGGTCAAGCGCCTGAACAGCAGAATCGCCATCATTCGCTGAGACCGCGCATCGTCAAGACACGCAAATCTCAAAGAGCACACCGGAGAAGAACATGATTGAGTTGAAAGAAGTTTCCAAATGGTACGGCGACGTGCAGGTTCTCAACAGCTGCACCACCAGCATCAAGAAGGGTGAAGTGGTTGTGGTCTGCGGGCCTTCGGGTTCGGGCAAATCCACCCTGATCAAGACCATCAACGCGCTGGAACCCTTCCAGAAGGGCCAGATTTTCGTCGACGGCAAGGCCGTGCACGACCCCAAGACCGACCTGCCCAAGCTGCGCAGCCGCGTCGGCATGGTGTTCCAGAACTTCGAGCTGTTCCCGCACCTGAGCGTCACGGAAAACCTGACGCTGGCGCAGGTCAAGGTGCTGGGCCGCAAGGTCGACGAGGCCAAAAAACACGGCCTCAAGTACCTGGACCGCGTGGGCCTGATGGCGCACAAGGACAAATTCCCCGGCCAGCTCTCGGGCGGCCAGCAGCAGCGCGTGGCGATCGCCCGTGCGCTCAGCATGGACCCCATCGCCATGCTGTTTGACGAACCCACTTCCGCGCTGGACCCCGAAATGGTCGGTGAGGTGCTGGACTGCATGATGGGCCTGGCCGTCGAAGGCATGACCATGATGGTGGTGACCCATGAGATGGGCTTTGCCCGCAAGGTCGGCAGCCGCGTGATTTTCATGGACGTGGGCGGCAAGATCCTGGAAGACTGCTCAAAGGACGAGTTCTTCAACCATCCCGAAAACCGCAAGGCGCGCACCAAGGACTTCCTCAACAAGATCCTGTCCCACTGAAAAAGCACAGAGCGCGCTGAAAGATCACCGCAACTGCCTACGAAGAAGAAAAAACAAAAAAGCCCCGCAATGCGGGGCTTTTTTCATGGCGCGCCGCCCGGGCCGGCCTTGGCGGCTTTGTCCCCGGTGGCCCCGGGCGGTGCGACAATTCAGGCCATGACCTCCGCCACCCGAACCCCTGTTTCAACCCTGACCCTGACCCGCCCCGACGACTGGCACCTGCATGTGCGCGACGGCGAGGCCTTGCACACCGTGGTGCCCCACACCGCCGCACAATTCGGCCGCGCCATCATCATGCCCAACCTGCGCCCGCCGGTGACCACCGCCGCGCAGGCCGCGGCCTACCGCGAGCGCATTCAGGCAGCCGTGCCGGCCGGCGTGCAGTTCGAGCCGCTGATGACGCTTTACCTCACCGACAACCTGCCGCCCGAGGAGATTGCCCGCGCCAAAGATGTCGGCGTGGTCGCGGCCAAGCTCTACCCGGCCGGCGCCACCACCAACAGCGACGCCGGCGTGACCGACCTGCGCAAGACCTACAAAACGCTGGAAGCCATGCAAAAAGCCGGCATGCTGCTGCTGGTGCACGGCGAGGTGACCTCGTCCGACATCGACCTGTTCGACCGCGAGGCGGTGTTCATAGACACCCAGCTGATCCCGCTGCGCCGCGATTTCCCCGAGCTCAAGATTGTGTTTGAGCACATCACCACCCGGGAAGCGGCGCATTACGTGCGCGATGCGGGCAAGTTCACGGGGGCGACCGTTACGGCCCACCACCTGCTCTACAACCGCAACGCAATCTTCACCGGCGGCATACGCCCCCACTATTACTGCCTGCCGGTGCTCAAGCGCGAAACCCACCGTCTGGCGCTCGTCGAAGCCGCCACCAGCGGCAATGCGCGGTTTTTCCTCGGCACCGACAGCGCGCCGCACCCGGCCCACCTGAAGGAGCACGCCACCGGCTGCGCGGGCTGCTACACCGCCCATGCCGCGATGGAGCTGTACGCCGAGGCCTTCGACGCGGCCGGTGCGCTGGACAAGCTCGAGGCCTTCGCCAGCTTCAACGGCGCCGACTTCTACGGCCTGCCGCGCAATACCGGCAGCATCACCCTCAGGAGGGAAAGCTGGCACCCGCCCGAAAGCTACGCATTCGGCGAGGCCGAACTCAAGCCCCTGCGCTCCGGCGAGAACCTGCCCTGGAAACTGGATACCGGGAGCTGAACCATGGACCACAAGCCGCGCGTTGCCCTGCTCATAGACGCCGACAACTCGCCGGCGTCCAAAATCGACCTGATCCTCAACGAGCTGTCGACCTTCGGCGAAACCAATATCCGGCGCGCCTACGGCAACTGGAAGAAAAACGAACTCAAAGGCTGGGAAGAGGTGCTGCACGAGCACGCCATACGGCCCATGCAGCAGTTCGACTACACCAAGGGCAAGAACGCCAGCGACATGGCCATGGTGATAGACGCGCTGGAGCTGCTTTACACCGACCGACCCGACGCCTTCGGCATCGTCTCTTCGGATGCCGATTTCACGCCACTGGTGATGCACCTGCGCGCCAAGGGCGCGGCCGTCTACGGCTTCGGCGCGCAGAAAACGCCCGAGCCCTTCGTCAACGCCTGCTCCCGCTTCCTGTTCCTCGACAAGCTGCGCCCCATTGCGGCCGACGCCGCTGCAGGCAGCGCCCATGGCGACCACAAGGACGACGGGGAGGCCGTCTCCGCCGCGCCCCTGCGGGTCACATCCGCGCAGCTGCGCCAGGACGCCAAGCTCGTCATGCTGCTGCGCAACGCGGTACAGGCCGCGGCCGACGATGAGGGCTGGGCGCGTGTGGGGGCGGTCGGCACGCAGATCGCCAACCAGGCCTCCTTCGACCACCGCAACTACGGTTATGCCACGCTGACCAAGCTGCTGGTGGCCACCCAGCTCTTCGACATCGCCGACGAAGGCAAGTCCACGGTCATGGTGCGCGACAGAAAGCAAGCCAAGCCGGCCAAGGCCTGAATACCATGGCAAGTCCGCCGCCGCTGCCCCCCATAGACTGGGAAAGACCCTGGCTGCAAGCCTGGCGCGAACCCGGCCAGCGCGCCGCCTGTGCGGTGACAGCGGGTGTTGCGCTGCACCAGGCGCTCAATGCCGTCCAGCCTGCGCCGGTCTGCTTCGCGCCCCAATGCACATTGCCTTCGGGCGAAGCCTATGAGAGCTTTATCGCCAGGACCCGGCTGTGCCCCACGCGCGAAGGCGCGCATGATTTTTTCAACGGCCTGTGCTGGATGCGCTTCCCGGACACCAAACGAAAACTCAACCAGCTGCAGGCCGCCGAGATCGACGCCGCGGGCATAGCGCCTGTGCGCGGCCCCGTGCGTGATGCGCTCACGGTGTTCGACGAAAACGCCGCCTTCCTGTCGGCGCCGCAGCCCCTGTGGGACGCGCTGCTCGCCCGCGACTGGAGAACCCTTTTCATCACCCACAGGGCGATGTGGCAGCAGGCCAGGCTGGTGCTGTTCGGCCATGCGCTGCTCGAGAAGCTCCTGACCCCCCGCAAAGCCATCACTGCCCACGTCTACCTGGCGCAGCCGCCCATGGGCACTCTCGCCGAGCTGGACGCCTGGGTGGCGGCCGACCTCAGCGCCGCCAGGCTGGCCGCCAAGCCTTTTGCGCCCTTGCCGGTGCTGGGCGTGCCCGGCTGGTGGCCCGAGAACGAGAACTTTTCCTTTTATGATGACTCCCTTGTATTCCGGCCGCCAAGACCGTCATAAATAACAGATAAAAATCAGCGACTTAGGCGCGGGTACCGCTTGAACCGGACCCGCGGGCCCTCATATCCTGCGCAAGGCGGGCTTTTTTACCGACCCCACGGAGAACCCATGAAACGTATTTTCCTGTTTGTCCTGACCAATATCGCCGTTGTGGCGGTGCTGGGCATCGTCGCCAGCCTGCTGGGCGTGAACCGCTACCTCACGGCCAACGGCCTGAACCTGACGGCGCTGCTCGGCTTTGCGCTGGTCATGGGCTTTGGCGGCGCCATCATCTCGCTGCTGATCAGCAAGCCGGTCGCCAAATGGAGCGCCGGTGTGCGCCTCATCAACGAGCCGCAGAACGCCGACGAAGCCTGGATCGTCGAGACCGTGCGCAAGCTGGCCGAGAAGGCCCAGATCGGCATGCCCGAAGTCGGCATTTTTGAAGGCGAGCCCAACGCCTTTGCCACCGGCGCCTTCAAGAACTCCTCGCTGGTGGCTGTCTCCACCGGCCTGCTCCAAGGCATGACCAAGGAAGAAATCGAAGCCGTGCTGGGCCACGAGATCGCCCACGTCGCCAACGGCGACATGGTCACCATGACCCTGATCCAGGGCGTGATGAACACCTTTGTGGTCTTCCTCTCGCGCGTGATCGGCTACGCCGTCGACAGCTTTTTGCGTCGCGGCAGCGACAACAACTCCGGCCCCGGCATCGGCTACTACGTCAGCACCATCGTGCTGGACATCGTGCTGGGCTTTGCCGCGGCCATCGTCGTGGCCTGGTTCTCGCGCCAGCGCGAGTTCCGCGCCGACGCCGGCGCCGCGCAGCTGATGGGCCGGCGCCAGCCCATGATGAACGCCCTGGCCCGCCTGGGCGGCATGCAGCCCGGTGAGCTGCCCAAGGCCGTGGCGGCCATGGGCATCACCGGCAGCATAGGCAAGCTGTTTGCCACGCACCCGCCGATCGAAGAGCGCATCGCGGCTTTGCAAAACAGCCAGGCTTGAACATCACATCAAAGGGCGCCCCGCACAGGGCGCCCTTTTTTTCTTCACAGGAGTGAAAACATGAAAAGCTGGCTCAGGCAGAACCGCAGTTTTCTGGTGTTGCTGTTGTTGTTCGGGCTGTTCCGCACCGCGATCGCGGACTGGAACCCCATTCCATCGGGCTCCATGCGGCCCAACCTGCTTGAAGGCGACGTGGTCTTCGTCAACCGGCTGGCCTACAACGTCAAGATCCCGCTGACCGACACGGTGCTGGCGCGCACCGCCGACCCGCAGCGCGGCGATGTCGTGACTTTTTCCTCGCCGGTGGATGGCGTGCGCCTGATCAAGCGCCTGGTGGCTGTGCCGGGCGACGTCGTGGAAATGCGCGCCAAGGTGCTCATCATCAACGGCCAGGCGGCGCGCTATGAGGCGCTGGACACGGCGCTGGAGCCGGCTGGCCCGGTGGGTGTGCTCGTGGCCACGCACCTCAAGGAAACCACGGCCCAGGGGCAGCATGAAATCCAGTGGCTGGCCGGCGTGAAGGCCAAGGACGACTGGGGCCCGATCACCATTCCCCCTGACCAGTTCCTGATGCTGGGCGACAACCGCGACAACAGCGCTGACTCACGCTACATAGGCCTGGTGCCGCGCCAGCTGCTGATAGGCCGGGCCGAACGCATCCTGGTGTCGGCCGACATCCTCGAGAAGTGGCAGCCGCGCTTCGAGCGTTTCGGCCGCTCGCTGTATTGACCGGGCCTTATTGAGGCTGGGCCGCACCGGCTCGCCGCGTGCGCTCCACGGCCTGGGCGACGTCGGCCGGATTCATGCCGTACATCTCGGCAAACTGTTCCACGGTTTTGCCGCTGGCTTCAAAGGCGCGCATCAGGGCTTCGCGTTTGGCGGTCTGCACCGCGATCTCGGCAAAGGCCTCATCGAGCAGCGCATTGGCGGTTTCGTCCTGGGTGTGGGTGCGTTCGGCATATTCCTCGCGGCTCAGGCCCGAGGCCTCGATGGCGGCGACCAGGCGGGCGCGCACCTTGGGGCGCAAATCCTCCTTGGAGCGCGCCTGGCGGCGCCGGAAAACTTCCATGATGGCATGGTGTACATGCTCGGGTGCCACCGGCTCCACGGGCTCACCCTGCAGGTTGTGGCGCGGAAGGCCGGCCGCCACGCATTCGAGGTAGCGGGTGGAACGCGCGTGCAGGCCCAGCGCGACTTTCAGCTCATCGCGCTTGAAGGTGTCCGGGTTCTCGGCCAGCAGGTCCTGGAAGGCGCCCAGCTTGAGCGGCAGGAACTGCGCGCCGAACATTTTCGGATAGAGCTCGAACAGCTTTTCCAGCACCGGGTGGACTTCACGCGTGCGCTGCTGCGG
>NZ_JBKBEX010000037.1:0-34060 GCF_047303325.1 Polaromonas sp. CT11-55 | reverse complement strand
ATGGGCTAGCGCCGCAACGCCGCAGACCGCCCGAGAAGGCGCTTGCCCTCCGGGTTGGGATGAAATCGGGCGATTGAACCACCCAGGCCCTTGCATGGGCATTAGCCCATGCGGCGTTCCTGGTCGGCCCACTCATCCCGATTGCATCCCAACGCGGTCCCGTTTAGGCCGTGAACAGGTTCTGGTGGTTTTTATTTGTGGAGACTCCCCATCATGGACTTGTCTGGCTTGACCTCTTTGCTGCGCGACGCCCTGCCGCTGATGCTCAAGGGCGCGGCATGGACGCTGCTGCTGGCCGTGGCTTCGATTTTTTTCGGCGCCATCATCGGTACGCTTGTGGCCATCACGCGGCTGGCCAAGGTGCCGGGGCTTTCGCAGTTCGCGGCGCTGTATGTCAGCTGCATGCGGGGCACGCCGCTGCTGGTGCAGCTTTTTGTCATCTACTTCGGCCTGCCCAGCATAGGCATACAGTTCGACCCCATCAGCGCCGGCATCCTGGGCCTGAGCCTCAACGTGGGCGCCTACCTGTCGGAAACGATTCGCGGCGCGATCAACGGCGTGGAACACGGCCAGTGGAACGCGGCCCGCAGCCTGGGCCTCACGCAGGCGCAGACGCTGCGCTACGTGATTGGCCCGCAGGCCTTGAGACTGGCCGTGCCCAGCCTGTCCAACAGCCTGATCAGCCTGATCAAGGACACGTCCCTGGTCTCGGTGATCGCCGTCGGCGAGCTGATGCTCGCGACCAAGGAAGTGATCGCCACCACCTTCCAGCCCTTCCCGCTGTACCTGGCAGCCGCGGGCATCTATTGGGCCATGAGCGCCACCTTCGAGAAACTGCAGAGCAAGCTCGAAGTGCGCTTAAACCGCAGCTATTTGCGCTAGAAATTGGATAGCTTCAGCTGTCGCTGATCAGCCCGCTCTGCAGCGCCTGCTCCTGGTTCCTGAAAATCGCCATCGCCGTCAGCATGCGCCTGAACCCCAGCTTTCGGTAAAACGGCTCCTTGCCGGCCACCGCATAGAGGATGATCTTCTTGTGCCCCTTTGAGAGGCCGACCAGCGAGGCAACAATCTCCTTGCCCAGGCCCACGCCCTGGTGCTCCGGGTGCACCGCGATATCGCAGATATAAGAGCAGTCCATGCCGTCAGCCAGCGCGCGGCCGGCGCCAATCAGTTGCCCGCCCTCATACACAAAACTTTTGAACAGGCTGTTGGAGAACACAACTTTCAGGTCCGCCGGTTTCTTCTCGCCCAATGGCGCGATCCGGTAAAGGTCAGAGAGCGCGTCCCAATCAACACCCTCCGACGAATGCTTCCACTCAAATGCCAAGATGAACTCCTTCAATGTTGGGCTTGCACTATAGCCCTCGCGGCCTCAAGCTGCCGGCCGCCTCAGAACAGGCGGCCCTGCCCCGCCGCACTCGGCGGCCTGAAGCGGCTCAAGTCCAGCTCCACGCGCTGGCGGTTAAAACCCAGGCGGTTGCAGCATTTCTCAAAGCGCTGCTTGATCAGGTCAGCCCACAGGCCGTAGCCCTTCATGCGCGAGGCGAAATCGCTGTCATAGTCTTTGCCGCCGCGCATCTCCTGGATGCGCGCCATGATACGCGCGGAGCGCTGCGGGTAGTGCAGCTCCAGCCATTCCTTGAAGAGAGGCGCCACTTCCCAGGGCAGGCGGATCACCGTGTAAAACGCCGAACGCGCGCCGGCCTCCCAGGCCGCCTCCAGCACCTGCTCCATGTCCTCGTTCACAAAAGGAATCTGCGGCGCAACGCTCACCCCCACAGGCACGCCGTGCTCGGCCAGCATGCGCAAGGTGCGCAGGCGGCGGTGCGGCGCCGCGGCGCGCGGCTCCAGCTTGCGCGCGAGTTCGCCGTCCAGTGTGGTGATGGTCATGTAAACAGCGGCCAGCTTGTCAGCGGCCAGGGGTGCAATCAAGTCCAGGTCGCGTTCCACGCCGCTGGACTTGGTGATCAAGGAAAACGGGTGGCAGGTATCGCGCATCACCTCGATCAGGCCACGCGTGAGCCGCAGCTCGCGCTCAGCCGGCTGGTAGCAGTCGGTGCCCGAGCCTATGTTGAGCAGGCGCGGCACATAGCTGCGCTTGCCCAGGTCGGCGCGCAAGGCCTCGGCGATATTGCGCTTGGCAATGATTTTGGTTTCAAAGTCCAGGCCCGGCGAAAGATTCAGGTAGCTGTGCGTCGGCCGCGCATAGCAGTACACACAGCCATGCTCGCAGCCCCGGTAGGGATTGATGCTGTAGTCAAAAAAAATGTCCGGCGAGTCGTTGCGCACAATGGCGCTGCGCGCCTCTTCCAGGGTGACCGTGGTTTCCAGCCGCGGCGCCTCGCCCGCCACGCCCTCTTCCAAGGTGCCCCAGCCGTCGTCCCAGGCCGTGCGCACATCCTTCTCAAACCGGTGCGCGATGCGCGTGGCGGTGCCGCGGCCCTTGATGGCGTGGAGAGGGATGATGGCGTCGGACATGGGGTGGAAACAGCCCGGCCCGGTAAAAGCGGGGCGGCCTGAATACTGTATTTATGTACAGTATATTCAGGCCATCCAGTTTCATCAAGTCCTTTGTTTCCCAACCTCATCCGGCCCGGGGACGGAGTGTTCCTGTGGTCTCTCAACCAAGGCGGATAAGGTCTACCAAGATTCTCGCCGTCTCACACGGTGTTGAATTTCGTTGAAAACTTGACCCACTTTTTCCATCACCTCTTGATCCACACACGTTCTTTGTAAATGCAGGATCAGGTTCGAGTGGAAATTTCGTTCCAGCTGGACTAGATTTGAACGAAATTCAACATGGTATTGCTCTTGTGTTCTACGACTGTCCAGCCATCCGCAATAAATTGATCGACTTGGGTGGTGGTGAATTTGCTTGAGCGGTTGTTGCCGCGGACCAATGCAGTCTTTATCTGATCGACGTTTGTGAAATCGGTAACGTTCAAATAGTCAGCTTCAGCCGCCATCTGCAGATTTGCAAATTTCAGATATGCGGAGATGTCGGTTGCCATGCCTATTTTCCTTCTGTAGGTTTCAGGGCTTTGAATACAAATCGAGCGTTATGTCCATACTTACGATCAACACCCGAACATGCTTCCGCCGCTTCCCATGGACCTCGGCCTCCTTCCGTACTACCGAGGCCTCGATCAAATATATATCCCGTTCGTTCAGCTATAACCGAATTCGTTTGAAGATTCAAAATCTTTAACAAGCCTCCCGCAATCCAGTGGTCTCGGTCTTCTTTGGTCGAGATATCCTCATATGTGATGCCATAGACTGCACTTGGATTCGTTACTTCTACAATTTCAAGTTCAAAATTTGGATCCCGTCCATCTACCGACTTAATAACGCCCGTATAGCGGTACAACTTTTTACTGGCGATATCGCTTACTTCAACGTATGAAAATCCTACTCTCCGGCCTTCGGCGACACGCTTATTCAATTCGGTACCGCTGACGGCGCGTAAGAATGAACCGATATAACCTCTTCCGCCAACGTCGCGCCCATAAGGATCATCCATCGCATACTGGTCAAAGAAATTAACCTTGTCTGGCCTGATTTTCATCAGCAACGCGCCCTCCACGTTGTCCACTGTTTTATAAATTTTCTCTCCCGCCGTCTTACAGCGCTCATCAAACAAAGCTTGAGCATTAGCTAAGCGTTCGCGATAGGCATTCGCCGCCTCTTTTTCTTTTTCATACGCCCAGTAGCCCTGAATCGGCAGGATGGATGCAATGCCAAGAACAACCAAGGCAGCAATAGTCTTTGCCGTTTTCCCCTTTACCCGCCATAGCACCAGGGCCAATGCCATCAATATGATGATTAAGTATCCCCAACCAATTGCGCTGAGGAGGTATTGAGTTAGCCAATAATCACGAATTTCTTTTTCCTTTTTCCATTGATGTGTTGTCGATTAATGCCATAGAGTGAATTAGAAAAGCGCTTCGGCAGTCATGTGTTGCAACGTGAACTCATAAAGTGAATTGATATCGGTATTCATGTTTACTTCTTTTTCGTTGAAGATGACTCAGTGGTTTGAAGAACATCAAAGGCGAATTGGGTAAATTCTCCGCTCCCCGGCCCTTCACGTAGTTGTGGACAACGAGCCGCCACTTCCCACATAGCCTTCCCCTCACCGCGCGGGTTGTGACTTGCAATTAAGAACTGGCGACGTACTGCCAACACTTCTTTGGTTTGTAAGTCATAGATGATTAGTTCACCTCCGGCGATTCCGTGCTCGCGATCCTGTGGTCGCTTGACGCCGCGCCAGGTATAGCCGTAACGGGCAGTAAGAATGGGAATATCGACGACCTGCATGGGGGTTTTGTCTTTCCAAATGGACGACAGCTTCCCGTTAGGCTCAAGGGCTGGCTCTCGTGTATACCCAAACAATCGAACATGGGGTTCGGTAATGCCCTTCTGCCAATCCACGCTGCGACGAGGTTGTTCGACGAAGCGATAGTTATAAAGAGGGGGTTGGATAAACCAGGCACCCTGCCATTTAAGGCTGTCACCAGTGAGGACATATGCGCGCTGTATCCAGGGCATTTCCGGACCATAGGGGTCCGTCAACGTATCGCTAGTTGGTGCACCTTGTGGCCGAGCAAAGTAAAAGCCCTCGACGTTTTCGACCTTCTTGACTATCCATTCGCCGGCCTCTGTACTGCATAGGTGATTGAAGTACCGAATTGACGCCTTTTGCTGAGCGTTGATCCACCATCGCTCCCAAATGGGTTGGCTAAAGTCATACGGCACCGGCTTTGGCATTACGTCAGGTAACCTGAGGCTGTATGCGATACGTGCTTCCGCATCCTGTAGCCATTGCTCGGGTACTGGCTCAGTTTGGCCCTCAACTTTGACGAACTTGGTCCATTTCACCGGCACATAGGGATCGGCAGCATTTGCGCCGATAGCTGCAGTCAGCACTGCACAAACAATAGCTTTTTTTATTTTTACAGTAAGTCCGCGTGCAATTGCCGCGAGAGGTTTAGATTGCAACATAACTATTTCGTCCTTCTATTAGCCAATACTTATTCTCAAAATCAAAAATCTCGCCAACGAATTTAGGAATGGTTGGAGCATTTCTATTTGGTTATTCTTGCCCCAAAACTACCCCATCGCCTTGCAGAATACGCTGACATCACTCACCTCTCCCTCCCCGACTCCTGCACCGCCTTCTGCACAGGCGACAGCAAATACTCGAACACCGCCCGCTTGCCTTGGTTGATCTCAGCCACTACTTGCATGCCCGGCGTGATGACCAGGGCCTTACCCTGCGGGTCCTTGAGCACCTGGTGGTCAGGCCGCACCTTGTAGGTCGCCATGGCGGCATCGGCGCTGCTGGTGCCTGCGTTGCCTGACGAAGCACCGCCACCACCCTGGTTGTTCTGCGTCGCGTCGGCATTGATGTGCATGAGCCTGTCCACCACGCCACTAGCCCAAGCGCACCAACCCCTCCTGCAAGCTGGCCGTTGAATGAATCCCCTGCGCCTGCGCACCAAACTGCGCATTCGTCAGCACCTCCTGCGCCTTGCCCAGGCCCATGCCGGCCAGCGTGCCGTCCGCGCCATAGTGGTAGGCCAGGTCGCCGCCCAGGGCTTCGCTGTCGCTGCCGGCCAGGTGGAACTGCGTGAGCCCATTGCTCAGCGCCCAGCTGCTCAGCCCCGGCGTGGCCGTGCGCGCCGTGTCGAACGCGCCTACCAGGCCCTGGAAGTCAAAGGTCTGCACCTTTTTGTTGAGCAGCGGGTCGCCGGAGTTGGCATCGAAGGCCGACATGGCCTCGGCCACTAGCTGCAGGTTCAGCACGCTCTGCCTGGGTGTGCCGGCGTACCAGTCGGCCAAGGTCAGCTGGTCGGTACCGCTGAGCTTGAGCACCAGGTCGCTGCCATTTTTCTCCAGGCTCAGGTTGGCATAGTCCAGGCCGGCTCCGCCCAGGCTGATGGTGTCTTCCAGGTTTGGTACGGAGTCATTGACGTACAGGGTGTCCTGGCCGTCGCCCACATTGAAGGCGATCACATCCGGGCCGCTGTCGCTGGTGATGGCGTCATTGCCGGTTCCTCCGATGAGGAGGTTGGCACCCGTGCTGCCAAGCAACTGGTCGTCGCCGCTGCCGCCATTGAAGTAGTTGCTGCTGCCGGCCATGTCCGAAAGGCTGTCGTTACCCGCACCGCCTTCAAGCACGTCGAATCCATCGCCACCGAACAGGATGTCATCACCGTCCAGGCCTCGCAGCATGTCATTGCCCTGGCTGCCGACAAGGTCATCCTGGTCAGGCGTGCCCAGGAAGATGGCCATGTCGGTGAGGGTCTGTGCGTTCCACACCGTGCCGTCGGCGAACTCGACCTGTTCCACCGTGTTGGCGCCATCGGCAAACCAGTTGCTGATCTGGATACGGTCCGTGCTGCCGTCCGTGCCGAGGTACAGGTTGAGCCCTTCGCGGCTGACCCTGACGTCCGCCACGCTGACGGAGTCATCAAAGCGTATGGTGTCCACATTGCCGGGCGTTGCATCGCTTTCGTTGATGGTGTCCACACCATCACCGCGGCTGAACAGATACACATCGCTGCCGGCCCCGCCGTCCAGCGTGTCATCGCCCCTGCCGCCACGCAACACATCGTCGCCCGCACCCCCAAGAATGCGATCAGTCACGCTGGTGCCGTTGATGGTCTCGGCATCTGCCGTTCCCGACAGGTCAAAACCCTGGTTCAGCAGGTCCTGCAGGTTCAGCGTGCTGCCGCCGGCAAACTCAAAGTTCCACACGCTTTGGAAGTTTCCAGCGTTGCTGGGGTCGAAATTTTCCAGGTAAATCTTGTCGTCCTGGTTGCCCAGTTGGATCAACAAGGAGCCATCGCCCAGGCCCAGTGTGGCCGTGGCGCTGACGCCGCTGCCAAAGCGCACGGCGCCGCCGCCCGGGTCGGTGATGTGCACCTCGCCGCTGCCCGCGTTATAGACATAGATGTCCATGCCCGAATTTCCCGTCATGCGGGTGTTCGGTCCGGCGATAAAGGTGGTGGCAAAGCCGGGTATGCCATGCAGGTCCATGTCGCCGGCGCTGCCGTCCTTGATCAGGCCCCTGTCCGTCAACTCGGCTGAGGAAAGCGCCGTATTGCCTGACGTGAACAAGATAGCCCGCGACATGGCATCGGGATCTGCGTACCAGCCGGCGATCCGCAAGCTGTCGCTGCTGCCGATGATGGAGATCACCAGGTCCACACCGTCGCTCTCGACCTTGAGTTCACTGGCGGACGCGACCAGCGCGTGAATGCCGGTCACGTCGGCTGCATCCGCGCTCTGCGCGCCCATGCCCGCATGGAGCTGCGCGTAGCCGAGGTCAAAGTCGGGCGCCGGCGGCGCCATGGCAATCAGGTCCTGCAGCCACACCGTGGAGCCGTCCGCAAACTCGAACTTCTGGATGGCCGCGTTGAGCACGTCGTCCGTGCGGGGAATCATGACCTGAACCCCCTGGTCAGGCCCCCACTGCAGCTTGAGCGTGACGCGCGCTTCGCCGTCCAGCGGAGAGACCGCAACGCCCCATGACAGGCCGATGTCAGCCAGTGACAGCCCCGGCCCGAAGACCACCGTTTTCAGGGGCAACAGCCCGGCTTCCAGGTAGGGCTGCAGCACCGCAAAATTGTTGGCCGTCAGCAGAATCGTCTGCAGCGGATGCGAGTCATAGTAATCACTGGCCGGCCCCCAGCTTTGCAGCACGTCGGCGAACCCCGGGTTTCTGAACAGCGCGGGTAGCGGCTTGATGTAGCTCGCGAATTCATCGCTCCACTCTTTGTTGTAGTAGTAAGACGAGCCTTCACGCTGTTCGTAGTAGGCGCTGCGCGCGGCTTCAAGCGTGTCAAAGAAACCTCCGAACACGGATGAGTATTTCCCGCCGTGCTGGTAGCTGTATTGAATGATGCTGCCGTAACTAAAGCCTTGCTCCTGGTAGATGCTTTCAATGACATCGTCCAAGCCATTCCTGTTCTGGTCCAACCCGCCGTTGCTGAGTTCATGCTCGCTGAGCAGCAGGTCCATCCCGGTATTGTTGGGGTCCACCAAAATTCTCACCGTCTCACGCGGCGTTGACGTGCCGTAGTACAGCTCGAAGCGCCTGTAAGCCCTTGCCAGCACCGTGTCGTGGCCGTCACCCACCACCATGGTTTTGCCGTATTCCAGGTACTGGTCGCCGCTACCGGCCATGAGGGTGTTACCCCCGCTGAGGATGGCGTTGCCCGTGCCGCCGTACGCGAACCCGGCGTTGTAAATGATGTTGTCACCCACGCCGCCAATGACCGATGAATAGCCGTCGGCCATCACGGTATGGTTGCCGTCGGAAAGCGTGACCTGCCCCAGCTGGTAATTCCACTGGCGATGGGCAAAAACGCCGGAAACATAAGCCGGCAAAGGCCCCGCGGTAGCGGCGGCTCCCGGGTCTTCCAGCGTTATGCCGGTATCAAGGCCTGAATAGAAACGGGTGAGGTAAGTCGAACTTGACTCCTCGGTAATGATCTCCGGCGGCGAGCCCGGCTCCGACCGCACATACTGAATCCGGGGATTGGTCGTAGTGCCCGCTTCAGAGCTGCGCACCGACCACGCCACGCCGCGCCATATCTGCTGGTAGGACACGGAGCCAGACATTGAAGCCAGCGAGATGAATTCATCCGAAACCGTCTGTGACTGGTCGCTGACGGCGACCGCTGTGTCGCTGCGGGATGCGTAATCTACCCAATCACTATCGCTAAATGCCCATTGAGTACCCGCCACACTGGTGGACGGTGTTGTCCACGTCGTGCTTGAGTTGCTCATCAGCTGGTGCGTGTAAGTCGTGGTGGTGACGTATTCGTAGCTGTTGTTATCAAGCAGGCGCAGGGCATCGGCGATGTACCAGCCGCCATCCGCCTGCCGGGCATAGCCTTGCGCAGAATATTCCGCTCCGATCCGGCTGCGCGCTTCCGCCTTGGCCGTTTCAATAAGGCTGCCTTGAAGGTTGACCCACTGAGGGGTGGAGGCATCGACCAAGGCCTGCACCGAAAGCGTATTGCCTTGCGGGTCCTTGAACAGCAAGGAGGTCTGCGTGGCACCGTAGTAATCCTTGACCAGCATGCGAGTGTCTGTGCCGCGAACTCCGACCTCGAGGTCGTTATTGACTCGCCTGGCTGTGAGGCTCTCCAGCTGCAGGCCGGAGGCGTCGAGCTCAATGACCGAGCCTTCGGGCGAATGGTCTTCCAGCGTCGCCTGGCCCATTCCGTAGCCCAGCACGTAGGTGTCCAGGCCATCGCCGCCCCGCAAAATGTCAATACCGGAGCCGCCGGAGAGCCGGTCATCACCATCCCCGCCGTCGATCACGTCATCACCCGCGCCGCCCTGCAGCGTATCGCTTCCCGCGCCACCCGAGAGGATGTCGTTGCCCACGCCGCCATCCAGCGTGTCGTCCCCGCCGGCCGCGGTCAACCGGTCATTGCCGGCATCCCCCGTCAAGATATTGGCGGCGCCCGAGGCGTCCAGAACGTCGTTGCCATCGCCGCCGTTGAGCGTGGCGTTGCCCGCCCATCCCGTCAGCAGGTCATTGCCGTTCCCGCCCCGCAAGGTCACGCCGCTGTGCTGGGCGGTGAGCTCGTCATCACCTGCTCCACCACTGAGAACCTGGTTGTCGGCGGTGCTCTGCAGGCTGGCGTTTTCGCTCAGGTGGCTTTGCAGCCAGTCGCCCATCGCCATACCGTCGATGGAAGCAATGCTGCCGCCCAAAGCCCCGGTAATGCGCAAATTACCGCTGTCACCGTAGTTCAGCACCAGATCGGCGCCGCTGGTGCTGACCGTGTAGGGGCCGCTGTCGGCGAGCTTCAGGGTATTGGTGCCGTCGCTGTTGTCGCTCACCGTGTCGCCGGCGCCAGCTTCGTAGCTGTCGTCGCCTTCGCCCCCGTCCAGCAGGTCGGCGCCGTCGCCGCCTATCAGCGTGTCATTGCCTTTGCCGCCGTAAAGGGTGTCGTTGCCGCCGCCGCCCTTGAGCACGTCGTCTCCGTCGCCGCCGTCCAGGTAGTCGTTGCCGTGGAATTGAGCGGCCAGGTTCTCCGGCTCGTCATCGCCGTTGAGGGTGTCGTTGCCACTGCCGCCATAGAGGGTGTCGTTGCCGCCGCCGCCCCTTAGCACGTCGTCTCCGTCGCCACCGTCCAGGTAGTCGTTGCCGTGGAATGCTCCGGCCAGCTCGCCCTGTGTTGCATCGCCGTACAGCACATCGTCGCCCGCCCCACCATACAAGGTGTCAGAGCCGCCATCACCGATCATCTGATCGTTGCCGTCTTCGCCGTTCAGGTAATCATTGCCATGGTATTGGCCGTCGAGGTACCCGGCCGCCCCCTGCATCAGGCCGGAACTGTCACCCCGGATGCGGTCATTGCCGGCGCCGCCATACAGGGTATCGTCCGCACCCCCGCCAACGATGTCGTCATTTCCGGCCTCTCCGTCGATATAGTCCGCCCCGTGAAACTCGCCGCCCAGGATGTCGGCGGCCGCGTCACCCCACAAGTTATCCGCGCCGTCCCCGCCGTAAATCGTGTCGGCCCCGCCATCGCCTTCGGCATAGTCATCGCCGTCTTCACCATCGATGTAATCGTTGCCATGGTATTGGCCGGTGAGGTACCCAACCGCCCCCGGCATCACCCCGGAAAGGTCACCCCGGATGCGGTCATTGCCGTCGCCGCCGTACAGGGTATCGTCCGCGCCGCCGCCAACGATATCGTCATTTCCGGCCTCTCCGTCGATATAGTCCGCCCCGTGAAACTCGCCGCTCAGGATGTGGCTGGCCGCGTCACCCCACAAGGTATCCGCGCCATCCCCACCATAAATGGTGTCGGCGCCGCCATTGCCTTCGACATAGTCATCGCCGTCTTCCCCATCGATGTAGTCGTTGCCGTGGTACTGGGCTGCCAGGTAAGCGGAATTGTCTGTCTGCGCCCCGGCATAGCCATCCCCAAAAATCAGGTCATTGCCCGCACCGCCGTACAGCACATCGTCCTTGCCGAACCCGATCAGGCTGTCGTTTCCGTCCCCGCCATCCAGAAAGTCGTTTCCATGGTCGGCCCCCGCAACCGAAACATAGGTGTTGGGCATATTGCTGCCATCGCCCACCAAGGTGTCGTCGCCGGCGCCACCTTCCACAATATCGTTGCCTGCCCCGCCGTACAACACATCAACGCCAGCACCGCCTTCAATGCGGTCGTTGCCGCGGCCGGCGTATACGAAGTCGTTGCCGTCCCCGGCGTCGATGACGTCCGACGCATCGTCCATCTGGATGCCGCCGCCATTGGCCGCCAATGTCGGAGACCAGGTATCGCCAGGCCCGCTACGCTGGAAGCCGGTCACATTGGTGGCGCTCAGAATGGTGTCATTGCCTGCGCCACCATGGATGGTGTCACTGCCCGCACCACCGCCTATCAGGTCGTCGCCGTCGCCACCGTCGATCTCGTCGTTTCCGGCCCCGCCATAAAGAAGATCGTTCCCGCCCAGCCCACTGATCTTGTCGTTGCCGGCGCCGCCGTTGATGATGTCGCGGTAGCCGGCTTCCACCACACCGCCGGCCAGCGTACCATCGGCCGCCCAGGCGGCGCTGTTCCAGTCGTAGCTTTGGTGGCCGGTTTCGGGGTCGGTGATGAGCTGGCCGTGCTGGTCGCCGTTGAAGATGTGGGCGGCGTCGCCGGTATCTTTGACGTTAACGGTCCAGGTGTTGGTGCTGCCTGTCAAGCTGCCGCCGGCTGGCACGCCCTGGTAGCTGGCACTGAGCAGCGTGCTGGCGTCGGCTGTAATGTCGCCTTTCTGCACCAGCAAAATCTTGACCTCCGTCTGCCCCTCGGTCAATGTGATCACAGCCCCGTCGGCATCGATCGTAGTGTTACCCAGGATGATTTTGAATTTGTCCTTCAGGGCAGACAACGCCAGCGTGACGGTGTCGCCGGCCTTGGCGGCCTTGTTCAGGAAGATGCTGTAAGCCGTGCCACCCCCTTCGTTGATCAGGCTGCTTCCATTAACGCTGGCGGGGTTGAAGCTGACATCCTGGAAGGGGTTGCTGCCGGCATCTTCTTCAATGATGAGCTTAACGGTGCTTTCCAGGTTGATGCCGAGGTAACCCTCGCTGCCCAACGCCTTGGCCAGGTCAAAGTTGGTGATAGTGACGGCATTGTCAACACTGCCCGGGCGGGTGATGACGAGTTTTTTTCCGGTTGAAGATCTGGCATCGTCGTAGACGTTCAGATTCGCCTTATCGCCCGACACAAGTAAAGCCACCCATGCGTTGCGGCCCACTGAGCTTGCACTGAAGACGGCTGAGCCGTCTATCTTGATCTGGCCCAGGCCGTCCGCATCAAGAACAGTGTCTTTGCCAAAAGCACCATTGAAGGCATAAATATCGGAGCCAACGCCGCCCACAAGGGTGTCGTTATCGGCGCCGCCATCCAGGGTGTCGTTGCCCCCACCACCTTCCATGTAATCCGCACCGCCCTTGCCGCTCAAGGTATCGTTGCCGGCCATACCGTAAAGCCGATCCGAATCACCACTTCCGTTAATAACATCGGCCGCCTTGCCGCCAAAAACGACCTGGTGGTCGTAGACGCTGAGGCCTTGCCCATCGATAGAAAGCTGCAGTGGCGCGCCACCGGGGAGCTTGGTATCAAGCGCTATAAAGTCCCAATTGCCTTGCACCGTGTTGCTGTCCCACTTTTCGGTATAGGGCTTGGCGCCGCGCCCGCCGCGAATGATCGGGTCGTTATCATCCCGCGCGCCATATTTTTCAAACTGCAGCTTCCACGCCAGCATGGCGGCCCGGTCGACAAGGTATTCGTTGGTCAAGCCGCCAGGATTGGTATCTTTGTCATAAAGATCCAGGCTGCCATCGGTGTTGTGAGCGGCGTAGCTCACATCCGTGATGACAAAAGAGTTGAGCTCGCGGAGCGCATAGCGCCAGGCCATTCCGACGCCGTCTGACCTCTTGGCATTGGTCACCATTTCGTCGCGGGTCAGGCTTGCATCGACCGTGAATTTTTCCCCGTTAAGGTCGGCAGGCAACGGAGTCGTGATGGTGGAGTTGGCGCCGAAGAGCAAGTTGCTGAGCTTATCCACAATATCGCGCTGCCCGTTTTTATCGCGGTCCTCCAATAAATGGTAAAACTCAACGGCAGCGTCGCCACCGAAGAATCCCCCCACCAATCCGGCGCCTAACACGATAGCTCCGGCTACTGGCAGACTAATAGCGCCTGCGGCCACTGCGGCCGCGGCGGCAAGTCCGGCCACAAATACCGCGCCTACTTGCAATAGCTGCGAGCCCACCGCATCTATCGCCCATTCGATCATGATCTCCTTAGCCCGCGCCGTATTGCCGCTCGCATACTCAGCCTTAGCACTAGTGGAAGCAAAGACTAACGAGGCACCAAGAGCCAACGGACCCAGGGCTTTACCCCAGCCACTGAGATTCGGGAATTTCTTAGCAATTCCTTTTAGATTGTCTGTCACCGATTTATCGGCAGCTGCACCAAGAGTGCCTCCTTCAAGTTTTTGCACCCAAGCGGTATGTAGTGCTTCATCGGCAAAAGCCAAGTCCAGCTTAACCTTCTCGCCTGTATGCCACGTCTCAATGTTGCTAGCGGTCAGTTGTCCAAAGTGCACCTGCTGTGCGGAAGTAAGATTAATAGCCCGCTTCGCCGCCTCGAAGCCTTGGGTGTTATTAATCTCTAGTAAAGCAGAGCGAGGTACTCCGTCAATCTCGCCAACGTTGGTGTTTCGCAGCAGCGCGGGGAGCTCGCTTGTGACAAAGACACTCATATTGTCCAGCGCACTTGGAGCAATAATGCGAAAATTGCCTTTGGCCTCGGCTACAAATTTTTCCGAGGCGATATCCCACATCGAAGTAGCATTGACGCGCTTACCTGTTGAGTCAACGCCACTTTTGTACCAATCCACTTTCTCCTTGATCCCCAGTCGCTGCTCGACTGAGCTCTGCTCATAGTCGATTCCGTACAACTCGCGAGACACAGCGTTCTCAAGCCGTGAAGAAAAAATATCGCTGTCTAGTAGCCGCCCAATCTCGCTTGAGCCGATGTCATGGACGTTCCCTATGCTTTGATTTACAACGTTCGCTGCAACGGCCCCTGTCGAGCTTCCGTCAGGCATTCGCCCGCTGAACAACAGATATGTGTCACTAGGATTCGCACCGCGTACGGTTCCCGTCACCTGATCTATTACATCGAAAAGCGCGGAAACAGTAAATGTTGCGCCAGGTTGCTCTAACAGAAGGCGGGCGGAAATAAAATCTATAGCCATTACTTATCCCCTTCGCCATCAAAAACAGGAGTGAACTCCATCCCTCGCCACTTATGTACGGTGAACGCTGCTTTGATCTCCTGTTGTAACGCGGGTTGCAACTCCAAGGGCACCAAGTCCTCAAAGAGAACTCGCGGATCAGTCAAATCCAGAACGCGGAACCCGTAAGTTTTACCCTCATAGTGCATAAAGAAGTATCTATAAGGTGATCTGGCTTCAAACGTTGGGGCTCTTAGCAGATAAAAATTTCGATCTCGGTCGATCGCCCAGGGAAGATCAGGCTCATTGTTGAAATGACCACCCCTCATTTGCAGTCGCTTCTGTTTATCCTCATCTACATCTGCGAATATCTTCTTTCGATCTTCTGGAGAAATTTTTTCAAGTATGTAAGCCATGTCTGCTCCTGTCTGAAGTAAATACTGATTCTCAATTATTTAACTGAGTGATTTTTGAATAAACGGTGTGTCGGGGCACCATTTTTAGAGCTGTCATAGACCTTTGAACTCGGGGACAAATGGATCTGGGTTGCCAAAATAGTCTTTTTGCCCTTCCCCTGATCGACCAAAAACAGTGAAGGCTTTTGATAGTTCCTTTTCAAATTCGTCTCGCAATAAATCAGACGGAGACTCCACGATATTTACCTGACTACCGAAAGGAGTTTCAATACGAATTTCGTAAAGGACACCTTGGAAGAAAAAATAGAGCGACGTACCCATCGTCTCTGGTCGCGTAAGAACGGGGGCAAAGTACATGTAGAGGTCACGTTCGCGATCTACGGCCCATTTCTGAGGAAAATCTCGAAGATTTTTAGCCGCGTAAATCAAATCACGCTCCTTCATAGAATGCTGTTTTGCATCTTCGACAATCTTTTCCCGATCGATGGGTGTAATGATTTCAAGTGCGTAGGCCATAGATGCTTCTATTAATTGAAATAACTCTATCTACTATTTTCATCGGCTCCTGGGTAGCCAATAGTCTCGTAATTCACGCTCCACTAGCGCTCGCGCGACGATGTGCTTATGCAGCTTCACATCTCCCTCCCCGACTCCTGCACCGCCTTCTGCACAGGCTACAGCAAATACTCGAACACCGCCCGCTTGCCTTGGTTGATCTCGACCATTACTTGCATGCCCGGCGTGATGGCCAAGGCCTTACCCTGCGGGTCCTTGAGCACCTGCTCGTCGAGCTTCACGCGAACCTTGTAGGTCGCCATGGCGGCAGCTACGGCCGCCATGGCGTAGGCATTGATGTGCATGAGCTTGTCCATCCCGCCACTAGCCCAAGCGCACCAGTCCCTCTTGCAAGCTAGCAGTCGAATGAATCCCCTGCGCCTGCGCACCAAACTGCGCATTCGTCAGCACCTCCTGCGCCTTGCCCAGGCCCATGCCGGCCAATGTGCCGTCCGCGCCATAGTGATAGGCCAGGTCGCCGCCCAGGGCTTCGCTGTCGCTGCCCGCCAGGTGGAACTGCGTGAGCCCGTTGCTCAGCGCCCAGCTGCTCAGCCCCGGCGTTGCCGTGCGCGCCGCGTCGAACGCGCCGACCAGGCCCTGGAAGTCAAAGGTCTGCACCTTTTTGTTGAGCAGCGGGTCGCTGGAGTTGGCATCAAAGGCCGACATCGCTTCGGCTACCAGTTGCAGGTTCAGCACGGTCCGGTTGCTCACATCGCCGTACCAGCCGGCGAAGGTCAGCATGTCGCCGTCGCTCACCTTGAGCACCAGGTCGTTACCGTTCTTTTGCAGGCTCAGGTTGGCGTAGTCCAGGCCGGCGCCGCCCAGGCTGACCGTGTCGTCCTGGCTTTGTGGGCTACCGTCCCCTCCGTACACCGTGTCCTGGCCATCGCCCACGTTGAAGGCGATCACGTCGGGACCGTCTCCGCTGGTGATGAAGTCGTTGTCGGCGCCGCCCAGGAGAAAGTCGGCCGTAGCGCTGCCTCGCAGGTCGTCGTCGCCGGCCCCACCGTTGTAATAGTTGCCGCCGTCGGCATCGTGGAGGTTGTCACCGCCCGCGCCGCCTTCCAGGAAATCACTGCCGCCACCGCCATACAGAATGTCGCCGCCCCCCTCTCCGGCCAGGAAGTCGCTTCCGCCCTGACCCTGCACGAAATCATCGCTTTCGGTTCCACGCAAATAGTCGCTGTTTTCGGTGGAAGAAAACACCGCCATGCCGGCCAGGTCATCGGCAGTCCACACGGTGCCGTCGGCAAAGAGAACCCTCTCCACCTGATGGGCGTCGTTGTCAAACCAGTTGCTGAGCTGTATGCGGTCTGCGCTGCCCAGGTTCAGGAACAGGTTCTGGGAAGAGTCACGGGTGACATAGACTTCGTACGAGGCAATGCCGCTGCCAAAGCGGATGGTGTCGACATTGCCTTCCTCATCGCCGTATTCGTTGACGATGTCGATGCCGTCGCCGCGCTTGAACCGGTAAACGTCGTCGCCCGCGCCGCCGCTCAGCACGTCGTTGCCGGCGCCGCCGGCCATCACATCGGCCCCTGAGGTGCCAAAGAGGGTGTCATTGCCTTCCGTGCCTTGAACGGTCACATCGGACACGGCAACAGTGAGCGTGAAGTTCGACGAGGCTGCCAGGCCAAAAACGTCCCTTGCCTTGACGGCAATGGAAAGCGCCCCGGCAAAGCCCGCCGGCGCGGTTCCCTCAAGCCTGAAGGTGTCGACGTTGAAGTTGAGCCATGCGGGCAAGGGGTCGCCGTTGGCAAGGCTGAAGCTGTACATCAACGGGTTGCCGTCCTCGTCAGAGAACAGGTCCGATGGAATATCGAGGCCGACGTTCCCTTGTGCCTCGATTTCCAGGTCATCCAGGGGATACACCGCCTCAGGGGCATGGTTGAGGCGGCTCGCGTCAGCCAGCGCGAGTATGTCGCCCGCGTTCCAGACCACGCCGTTGTCGAAAACAATGCGCTCCAGGAAGTAGCTCGCGGCCTCGGGGTTGAGGCCCTGTTGCACCGTCAATGTCTCGCCGGTGGAAATAATCTGAATGATCAGGTCCAGGTTCCCGGGCTCGTAGGTCACCATGATGTCGGCCGGGTCCAGCCCCGTCAGCTTGACGGTGTCAAAACCGCCGCCGATATCACCGGGGTCTCCAGAAGTATCGCGGACGATGTCATCACCTGAACCTGCATACCAGACGTATGTGTCATTGCCGGAGCCGCCATACAACTGGTCGTTGCCGCCCCCGCCGTCGAGGATGTCGTCCCCGTCGAAGCCGTAGAGGTAGTTTTCGTACGCACCGCCGACGATGTGGTCAAACTGCGACCATCCCATCAATATCGACTCGAAAGAATAACTTTCCCTCAGCTCCATATGAAGCGCCTGTTCCTGGAGGTTCCAACTGGTTCCATCCGCAAACCGGAGCCACTCAATGCTATATAAAAGCTCTCCCTCCAAAAAGTTCTGTGCGATGTCCAGCGTCTCGCCCGTGTCGTTGATCCTCAGAAACGCGTTGCCGCCGTTGTGCCGGACCATGGTCAGGTCCGACGCGTTCAGGCCCTGGAGTTCCAGCGTGTCATTGGCGCCTCCACCAAAATCATAGATGTGGTCGTCGCCGTCTCCGCGCCCCCAGACAAAGGTGTCGCTGCCTGAGCCTCCATCCAGGTTGTCGTTGCCGCCACCACCTATAAGACGATCATCACCGTCGCCGCCGCTCAGGCTGTCGTTGCCGTTGCCACCTTTGAGCAGGTCATTTCCTCCGCCGCCGTTCAGGCTGTCGTTGCCATCACCGCCGTCCAGCGTATCGTCGGTATCAAAGCCCCAGAGGAGGTCACCGTCGGGGGTTCCTTCCATCGATTTGAGCCGGAGAGCCGACAGGTCCCACTCGGCCCCGTCCGCAAAGACCAGCTTTTCAACCACGCTGTGCAAACCAAGAGAGCTGCTGGTGAGCCTAAGCTGTTCACCGGTATCAATCACCTGAATCACAAAGCCGACACCGCCGTCGCCTCGAACCCGGATATCGGTGGCCAGCAAATTACCCAGCAGCAAGGTGTCGAATCCACCTTCTTCGGTCACGGTGTCATTGCCGCTCCCTCTTCCCCAAACATAGGTATCGTCACCGGTGCCGCCCACCAGCGTGTCGTCGCCGGTGCCGCCGTCGAGTGTGTCGTTGAACGCGCTGCCCACCAGCACGTCGTTGCCCGCCGCACCCGACAGAACACTGGGTTTGTTAAAAGCCAGGAGGTAGTTGTCGCCCGCGTCCCCCTGGGCTTCCTGGCCCGCTGCCAGCAGGCCCGCCAGCGTGGTGGTCTGGCCCCCGGCCGTGACCACGATGTTGGCCAGGAACTGCTCCACATCGCCATCGCCGGAATCGGGCTCCAGCGTGATGCTGTCGGCGCCGGTCGAGTCGAGGTACAGCACCACCGCCCTGGAGTTGCGCTGCACCAGGCCGATGCGCAGGCTGGCCAGGTTGGCCTGCTCGCCCAGGGCGATGGTCACCGCCGAGGCGGCCGCCAGGACACCGGTGCCCAACTGCACAAGGTCCCGGCCGTCGCCGGATTGAAATTCCAGGGTGTTTCCACTCGAATCGAGCTGGATGCGGTCGTTATCGCCGCCCGCGGAAATCGTATTGCCGCCTTCATGCACCGTGATGTCGTCGGCACCTAGGCCGGTGACGATGTTCTGGTTGCTGCCGGTCACATTCACGGACCGACTCGTCGGGCTGTGCCGCAGCAGGTCTGCGGCAGTGTAGGTCTGCCCGTCGACGGTGACAGACGCGAGGGAGCCATCGGCCCAGCCGGTGCCTCTGACTTGCAAGCCTCCAATGGTCAAAACCTGGTTGCCGTTCGAAAGAAAGGTCAAGACTGGGGCATTGCCTGCGCCGCCGGCATTGACGATTTCCAGCGTACCGCCTCCGCGCGAAACATCAAAGAGTGAGACCGAAGCGGCCTGGGCCGCATCGATGGTGTAGTGGTTTTGGCCCGACTCGTCGATCAGCAAGGCGTTGCCGCTGACCTCGTAAACGTCATCGCCTGAGCCACCGAAAGCCGTGTCGCCCGTGCCCACCACCAGGGTGTCATCGCCACCGCCGCCGTGCAGTGTATCCATACCCGCCCCACCGTCAAGCATGTCGTCACCGTCCAGGCCGGGCGTGCCTTCGTCGCTGTCACCCCAGAGCACGTCGTTGCCATCGCCGCCCAGCAGCGTGTCGTCTCCGCCGTTGCCGGCCATGACATCGTCGCCAGCTCCGCCATCAAGGTAATCGTTGCCGTGATATTCGGCTGACAGATCGGCTTCCACGCTGTCGCCCAGCATGATGTCGTTGCCGTCGCCGCCGTAAAGCGTGTCGTCGCCGCCCAGGCCGTACAGCGTGTCGTTGCCGGCTTCCCCGTTCAGGTAGTCGTCGCCATGGTATTGCCCGGCCAGGCTGGCCTCCGAGGCATCGCCTTGCATCTCGTCGTCGCCGTCACCGCCGTACAAGGTGTCGTTACCGCCGTCGCCGATGATCAGGTCGTTGCCGGCCCCTCCGTTCAGATAGTCGTCGCCGTGGTATTGGCCGGCCAGCGAAGACTCATACGCGTCACCGTGGAGCGTGTCCCGGCCCGCGCCGCCATACAGCGTGTCGTTGCCGCCCTGGCCAAAAAGCACATCGTTGCCGTCTTCCCCGTCGAGGTAGTCGTCCCCATGGTATTGGCCGGCCAGTGCCGATTCGTTGCTGTCGCCCTGAAGTTCGTCGTTTCCATCGCCGCCATACAGCGTATCGTCTCCGCCGTTGCCGAAAAGCAGGTCGTTGCCGGCTTCCCCATCCAGGTAATCGTTGCCGTGGTATTGGCCGGCAAGCGCGGCTACCAAGGCATCGCCCTGCAGCTCGTCGTTTCCTTCCCCACCATACAAGGTGTCGTTGCCGCCATCGCCAAAGAGGACGTCGTTGCCGTCTTCGCCGTCGAGGTAATCGTCGCCGTGGTACTGCGCAGCCAGGTCCGACTCGTCGGCGTCCCCGAACAGAGTATCGTTGCCGTCCCCGCCATACAGGGTGTCGTCCTTGCCGTTGCCGGTCAGCGTGTCGTCGCCGTCTTCCCCGTCAAGATAGTCACTGCCGTGGTATTCACCGGCGAGGGCGGAGCCGGACGCGTCGCCCCACAGCAAGTCATTGCCTGCGCCGCCGAACAGCGAGTCGTCTTTGCCATAACCCAAAAGCCTGTCGCTGCCTTCGCCGCCGTCCAGAAAGTCGCTGCCGTGGCTCTCGGCCGGGGTATAGCCATAGCCGCCCAGCACATTGACACCATCCCCCAACAACTCGTCGTCACCCGTACCACCTTCAATGATGTCGTCGCCCGCCAGGCCCCAGAGCTTGTCGTTGCCCGCACCGCCTTCGATGCGGTCGCCGCCGCGGCCGGCATAAACGATGTCGTTGCCATCGCCTGCATCGATCACATCCGACGCATCGTCCATGTCGGCGCTTCCGCCATGGGTGGCCAGTGTCGGGTCCCAATTATCAGTAGGTCCTACACGCTGGGGAACCGCCACGTTGGTGGCGCTCAGGATGGTGTCGTTGCCCGTGCCGCCTTTGATGGTGTCGCTGCCCTTGCCTCCGCCTATCAGGTCGTCACCGTCACCCCCCTCAATCTCATCGTTTCCGTCGCCGCCATACAGAAGATCATTGCCGCCCTTGCCGTCGATCTTGTCGTTGCCGCTGCTTCCGCTGATCACGTCTTTGTAGCCGGCGTCAACTACACCGCCCGTGAGCACGCCTTCGGATGTCCAACTGGTGCTGGCCCAGTCGTAATACTGGGAGCCGTTTGCCGTGTCGATGGCGGTTTGGCCGCGCTGGTCGCCGATGAAGGTTTTGGCGACCTCCCCCGCATCCTTGAGGTTGATGGTCCAGGTATTGGACTCGTCAGTCTGGTCTTCCCCTTGGTAGCTCACGCTCAGACTACTTGTGCCATCGCTGGTGAGATCACCCTCCTGCACAAGCGAAAATGACACCTCTGTTTGCCCTTCTGCCAAGGTGATGACCGCGCCATCCGCATCGACAGTCCTGTCACCGAAAATCGCCTTGAACTTGTCGGCCATAGCGCCCAAACCCAGCGTGAGCGTTTCACCGGTCTTGGCAGCGGACCTCAAGTAAACAGTGAAGGACCTTCCCAGCCCTTCAATCACTTCTGACGCCTGGCCAGCAAGACTATCGAGACTGAAGCCTGCGCCGGACCAAAGATTGGGACCACCGCCCGCCTTGATTGCCACACCTCGGGTATTTTTCAACTTGATGCCCAGGTAGCCTTCGCTGCTAAGCGCCTTGGTCAAGTCGAAGTTGTTGATATTGATGACATCGCTTGCAATGTCCGTAGAGATGGTCAGCGTCCCAACAGTGGCGCTTTCCTTGCGAAAGAATCTGTAGCGCACACCGTTGCTGTCTTTCCAGGCATCTCCAGTCAAGCCTGCACTTTCAGCGCTTGTCAGCGTGTTTCCATTCAGCACAATGCTGCCCAGGCCATCACTGTCTGTAATGGTGTCACCGCCGTCACCTCCGATAAATTGATAGATGTCCGTGCCCTGACCACCCATCAAGATATCGCTGCCCGTTCCACCATTCAGCACATCGTTGTCTACACCTCCCAGCAAGGTGTCTTTACCAGCACCGCCCGTTAAAAAGTCTGCGCCGGCCCCACCTATCAAAATATCGGACCCGCCACCACCATCAACTATGTCGGTCTGTGCGCCTCCCAAGGCGACGTCGCGCACGATATCTGAGCCACCCGACCAAATCATGCCGCTGGTGCCGCTCTGGATATGCCAGGACTCTTGCTCTTTGAGCACAGATATAGGCAAAACGGCTTGCTCTGCACCATCCATATACAAGCGGGCGGCCTTGGCGAGCAGATCAAGACTCTTTAGTTTGGTTCGATCAGCCCCAATATCCGACACCTTGAGATGAACGCCATTGTTATCCGTTGTGAAAATAACGTTCGTCGTTGCGCTAGGCGCAGTGTTGTAGAAGTAATCCATGCCTGCCGCAATCAACGCAGTGCGGACGGAAGACTGGGCGGCCATCCCACTGCTATCACCTTGCAGCTTTATCAGTTCAGTTGTGAACCGTTTGAGAGCGCTATCGGCAGTAAGTCCTTGATGCAATTGGTCATTGACCAAGGTAGTGATCAAATCCTTGGTGCGACCGTTAGGATCAGCCGCATAAAGTGTGGTGTCGAGCAATGCTGGCAATAACTCGGGCATGGTTTTGGCCAGTTCACGCAGCCTGTCGTCGTACAAAAACGCCGCATGCAGGTTGATGCTATGCAAAGAGAGTGCACGGCTAACAGGTTGTGGGCCGATATCTATAAGCTTATCTTTGCCAGCGCCTACTACCGACGGTAAAATGACTCGCAAATACTCCAGGACCTCTCCCTTGTTGTAATAGTTGGTCACTCCAGCTTCGCGACTCTTGAAAACACCGCCAATATTCTTTTCGGTCACATCAAACAATAACTCTCGCAATGGATTGATTGCATCGAGTACGGCCGCGCTACCCGACGCTGCAGCCTGCGCGGTAAGCGTAGCAATAGCCGCGACCATTGCGGCTTTGTTAATTGTCGATAGCTGAAATGGGCCTTGAGCGAAAGTAACGGCGGGCTTGTTAAACCACGCTGCCATATTGGATGCCAAGCCTCCACCAAGGCTATGCCCTGTGAAACTAATTTTGCTGCTGTCGTAGCCGCTGTCAGTAGCCCAATCTTTAACGGCCGCATAGTAGCTAGCGGCATACAGTTGGGCGGGCACATTGAGTTGCTTTAGCGCTAACCCAAGACCTACATCGGTAGTCAAATCGGCCACGGTATTCCACGCGCGACCTTCAAGCTTAGTTAAAAAATCCGTTCCCTTATAGGCAACAACAATCTCGCCAGTGCTCTGGTTCAAATATGCACCGGCGGTAGCGCTAAAGGGGTTGACATTGAGGTAGTCCCCTGCAACAAAACCCAGTTCCGAGAGAGATTTCCATCCAGGTGGTAAACCCAAGGCGTTTACTGTGCCGCCGCCGCCACCTCCGCGCTGATCGTTATAAACGACGGCCGAAAGTGCTGCGTATTCAAAATCGGTGATCATATTTCCTCCGTATTGTTAAAACTCATTCAGATCTATTTGTCCAGTTGTAAAGCGCTGCCCATTGATCCGCTACGCTTTCATAAGCTGATAAATCTAGAACCTTTCCCAACTCCCCTTTGTCTCCACGTGGTGGGCACCATGTGAGATCTTTCTCCCTGATGGATATCTTTGTTGGCCTCCCGCTAGGGACGCATGAAAATAGATTTTCTTCTTTGCGTGCCACGTAAGGTATTTGCAAAAACGGGACTCGCTCGAATGCCGTACCGCTCCATCTGAATGCAACCATGTAGTGCTTTGGAAATCGATAGTGCTCAAGTTGCCGAGCGCCACGGGGAATACCGAAAACGTAAACCTTGCCGTCCACCACATCCACCCGTTGAGGCATGAGAAGTGAGTGCCAAACCGTCTCCCCACCCAGTTCCGGCAGGTCAATAGCGACCCAACTCTGCTTGGTCCCGTAGTTGTCGTAGTACTCACGCCTCTGATGAACAACAATGATCCGGCCATCGCTCAAACGCACTTCCTCATACCAGCTGGGATAGCGACTCTCGTAGTACCGCCAGACAGCTATCGCGGCGATCATCAACAAAGCACTGACCAAAACCAAACGCCGTCGGTTACGTTGTATAAACCCCATCTGAGAGGTTTCATTGGCTGTACTCATATTGCGTTTCTATTGAGATGAGTATTCAAACTATTAAATACGCGACACGTGTCGCGTAACGTTATCAATACTCTTCACCTCTCCCTCCCCGACTCCTGCACCGCCTTCTGCACAGGCGACAGCAAATACTCCAGCACGGTCCGCTTGCCCTGGTTGATCTCGGCCACGACGTGCATGCCCGGCGTGATGACCAGGGCCTTGTCCTGCGGATCTTTGAGCACCTGGTCGTCAGGCCGCACCTTGTAGATCGCCATGGCGGCAGCCACGGCTGCCATAGCGTAGGCACTGCTGTGCACGAGCTTGTCCATCACGCCACTAACCCAAGCGCACCAGTCCCTCTTGCAAGCTAGCAGTCGAATGAATCCCCTGCGCCTGCGCGCCGAATTGCGCATTCGTCAGCACCTCCTGCGCCTTGCCCAGGCCCATGCCGGCCAGCGTGCCGTCCGCACCATAGTGGTAGGCCAGGTCGCCGCCCAGGGCCTCGCTGTCGCTGCCCGCCAGGTGGAACTGCGTGAGCCCGTTGCTCAGCGCCCAACTGCTCAGCCCAGGCGTTGCCGTGCGCGCCGCGTCGAACGCGCCGACCAGGCCCTGGAAGTCAAAGGTTTGCACCTTTTTGTTGAGCAAAGGATCGCTGGAGTTGGCGTCGAAGGCGCTCATCGCCTCGGCCACCAGTTGCAGGTTCAGCACGCTCTGGTTGGCCGTGCTGTCATACCAGCCACTAAAGGTCAGCTGATCGGTTCCGCTGACCTTGAGCACCAGGTCGTTGCCGTTCTTTTGCAGGCTCAGGTTCGCGTAATCCAGCCCTGCGCCGCCCAGGCTGACGGTGTCGTCCTGGGCGCCGCCGGGGTTGAGCGTATCCTGGCCGTCGCCAATATTGAAGGCGATCACATCAGGGCCGTCGCCACCAGTGACGATGTCATTTCCCGCACCGCCCATGAGAAGGTCGGCCGCACCGCTTCCCTGCAGGGTGTCATCCCCGGCTCCGCCGTTGTAATAGTTGCTCCCATCGCTATCCGCCAGGTAGTCGTCACCCGCGCCACCTTGCAGGTAGTCGTTGCCGCTACCGCCATCGATGAAGTCGCCGCCGCCCTCTCCGCTCAGGAAGTCGTTACCACCCTGACCGTACAGGAAGTCCGTCTCCTCAGTCCCACCGAGGTAGTCGCCGCCTTCGGTAGGGCCAAACTGGGCCATGGCGACCAGGTCATCCGGACCCCACATCGTGCCGTCGGCAAAGAGGACGCGTTCGACCTGGTGGGCGCCACCTTCAAACCAGTTGCCGAGCTGGATGCGGTCTTGGGTGCCGTCTATGCTTAGGAACAGGTTCGAGGAGGAGTCGCGCGTGACCCGGACATCGGCAGCCGAAATACCGCTGTCAAAGCGCACGGCGTCGATATTGCCCAGGGTTTCGTCATAGTCGTTGATGATGTCCTGGCCGTCGCCGCGTTTGAACAGGTAAACATCGTTGCCCGCGCCACCGCTCAGCACATCGTTGCCACTCAGGCCTTCAAGAGTTTCGAACGCGCCCGAGCCGATCAGCTGGTCATCCCCTTCAGTTCCGGTGATGGCCGTTGGCAACCTGGCTTCCAGGTCCGCTTTGCTCCATATCGTCCCGTCGGCAAATTCAACTTGCTCGACCGTGTCGGCGCCCTCGCCAAACCAGTTGCCGATCTCAATGCGGTCCGTGCTGCCGTCCATGCTCAGGTACAGGTTGAGCCCTTCGCGGCTGACCCTGACGTCCGACACGGCGACGGTCTCGTCAAAGCGGATGGTGTCCACGTTGCCGGCCGTTGAATCATCTTCATTGACCGTGTCGAAACCATCCCCGCGGCTGAAGAGGTAGACATCGCTGCCGGCCCCACCGTCCAAAGTGTCGTCGCCCTCGCCGCCCTGCAGCACGTCGTCACCCGCCCCGGCCAGGATGCGGTCGGTCACGCTGGTGCCGGTGATGGTGTCTGCGTCCGACGTGCCCGACAGGTCAAAGCCTTGGTCAAGGAGGTCTTCCAGGCTCAACACGCTGCCGTCGAACTCAAGGCGCTGCACACTCCAGAAGCCTTCGGCGTCTGTGGGGTCGAAGTTTTCGAGGTGGATCATATCGCCCTGGTTGCCCAGCCTGATCACCAGCGAACCCGCGTCAAGACCCAAGGTGGCGGCAGTGCTGATGCCGCTGCCAAAGCGCACGGTCCCGCCGCCCGGGTCGGTGATGTGTACCTCGCCGCTGCCCTGCTCGTAGATGTAGGTATCCCTGCCCGAGGCGCCTGTCATGCGGGTGTTGGGGCCGGCAATGAAAGTAGTGGCAAAGTCAGGCACGCCATAAAGGTCCAGGCTGCCGGCGCTGCCGTCTTTGAGCAGGCCCTTGCCGGTCATCTCGGCCGCGGAAAGCATGGCGCCGCCTGAGGTGAAAAGGATTGCCTGCGACATCTCGCTGGAATCCGCGTACCAGCCGCTGATCCGCAAACTGTCGCTGCTGCCGATGATGGAGATCAGCAGATCCACACCATCGCTCTCGACCTGAATGTCGCTGGTGGAAGCAACCACGGCCCGAATTCCGGCCAAGTCGGCTGCATCCGAAGTCTGCGTGCCCATGCCCGCGTAAAGATGGGCGTACCCGACATCAAGATCGGGCATCGGTGGCGCCAGGGCGATCAAGTCCAGGAGGCCACTCACCGTGCCATCCGAAAATTCAAATTTCCGGATCACGCTGTTGAGCGCATCGCCGGTGCGCGGCATCATGATGCGTATGCCTTGGTCGGTTCCCCACGTAATGTCGAGCGTCACGTGCGTGGCACCGTCCAGGGGAGCGGCGACCTCACCCCAGGACAGGGTCAAGTCCGCCAGTGCAAGCCCCGGGCCGAAACTCACCACGCCCCCGGGCATCAGGTCAGCATCAACCAGGGGCTGCAGCACCGCGAAATTGTTCGCGGTCAGCACCACGGCCGGCACGGGGTGGGTGTCGTAGTAAGAGCTTGGTTGATAGTCGCTTCCGGGGCCAAAACCAAACGAGGAGTACGGCGTCGTGTACAAAACAGTCAGGGGCTCGACATAGCGCCATTTCGTATCGTCGCGGGCCATCGCTTCGTCAAAAGTAAGCCAACGGGGCTTGACATTAAAAGCCGCGCGTGCGTCTTCGATGGAATCAAAATATCCGGAGAATGTCTCAACAACCTGGAAATAAAACTTGCCGCCGCCGATGAAGTTTTCTCTCCAGTCCTGGTAGCCCATGGCTTGGTAAATGTCACCGACGGTCAAAGACCTTCCCAAGCCGTCCGTGTCTGTTTCGGCATTGAAGTCATACGCAATAAGGTCCACCCCCTGGTTGTCCGGATTCACCAGAATATGGCTGCCGGTCCGGCCGACCACGGTATCGTGACCGTCGCCAACCACCATGATCCTTCCGCCCTGAAGATATTGGTCGCCCGTACCGGCCATCAATGTGCCGCCACCGATCAACTGGGCATTGCCCGTTCCGCCATAAGCGAAACCGGCGCCGTAGATGATGTTGTTGCCGACACCGCCGATGACCGCGGCATACTGGTTGGCCATGACGGTGTGGTCGCCGTCGGACAAAACCGTTTCGCCGATGCCGTAGGTTATTTGGGCATGTTGGTAGTCAACTGCCAAATAGGAAGGAAGCTCCCCCGCCATCGCAGGAGCTCCAGGGTCCTGAAAGCTCAGCGCAGATGCGACGCCAACATAGTCCTTGGCGATTTCGATGTTTCTTTGATAGCCGTCGATATATTCGGTGGGGTTCGGCATATTGGCGCCTGCCGCATCCGACCAAGTGTAGGAGCCCGTATATTGCCAGGCACGTGTGTACGTCGTGATCGAGGTGTTGGTCCAGGTGATGTCTCTCCATGCATTCTGGTGCGTCACTGACGTGCTGAAGGGGACGGTCAATGAAATGAAGCTATCTGACGCGGCCTGAACGTTCTCATCGATTGCAATCATTGAATCGTCCATCACACCTTGGTCCCACTGCGTTTGATTCCAGTAGGTGGGTGAGGTGTAGGACGAGTTGGTTACCCATTGGCTAGAGAAATTGGGCAGCGAGTGATGGATATTCCGCGATTCATGTGTGACGTCGACGCTGTAGTTGTATACGTTCCCGCCAAAGTTAACCGCGGGCCGGAACCAGGTGCCGTCTGACTGCAGTGAGTAGCCCTGCAAAAATGCTTCGTTACTGATCTCGCCTTTTGCCCAAATCTTGAAGTCCTGCAACAGGCTGTTTCGCAAGGTGTCCCACTGTGGCCGGGAGGCTTCGACCAGGGCATCCGCAGTGACCGTGTTTCCTTGCGCATCCTTCAAGAGCCATGATGTTTGAGTTGGGCCGTAATAGTCCTTGATGAGCATGCTGGTAACGCCGCCGCGGGCTTCTACCAGAAGGTCATTTTGATGGCGAGACGCCGTCAGGCTCTCCAGCTGAAGCCCTGGCCCGTCAAGTTCAATGACGGAGCCTTCAATGGAACCATCCACCACGGTGGCATGGCCCGTGCCGAAGCTCAGCACATAGGTATCCAGTCCGGCGCCCCCGGTCAGGGTGTCCTGGCCGGAACCGGCAAAGAGCCTGTCGTTGCCGTCGCCGCCATCGAGTGTGTCGTTGCCCTCGCCGCCGATGAGGGTGTCGTTACCCGCGCCGCCGGAAAGGGTGTCGTTGCCGCTTCCGCCGTCCAGCGTGTCGTCACCGTCCCCGGCCTGCAAGACGTCGTCTCCCGCCCCCCCGTTGAGGTCGTTGCCTCCGCCACCGGCCTCCAATACGTCGTCGCCTGCTCCACCACGCAGGGTGCTGTTTCCGCCGCTTGCGAACAGCGTGTCCCGGCCGCCTCCACCCAGCAAAGTGGCAAAGCCATGCCCGGCTGTTAATTGATCGTCGCCGCCGCCGCCTGTGAGTTTTTGATGCCCGCGGGATGTCGAGAGCTCCACATCATCTTCCAAGTTGCCTTCCAGCCACTCAGAAACCGAGATTCCACCAATCGTGTCAATGCTGCCGGCAAGCGCATCGACGACGCGCAGAACGCCCCGGTCACCGTAATCCAGGATCAGGTCGGAGCCTTCCGCGCGCGTGGACGCAGGCAAGCCGTCGGCCAAAGTGAGGGTATTGGTGCCACCGCTGTCAACGACAGTATCGCCGGCACCGGCCTCAAAGACGTCATTGCCCTCGCCGCCGTCCATGTAGTCAACGCCATCGCCTCCGACCAGAAGATCGTTGCCGTCGCCGCCGTCGAGTATGTCATCGCCAGCATCGCCGTACAGCTTGTCATCACCATTGCCGCCGTCGAGCATGTCGTTGCCGTGAAATTCCACGGCCAGCTCATCGAGCGGAGCATCGCCGTGCAAGATATCGTTTCCGTCGCCGCCATAGATCGTGTCGGATCCGCCGTCACCCCACAGCTGATCATCACCTTCCTCGCCATCGAGAGCGTCGTCCCCGTGGAATTCACCGGTCAGGTAACCCGGCTCTTCCGGAATCGCCCCGAAGGCGTCACCTCGAATAATGTCGTCACCCGTTCCCCCATACAGGGTGTCGGCGCCTCCATTGCCAGTGATCGTGTCGTTGCCGGCTTCCCCGTCGATGTAGTCGGCACCATGAAACGCTCCTTCCAATCTGCTGGCGTTGGCATCGCCCCACAATACATCTGCGCCGTCACCACCGTAGATGGTGTCTGCACCACCGCCGCCCTCGGCATAATCATCGCCATCCTCACCATCGATGTAGTCGTCGCCGTGATACTCGGCTGCCACATAGTCTGCAGTGCCGATGTCGACGGAGGTGTCGCCCCAGAGCTCGTCATCTCCCGCGCCGCCGTACAGCGTGTCAGAACCGCCGTCGCCGAAAATTTTGTCATTGCCATCTTCACCGTCCAGGTAATCGTTGCCATGGTATTGAGCCGCGAGATCTGAAACACTCGTGTCGCCATGGAGAACATCATTCCCGGCGCCGCCATACACGGTATCGTCTTTGCCACCGCCGACCAGAATATCATCGCCATCTTCACCGTCCAGATAGTCGTTGCCGTGGTACGCGTCAGGCACCTCTGATACAGAGGAATCGCCCAGGATGACGTCGTTTCCTGCGCCGCCAAAAAGCTGATCTGCTCCTCCGCCGCCCTCAATTTTGTCTGCGCCTTCGCCACCATCGATAAAGTCATCTCCATGCTGGTTGACGTCCAATACCACCCCGCTCCAGACACCCAAATATCTTTCAGACGAATACCCATCGCCGAAAAGCGTGTCGTCCCCCTGATCGCCTTCGATGATGTCGCCGCCTCCCATGCCCCAGATCACGTCGTCGCCCGCGCCGCCCTGTACGCGATCCGCGCCGCCGCCGGCCACGACCGCGTCATTGCCATCGCCCGCGTCTATCGCATCAGAGCTCGCGGTGTCATTCTTGCCCGTTTCCAGGCTGGCCTGATCAACGAATCGCCCCAAATCGCCCGAAGAATAATCACGCGCGAGAAAACCATCGTTGGCACTTGACCGTTGGCCGAAGACCAGGCCGTAGGCACTCAAAATGAGGTCGTCTCCGGTGCCGCCCTGAATGTCGTCGGAACCCAGTCCGCCGGCAAGCTTGTCGTCGCCATCACCCCCCAGAATGATGTCGTTGCCGGCCCGGCCATCCCCCGCATCATTGCCCCCCTTGGTGTCAATCTTGTCGTTGCCAGCGGTGCCGTAGATGACGTCGGCGAAGTTGGCCTGCGCCACCCCGCCTGTGAGCGTGCCGTCGGCGGCCCAACTGGTTACGCTCCATTTGTAGATGCCGAATGACGGCTGGTCAGGCGTAACATCCGGCTCGATCTCACTTCCAACCAGTTTTCCACGCTGATCGCCGAGGAAGATTTTTACTACTTCGGGTAACTCTGCCAAAGTACTGTCCATCGTCAACCCCAGTTGGCCATTCTGCCAACCCTGCACACGAATGTAGTTCAGGCTTGAATCTCTCCTGATGAGAAGACTTTTGTCAGCACCACTACCAAGGAGGACGAAGACAAATCCCTGCTCTTTGTTGTACCAAGAGTTGTCGTCTAACTTCTTGCCACCTTGCAAGGTCACACCGTCTACTTCAATAGAGCCTCGTCCGTCACTGTCAATCACTACATCACTGCCAAAGGCTCCGGTGAATTTGTAGGTGTCATTGCCGGCACCGCCACTAAGCCAGTCGTTGGCATTGTCACTAGCGCCGCCATTCAGGCTGTCGTCGCCTGCGCTGGCATAAAAGGCATCGCTCTTGTTGCCTCCGGTGAAAGTGTCACCACCGGTGCCGCCAATAAATATTTGACTCTTAGCGACATCTTTGGCCGTTGCGGTCGAACCTGAACTGCCAGCAATGACATTCCATTGACCATAAGTAACGCTTCCACCGAAAGCGCCATCGGAGACGAAATTGAGCCATGGTCGAACATAGCTCAGCGCTTTATTCTGCGCATTAATCAGACCGGCACCTTGTGCGGATGTGTATTGCAGTAGCTCGCCTGTTTGACTAAAGAACTCCTGCCCAGCATAGTCGGTGCCCTGCCAGTAGTACCACTCTATGTCTTGAGCGAGGATTGCGTCTTGCGCAGCCTGGTTCAGGCCTGCCATATTGGCGCCAAGCTTGCCCAGGTCGTTGGCAAAGTGCGTGAGCATGTCGTTAGCGGCAAGCAGAACTTGGGTGCCCGAGTCATCCCGCACGCCCACTTCATTGCGAATGAGTTTCGTGATGATGACTTGCTTGTTACCCAGTACGTCCCCGCCATATAGATTTTTATCCATCAGGCGCTCGAGTGCCGTGGGCAGCTTGCCTGCCTCTGTTTGAAACTTGTCGCTTAAGAGCGCAGCTGCATGCAGGTCGATGCTGTGCTTGTCTCCCGCAGAAAGCTTGGTGGTGCTGTCTTTAAAGAGAGACACTCGCCCCGGGGCTTCGATCCAATCCACGATACCCGGAGAGAAACGAGTCAAACCATCTTCTAGCACCTCACCCTTAATGGCCCATGCTTTCACATTAGCCTCGCGCGCGCTGAATTCAGTCAGCGGGTTGTAACCCAAAAATGCCGGATCGACGCTGCCGGAGCTCAATAGAAGCTTCGCTTTGACGCCTGTCATAGCTCCCGTAATGAGTTTGATGCCGAGGACCTGACTGATATCCACCGAGCGCTCAAACGGAGCCGGTGCAAACACATAGGCGGGACGGTCATACCATACCGCCATCATGGAGGCCAGGCCTCCACCCAAACTATGCCCAGTGAAGCTGATGTTGTCGCTCAAAGTGGGATCAGCTTTGACGCGCTGATATAAGTCGGCGGCAAGATAGGCCTGCTGACCATATTCACCCAGGGCTGACGGAATGTTACCGCTGATGAAATCGTCATAGAAGCCAGGACGGTCCAGCCCAAACTCAGTTCCAGCATAAGAGATGACAACCTCACCGGTGGAGATATTTTGATAGACGCGGGCGCTAAAGCCATCACTCAAGATGCTGCTGTTTGAGCCGGAGCCAGAAATGTCGTATTGGGTAAGAACTTTCCAGCCAGGGGGAATGGGAGCATCGTTGTCGGTGTCAATGCCAGTTGTCGGGTTAAGCGCACCTCTGCGCACGTCCCAATACGAACCTGCGGCCATAAGGGCCATGGTTGTTTCGATAGTCATTTATTTTCTGCCTGTTTTTTGTTGACGTGTCTTTGAATGATGAGTCCGCTGTCTCCTGCAGCTCGGGGGTTATTTTTCCAATGCTCCATCTTGACTTGCCACGTCAAAAGCGAATTGGCAAAAGGCGCAATTCCTTCTGGGCTCGGAGTGACGGGCATCATGTTTTGACGAGGAAAATCTGGAATGTCATCCCAAGATGCGGCAGAGCGTTCAACACCGTCCTTCTCTAGAATGAGTACGGGGTACGCGCGGTCAATAAGTGTTTTTGGCGGAAATCCAGTCGTCACATCTAAACCGAAATACCATCTACCGTCACGGTTCTCAATCATGTTCACGTCGTAGCGCTCGAAATTGCGACTAATTCTTCCCCAAGGGGGTCCTGCATCAAAAGTGACTTCGGTGTCACGGTCATATGCCAACCAGCGGTCAGATCGTGAGCGCCGCTCAAACGTCCGCTTAACATGCACAACAATCACCTGCCCGTCATGCAACTGCACTTCTTCGTCCCAAGAAATATCAAAGAACCGCGGATAAAGCCCAAAGTTCAACACGTATGTCGCCCCACCAACTGCAATCGCTATAAACCCCAGCAAGGCGTATTTGATTCCACGTTTCATGCATCCCTCCAAAAACAGTAAGGAGTTGGCGTGGTGCTCAAGAGTAATAGGCTCCCTTACCCCCCTCACCTCTCCCTCCCCGACTCCTGCACCGCCTTCTGCACAGGCGACAGCAAATACTCGAGCACCGTCCGCTTGCCCTGGTTGATCTCGGCCACCACCTGCATGCCCGGGGTGATGACCAAGGCCTTGCCCTGCGGGTCCTTGAGCACCTGCTCGTCAAGCTTGACGCGCACCTTGTAGGTCGCCATGGCGGCAGCCGCAGCTGCCGCGGCATCGGCGTTGCTTGAGCCTGCGCTGGCTGATGACGTGCCGCCGCTGCCCTGGTTGTTCTGCGTCGCATCGGCGCTGATGTGGATGACCTTGCCCATCAACATGCCGTATTTTTGAAACGGGTAGGCGGCGAGCTTGACTTGGGCGGACTGGCCTACCTGCACAAAACCCACGTCGTCGTTCTTGATGGAAACATCGGCAAACAGCTGCTCGCCCTGGGGCACCAGAGTCAGCACCACGGTGCCGGGCTGCACGACGGCGCCCACGGTGGTGGTGGCCAGGTCTTTGATGACGCCGTCCTGCGGGGCGCGCAGCTCCATCAGGCCTTCCTTGTAAATGCTTTTGTCTAGCGTGGGTTGCAGTTGCGCCGTCTTTGCGCGGACTTCGGCCAGTTCTTTTTGCAGCTCGCTTTTGTAGGCGCTTTGTAATTGGCTGATTTTTTTGGTTTGCGCGGCGATGGTGGCGGTGAAGGCCTGCACGGCGGATTGCTGGGCGTCGAGGTCTTTGCCTTTTTCAATCGCTTCGCGCTGTTTGTCGGCGGCGGCCAGGCTGCCCAT
>NZ_JBKBEX010000036.1:0-38097 GCF_047303325.1 Polaromonas sp. CT11-55 | reverse complement strand
CTATTAATTTGATAGCTATTTTTCAAAGTGGGTATTGGGCTAGAGCCCGATTTGGCTTGTAAAAATCAGGTGGCGGCGCGGCGGGGGAGCCTGGCTAATCAGCCCTGCGTGAGGCGTTTGAAGGCCCATCTGTTAAAACAGTCGGTTCGCTTCGGCGCTTTTCGCTCTTTTGACGCCCCTCTGATGACCACGACCCCAACGACCTCCAGCCCAGCCACTGCCGGCGCTGCCCCCCTTATTCACTGGACAGAGGGCGGTGAAGCGCGTTCTGCGCGCTGGCGCTCCGAGCGGGGTGCGAACCCGCCCAAAAAGGTGGTGGTTGCCGACGACAGCATGGCAGCTGATACTGCTTACCGGCTGGCCTGCGAAGGCACGGGCCTGCTCTGGCGCGGTGACTTCCAGAATGCGCGTTTGCTGCTGCAGGCCCTGGCGCGGCGTGTCGACAAGCCCGCCAAACCCAAGCGCGAGAAGCGCGTTAAAGACATGAAACCCGGTGAAGCTGCCGCTGCACCGGTGGCTGCGGCGCCCGTTTTCCCCGAAGCCTTTCACCTGCACCGCCAGGCCCAGGCGCAGCGCGCCCGTGTGCTCGGCATGGTGTTGATCCCGTTTGACGCGGACTACAGCATTCCTCTGCGCCGCGCGCCGGACGCCAAGAAGGCTTGCTCCGAAGCGTGGGGAACGGCCAAAGAAGGAAACGGTTCTTCCGTGGCGTCGCTGCGTGAGCTGATGGGTTTCATCAGTTCGCACGAATGGCGGCGCAAGGGCGTACCCATCCCCGCTCTTGGCGAAGAAGGCCCGCACAACCGCATCCATCCGCATTACGGCGTTTTCTCGCCGGTGCGCGGCGAATACATCGATCTGGTGGCCCAGGCGCCCGTGCCCGAGGGTACTGACGACCTGCTGGGCTTTGATATCGGCACCGGCACCGGCGTGCTCGCCGCCGTGCTGGCGCTGCGCAGCGGCGTGCAGCGCGTGATTGCGACCGACCAGGACCCGCGCGCGCTGGCCTGCGCGCGTGACAACCTCAAACGGCTGGGCTTTCCGCAGATTGAAGTGCGTGAGGCCAACCTGTTTCCCGAAGGCAAGGCGCACATCATTGTTTGCAACCCGCCCTGGTTGCCCGCACGCCCCGGCTCACCGATCGAGCATGCTGTATATGACGAAGACAGCCGCATGCTGCTGGGCTTTCTGAATGGCCTGGCGGCGCACCTGGAGCCCAAGGGTGAGGGCTGGCTGATCCTGTCGGACATTGCCGAGCACCTGGGTCTGCGCACGCGCCCCTGGTTGCTCGCCGCGATAGACGCTGCCGGCCTCAAGGTGATCGATCGGCTGGACGCGCAGCCGCATCACCCCAAGGCTTCGGATGCCAGCGACGCGCTGCACGCGGCGCGCGCGGCGGAAGTCACTTCCTTGTGGCGATTGGCCGCCAAATAAGCCCTGGAGCTTTGGGGTGCGATGAACGCTGAAGCACGCGACACCGTCTTGCTGGCCCCCATGGAAGGGCTGCTGGACTTTGTGCTGCGTGACATCCTCACGCGGGTAGGCGGCATTGACCGCTGCGTCTCCGAATTCATCCGCATCACCGACCAGTTGCTGCCTGAGCGCGTGTTCTTGCGCATCGTGCCCGAGTTGCACCACGGCGGCCGCACGCTGGCCGGCGTGCCGGTGCGCGCGCAGCTGCTGGGCTCCGACCCGGGCTGCATGGCCGAGAACGCCGCGCGGCTTGCGGGCCTGGGGCCGGCCGGCATAGACCTCAACTTCGGCTGCCCGGCGGCCGTCGTCAACCGCCATGGCGGCGGGGCCTCGCTGCTCAGGGAACCCGAAACCCTGACGGCGGTGGTCGGTGCGGTGCGCCGCGCGGTGCCGGCGCACATGCCGGTATCGGCCAAGATGCGCCTGGGCTATGACGACGACACACGCGCTGTCGAATGCGCGCTGGCGATAGAAGCGGGTGGTGCGGGCGAGCTGGTGGTGCACGGCCGCACCAAGGCCCAGGCCTACAGGCCGCCGGCTTACTGGGAGCGTATTGCCGACATACGCGCCGCAGTGAAGATTCCGGTTGTGGCCAACGGCGAGATCTGGACGGTGGAGGACGCGCGGCGCTGCCGCGAGCTCTCAGGTTGCGACACGTTGATGATCGGACGCGGCGCGGTGCGCGACCCGGGCCTCGGCCTGGCGATCAAGGCGGACAGGCAGGGCATGCAGGCCGCCGTGGACTGGCCGGACTTGCTGCCGCTGGTCGCCGATTTCTGGCGCATCGTCTGCTCAAGGATTGAACCGCGCGCGCGGGCGGGGCGGCTCAAGCAGTGGCTGAATTTTTTGCGGCGGCGTTTCCCGGAAGCGGAAGCGGCTTACCAGGCGATCAAGACCGTCAATGACCCGGTGCTGGTGGAGGCCTGGCTGGCGCAGGCGCTGCGCAGTGGCGGCCTTGAACAGCCTGTAGCGCACCCGCGCGTGCCCGAAACGGCCTGAACCACAAGTCCGCCAATCCCGCACGGTGCCGTTTACACCGTGACCACTCAGTAACTGATCAAGCTTCGCCGCACGCGAGCCCGCCTGGCCAAACGGGTGGGCTTTTTTGGCGCTTCAGCGCCTGGGCGCAAAATGGCTTCCATGAAAACACCCAAGAGGCTGCAGTCGCTGCTCGAAGAAGGCCTGATCGATACCGTGGTACGGCAACTGATGAGCGGCAAGGAGGCCATGGTGTACGTGGTGCGCTGCGGCGACGATACGCGCTGCGCCAAGGTCTACAAGGACGCCACCGAGCGCAGTTTCCGCCAGGCGGTGGACTACACCGAAAACCGCAAGGTCAAGAACACGCGCCAGGCGCGCGCCATGGCCAAGGGCACGCGCTTCGGCCGGCAGGCGACCGAGGCCGCTTGGCAAAGCGCCGAGGTCGACGCGCTTTACCGGCTGGCCGCGGCCGGCGTGCGCGTGCCTAAACCGCATAATTTTTGCGACGGCGTGCTGCTGATGGAACTGGTGACCGACGAGCACGGCGACGCCGCGCCGCGTTTGAACGACGTGGAATTCACGCCCGAAGACGCGCGCCTGCACCACGCCACCTTGCTCACGGAAGTGGTGCGCATGTTGTGCGCTGGTGTCGTGCACGGCGATTTGTCGGAATTCAACATCCTGCTGGGCGTGACCGATGGGCAGCCCGGTCCAGTGATCATCGATTTGCCGCAGGCAGTGGACGCGGCCGGCAACAACCATGCGGGCCGCATGTTGCTGCGCGACGTGGCCAACCTGCGCGGCTTTTTCGGCTGCTTCGCGCCCGAGCTGTTGCAGACGGATTACGGCAGCGAGATCTGGGACCTCTACCAGCGCGGCGTGCTGCAGCCCGAGACGGTGCTGACCGGCCGCTTTGCGCACAAGACCGGGCCGGTCAACCTGGGCGCGGTGATGGGCGAGATTGACGACGCTCGCGCCGAGGAAGCGGCGCGCCGTCTGCGCATGCAGGCTTAACGAACTGGGGCAGGAGCGCCGCGCACACCGCCCAGCGTGCCGCGCGCCATCGCATAAGCCAGCAGCGCGCAGCCCGCAATGCCTGCCACCATGGGCAGGGCCGTGCCGTCGGCAAACACGCCGACCGTCGCCATCACCAGCGCGCCGGTCACGAACTGCAGGGTGCCCATCAGGGCCGAGGCCGTTCCGGCAATCGCGCCGTGCTCTTCGAGCGCGAGCACGGCGGTGGTCGGCACCACCAGGCCCAGGAAGCCGTAGCCCACCAGCAGCAGGGCAATCATCACGTCCAGCCGTTCAATGCCGGCCAGGTTGACGACCAGCAGCAGCGCCATCACGGCCGCATAGCCCGTGACCGCCACCTTCACGATGGGCACCAGGCCGAAGCGTGCCGCCAGTTTGCCGGTGAACTGCGAGACGCCGATGAAGGAGGCCGCGTTGACCGCGAATGCGATGCTGTACTGGCGCGGCGTGAGGCCGTAGTGGTCTATCAGCACAAAGGATGAGTTGGCCAGGTAGGCGAAGAAACTCGAGATGCCGAAAGCGCCTATGAACACCAGGCCCATGAAATGGCGGTCCCGCAGCAGCACGCCGTAGGCCTTGATCGCGCTGCCGAAGCTGCTGTGCACGCGCTGCTCGGGCGGGCGTGTCTCGGGCAGGGTGAAGCCCACCAGCAGCAGGCCGGCGGCGGCGGCCACGGTGACGGCCCAGAACACGCTGCGCCAGCCGAAGGACTCGATCAACAGGCTGCCGGCCAGCGGCGCCAGGATGGGCGAGACGCTGAAGACCAGCATCAGTAGCGACATCAGCCGCGCCGCGTCGTGGCCGGTGTGCAGGTCGCGCACCACGGCGCGCGGCACCACCATGCCGGCGCAGGCGCCCAGGCCCTGGACGAAGCGCAGCACCACCAGCGTGTGAATGTCCGGCGCCAGCGCGCAGCCTATGCTGCCCGCGGCAAACAGCAGCAGGCCGAAATACAGCGGCGCCTTGCGGCCCACCATGTCGGACACCGGGCCGTAAACAATCTGGCCTATGCCCAGCGAGATGAAGAAGGCCATCAGGCTGGCCTGCACCGCGCCCATGGAGGCGCCCAGCGTCTGCCCTATGGAGGGCAGAGCGGGCAAATACATGTCGATGGCGAAGGGGCCGATGGCGGACAGCAAACCCAGCACCAGGGCTGCCCGGTAGAAACTTTTGGTCATGAAAAAAGGAAGTGGATCAGGCCGCCTGTGCGTTAAAAAACCGAGGGCTTGGCCCTTGCACGAAAGCGGTTTTGTGAAAGCTGCCAGGACCGCTGCCGTGGCTGCAAAAAAATACCTGGCGCTATTGTCGCCGACCTCGGGCAGTCGCGCTGACGGGTGGCCCTGGATGTGGCCCAAGCGGGTGCCCTGTCAGGCCTGACAGGGCCGAACGGACCTGAAATGTAAGCAGCCCCTCAGTGCTGCGTCAAACTGTAATGAAGCGCTGAATTGGGCCTTAACCTGAACGCTTCAGGAAAGGATTTTCATGCAAAGACGCGAATTTTCACAGGCTGTCCTGGCCGCGGGCGCCCTTGCGGCCCTGGGCCCTCTCGCCGTGAGCCGCCAGGCGCAGGCTGCCGTGGCGCGCGCCGCGGCCGGCATGCCCGCCATGGGCACCAATCTCTCGGGCATGGAGTGGGCCAAGCCCGGCTTGCGGGCCAACACGAGTTCGGCGCCCAACCTGCATTTCACCGTGCCGCGCAAGGCCGATGTGGCCTACCTGGCGGCCTGCGGTTTCGTCAAGAACCGGTTGCCCATCCAGTGGGAGCTGCTGCAGCCCATGCTGCACGACACGTTGGCCAATGCGGCTGCCAAGGCGGCCATAGGCAACCCGGGCGCCTTCCACGCGGGCTATGAGGCCTTTATCACCGGCGTGCTTGACGCGCATGCTGCGGCAGGCACGCGTTGCATCATCGACAACCACAACTATGGCCGCTACCAGGATTTCCGCTTCCAGCCCGACGGCTCGGTTATAGGCCTGACCGTGCCGCCCGCTCCTTTGAGGCCCTACACGACCGACGGGGTGCAGATCCAGTCGCGAATTTTTTCGTTGGCGCCGGGCGCGACGCTCAAGATTGCGAACTTCACCGACTTCTGGACACGCGCGGCGACCAAGTGGAAGAACCACCCGGGTTTTGGCGGTTACGGCCTGATGAACGAGCCGCACGACATGCCCAAGCCCGGTGGCGTCATTGCATCGAACGAGGAAGCGGTGAAGGGCGGCGAAGACCTCACGATATGGCCCACCTTCGCGCAGGCCGCCATCCAGGCCATACGCGCCGTGGATACCGTCAATCCCATTTACGTGGCGGGCAACCTGTACGACTCGGCCATGTACATAGGCACCAAAAATCCCGGCTTTCCGTTGTCGGGCAGCAACCTGGTCTATGAAGTCCATATGTACCTGGACGCCTTCAGCAACGGCGCTTTTTTTGACTACGACACCGAGGTCGCCAAAAACTACAGCGCCGGTTTCGGCACGGGTGCCATCCAAGTCTCCACCGGCGCGGACCGCCTCAAGATCGCGGTCGACTGGGCCAAGGCCAAGGGTGTGAAGCTGGCGCTCACCGAGGTCGGCATGCCCATCGACGACCCGCGCTGGGAGGCCATGTTCGCGCAGGCGGCGGTCTATGCCGCGCAGTCGGGCTGCGAGGTCTTCACCTGGATGGGCGGCAACCACTGGCCCATCCGCAACTACGCCATCAACCACGTTCCCGGCTGGCACCAGAACAAGACACTGGAGCCGTCGGTCTCGGGCGTGCTCAAGGCCGCTTCGGGCATTGTGCAGGCGACGCTGTACGACGATGGACCGGGTTATGCGCCGGCGGGCACGCCGCTCACCATCACCGTCTATGCGCGCGGCAACCTGGCCCAGCCGGTGGTGCTCACGGTGGCCTCCAACAAGGGCGGCACACTGAGCAAGTCACGCCTGACGATTCCGGCCGGCGCCAACGGGCAGGACAGCTTCACCTACACGCCCGCGGCCAACCAGGTCGCCACGCTGAGCTACACCAGCGACGGGCAGCTCTCAGGCCAGGTGCCGCCGCCGCGCAAGGTGTTTTCGCTCACCGACCCCGTGGCCTATGCCGCGACCAGCCTCGCCGATGCCGCGCTGGCCATCGTCGCGAAGTACGGCGCCTGCAAGTGGGAGCTGACCGACGGCTACACCGACTACCTGCTGGGCGCGCCGGCCGCGGCCGGCCAGGTGGTGCGCGCCGTATCGGATTCGGGCTATGGCTCCAGCCCTGGCAATGCCATGGAGATGATCAACTGGATGAACAAGGACGGCGGCGCCACGGGGCCGATGTCGGTGCCGGTGATGCGCGTGACCAATGGCAAGAAGAACTCCGACCACAGCGTGCCCGAGTCCTTCGGCTTCTGGTGCAAAAAATCCGGCCGCGTGGCCGGCGTTCAACCCAACCCGCGCAACCGCGTGCCCTATAACCTCGAGGACGCGCATTTCGCCATCGCGGCCCTGAGCGTTCCGGCGGCTACCAACACCGGCGTGGTGTTCCAGGCCTCCAAGACGGAAGACCCGCAGACCTCGGAGCTGGGCTTTCTCAACGGCCAGCCGCGCGCCAGGTGGATTGACTCAAAAGGCCAGACGGTGCAGTTGCTGGCCCCAAGCAGGCTGGCGGTCAATACGCCTGCGGTGCTGGCGCTGGCATCGGTGGCGGGGGCGCAGAAGCTGCGCCTTAATTCCGCCGAAATCGGCAGCGCCGCCGCGACCTTCGCGCCCAGCGCCTTTACCCAGATGCTGATGGGCTGCGGGTATATCAGCTATTACCCGCGCGAAGGCTTCCGCGGCAATCTGTATGCCGTCATTGCGGGCAAGGGTGCGCCCACGCTGGCCGAGCTGGCGGTACTCGAGCAGTACCTGGGCAGCACGGCGGGCCTGGCGCTCAGGTAAGCGCCGGGCTTTACCAGGCCGCGATGGCACCATCCGCTCGCGGCTCAGTGCCGCCGCAAAGCACGCCGTCGGCATTGCGCCAGATGATCTGCCCGCGGCCGAAGCCCATGCGGTTGCCGGACCACACCACCTCATGGCCCAGGCCCGCGAGGCCGTGGAAAAGGTGTTCTGGCGTCGATCGTTCAATGCTCACGCGCTTGCCGCTTTCCCACTCCCAGCGCGGCGCGTCCAGCGAGGCCTGCGGGTTCAGGCCGAAGTCCACGGTGTTCATCACCATCTGCACATGGCCTTGCGGCTGCATGAAGCCGCCCATCACGCCGAAGGGGCCGACCGCTTTGCCGTCCTTGGTCAAAAAGCCGGGGATGATCGTGTGGTAAGGCCGCTTGCCCGGCGCCAGGCAGTTGGGGTGTTTGGCGTCCAGCGAAAAATTGTTGCCGCGGTTGTGCAGCGCGATGCCGGTGCCCGGCACCACCATGCCCGAGCCGAAGCCCATGTAGTTGCTCTGGATCAGCGAGACCATATTGCCTTCGCCGTCGGCCGTGCTCAGGTAGACCGTGCCGCCGCGCGAAGGCTCGCCCGGCATGGGCTGCAGGGCGCGCGCACCTATCAGCGCGCGGCGCTCGGCCGCATAGGCGTCCGACAGCAGATCGGCCACCGAGACACGCATGTGCGCCGGGTCCGCGATGTGCGCCAGGCCGTCGGCAAAAGCCAGCTTCATGGCCTCGATTTGCAGGTGGTGGGTGCGCAGGCTGTCGCGCTCGCTGAACTCAAAGCCCTTGAGGATGTTGAGCGCCACCAAGGCCACCAGGCCGTGGCCGTTGGGCGGGATTTCCCAGACATCGTAGCCGCGGTAGTTGGCGCTGATCGGGTCGCACCAGTCGACCTGGAAGGCGGCCAGGTCTTCCTTTGCCAGGTAACCGCCGGCCGACTGCACAAAGGCCGCGATGCGCTCAGCCAGCGGGCCGCGGTAAAAACTTTCGGCGGCCGTGTCGGCAATCGACTGCAGGGTGTCTGCATGCGCGGCGGAACGCCAGAGCTCGCCCGGTTGCGGCGCGCGTTCAGGTGCGAAGGTGTCGAACCAGGATTTGAAGTACGGTTCCTTGAATTTTTCACGGAACAGCGCCGTGGCCTGCCGCCAGGCGGACGCCACGGTGGGCGAGACCGGAAAACCCTCGCGTGCCAGGTCAATGGCGCTCGCCATTGAGGTGGTCAGCGGCAGGCGGCCGAAGCGCTGCGCCAGCGCGGCCCAGGCGGCCGGCGTGCCCGGCACGGTCACCGGCAGCGGACCGTACTTGGGCACGTGGGTCAGGCCCTGGCTGGTCAGTTTTTCGAGGGTCATGCCGCGCGGCGCCGGGCCGCTGGCGTTGAGGCCGTGCAGCTTGCCGCCGTGCCAGACCAGCGCGAAGGTATCGCCGCCTATGCCGTTGGCGTTGGGCTCGACCAAAGTGAGCGCGGTGGCCGTGGCGATCGCCGCGTCGATCGCGTTGCCGCCGGCCTGCAGCACCTGCAGGCCTGCCTGCGCGGCCAGCGGCTGCGAGGTGGCAACCATGCCTTTGTTGGCATAGACCACGTTGCGGCGGGAGGCGTAAGGGTAGTGGAGGGCGTCGAAAGTCGGCATGGTCAATGAGGAAGTGGGTGCCTTGCGGCGCGAATTATTTGTGCTTGGGGTCCAGCGCGTCGCGCAGTCCGTCCCCCAGCAAGTTAAAGGACAGCACCAGCAAAAAAATGGAAAGGCCCGGCCAGATCGCCATCCAAGGTGCATTGTCCACGTAATTCTTGGCGGTGTTAAGCATGCTGCCCCAGCTGGGCGCCGGCGGCTGCTGGCCCAGGCCCAGGAAGGACAGGCTGGCCTCGGCGATGATGGCCGCGGCAATTGCGAGCGAGGCCTGCACGATCAGCGGCGGCAGCACATTGGGCAGGATGTGGCGCAGCGCGATGCGCCAGTGCGGGTTGCCCACGGCGCGCGCCGCTTCGACAAAATCTTCCACCTTCATGGCCAGCACCTGGGCGCGCGTCAGGCGTATGAAGATGGGCGTGGCCGACACGCCGATGGCAATCATCGCGTTGCTCAGGCTCGGGCCCAGGAAGGCGGCCAGCGCGATGGCCAGGATCAAAAAGGGCACGGCCAGCATGGCGTCGGTAAAGCGCGAGATCAGGCTGTCCGTCCAGCCGCCTACGTAAGCCGCCAGCAGGCCTATGGGCACGCCCAGTGCCATTGATATGCTGACCGACACCAGGCCCGCCAGCAGCGAGGCACGCGCCCCCCACACCACGCGCGACAGCACGTCGCGGCCGATTTCGTCGGTGCCGAACAGGTATTGCATGCTGGGCGGCTTGCGCACCGCGCTCCAGCTGGTGGCGATAGGGTCGTGGGGCGCGATCCACGGTGCGAACAGCGCCAGCACCACAAAAATCACCACGATGGCCAGGCCCAGCATGGCGCCGCGCCGCCGCATCAGGCGGCGCAGCGCGCGGCGCGCCGGCGTGGCCTCGCGCGGAACGGCGGCGGAAAGGACTGCGCTCATGCCTTAGCCCCTCAACCGCGGGTTGACCACGAAGTAGGCCAGGTCGGCCAGCAGGTTGAGCAGGATGTAGACGCTGGAGGTGAACAGCACCACGCCCTGCACGACCGCGTAGTCGCGGTTGAACACCGCGTCCACGATCAGCTTGCCGAAACCGGGAATCGAAAACACCTGCTCGGTCAGCACCGCGCCCGACAGCAGCGTGCCGAACTCGAGCGCGCCCAGCGTGATGATGGGCGTGAGGGCGTTGCGCAGCGCGTGCTTGAGCACTACACGGCGCTCGTTCAAACCCTTGGCGCGCGCGGTGCGCACATAGTCGGCATTGAGCACCTGCAGCATGGCACTGCGCGTGTGGCGCATGAGAACGGCGGCAATCGCATTGCCCAGCACAAAAGCCGGCATGATCATGGCCGCCAGGTTGGCCCCGAGGTCCTCAAAAGGGCTGACGTAGCCCGAGGCCGGCAGCCAGCCCAGCTGCACCGAGAACACCAGGATCATCAAAATACCCAACCAGAAGTTGGGCGTGGACAGGCCCCACAGCGCGATGACATTGGCCAGGTAGTCCCAGGCCGAGTCCTTGCCCACGGCCGAGACAATGCCGGCCGGGATGCCAATGAGGAGCGCGATGACCATGGCCATGGCCGCCAGCTGCAGGGTGACCGGCAGCTTTTCCTTGATCAGGCCCAGCACCGGCTGCTGGATGCGCATGGATTCGCCGAGGTCACCGTGGAACACGCCGGAAATCCAGTAGGCGTAGCGCATGGGCAACGGCTCGTCGAGGTGCATCTTCTTTTGCAGGTAAGCGATCACCTCGGGGTCCTGGTTTTCGCCGGCCAGGACCGACGCGGCATCACCGGGCAGCAGTTGCTGCAGCCCGAAGATGATGACGGTGACGAAGAACACCGTCGGGATGATCGCGGCAAGCCGCCTGAGAAAGTACTGGAGCATAAAAGGTGATGGCTGCCTGCTTTATCTCGTTACGTCTTTACATCTTCAGGCCCTGGGGCCGCACCAGGCCGTCAGGCACGGTGCGCATGCCGGTGATCTTCTTGTTGTAGGCCCACAGCCAGTTGCGGTGGAACAGGTAAATCACGGGCTTGACCTTCTCGGCTTCGGCGGCCAGGGTGGCGAAAACCTTGATGCGGCCGGCGGTGTCCAGCGTGTTGCGCGAGCGGTTCAGCAACTCGTCCCATTGCGGCCGGCATTCGCCGCTGTAGTTCAGCGGCTGCTTGCAGCCGTAGAAGCTGAACAGGTTGCCATCCGGGTCGGCGCGGCCGCTCCAGGCCAGCACATAGGCGTCGTACTGGCCCTTGTCGGCCAGGTTCAGCGAGGTCGCGAATTCGGTGGACTGTATCTTCACGTCAAAGCCGGCCTCCTTGGCCATGGCCTGCACCACCTGGGCCACGCGCTGGGCATCGGACGTGGTGGGCGTCATCAGCGTGAAGCTGGGGTTGGGCACACCCGCTTCCTTCAGCAACTGTTTGGCGCGCGCGATGTCGCGCTTGGGAATGGGCACGTTCCTGGCGTAGAAGCTGTTGGCGGGCGGCACCCACTGGTTGCCCGGCGTGGCTTCGCCGTCCATCGCGACCTGCACGATGCCCGCGCGGTCCAGCGACAGCTCAAAGGCCTCGCGCACGCGCGGGTCGCGGCCCAGCGGGTTCTTTTGCGCCTGGTCGCTCTTGCCGGTATTGATGGTGATGCCCTGGTAGCCCAGCTCGGTAATGCGCGAGAAGGCCAGCTTTTTGTCGGCTTTGATGGAGGCGATGTCGGACGGCGCCACGCGCTCGATGAAGTCCAGCTGGCCGGAGCGCAGGTTGGCCAGGCGCACGGTGGCGTCCACGATGGGCAGGAACACGACCTTGTCGAAGTGGATGTTGGCCTTGTCCCAGTAGCCGGCATAGCGCTCCAGCACGATGCGGTCCTGCGCCACGCGCTCGGTGAACTTGAAGGGGCCCGAGCACACCGGTTTGGTGCCGAAGTTGGTGGGCGCGGCCTGCGCCGCCTTGGGCGAGACCATCATGCCGGCGCGGTCGGCCAGCACGCTGAGCAGCGGTGAGAAGGGCGCGCTCAGGTTGATCTTCACGGTCAGGTCGTCGACCACGTCCACCGTGGTCACGGGCGCGAGTTCGCCGCGGCGGTTCGAGCCCGCGAGGTTTTTGTGGCGGTCTATGTTGAACTTCACCGCGGCCGCGTCGAACTTCTCGCCGTCATGGAAGGTCACGCCGCTGCGCAGCTTCATGGTGAGCGACTTGTTGTCGGCCGACCACTGGTAGGAGGTGGCCAGCTGCGGCACGATGTTGAGTTTTTCATCGATGTCGACCAGTTTGTCGCACAGCGAGGAGAACACAATGCGGCTCACGAAGCTGCGCGCCAGCGTCGGGTCCAGCACGTCCGGGTCTTCGGCCAGGCCTATGCGCAGGGTTTGGGCCTGCGCCACGCAGGCGGTGGCGGCCAGCGCCAGGCTCAGCAGGATTTTCTTGCTCATGGTTGTTCCTTCACGGTTGTCGATTGGGGTTGTCGGTGGTGTGGGTGGCTGCCTTGCGCCGGGGATTGATGAGCCAGGGGTGAACATCATGGTCTCCATCAGGCCGCTTGCGCATGAAAAGCCGCCTGGAGCCGGAGCAGCCTCTCGTTCACGACGGCCCCGCCCGTGATGCCGGTCGGCGCCTTGATCTCTTCCCAGAAATGGCAGGCCACGGCGTGGCCGCCCTGGGAACGCAGCGCGGGCTCTTCCTCGGCGCAGCGCTCGCGCGCATGCGGGCAGCGCGTCCTGAAGCGGCAGCCCGAAGGCGGGGTGATGGGGTTGGGTACGTCGCCCTGCAGCAGCGTGCGCTCGCGCTTGAGGCCGGGTTCGGGTACCGGGATCGCCGACAGCAGGGCCTGCGTATACGGATGGCGCGGCTGCGCGAACAGGCTTTGCTTGTCGGCGTATTCGACGATCTGCCCGAGGTACATCACGGCCACGTGCGAGGCGATGTGTTTGACCACCGCGAGATCGTGCGCGATGAACACATAAGCCAGGCCCAGGCGCCGCTGCAGATCCTGCAGCAGGTTGACCACCTGCGCCTGGATGGACACGTCCAGCGCCGACACCGCCTCATCGCAGACGATGAGCCGCGGCTCGACCGCCAGCGCGCGCGCAATGCCTATGCGCTGGCGCTGCCCGCCGGAAAACTCATGCGGATAGCGCTGCAGGTATTGCGGCGCCAGGCCGACCAGGTCCAGCAGCTCGGCGGCGCGCTCGCGGTGCCGCCCGCGCGCCAGGCCGTGCAGGGCCAGCGGTTCGGCCAGGGCCTGCTCCACCGTCATGCGCGGGTTCAGCGAGGAATACGGGTCCTGGAAAATCATCTGCAGCTCGCGGCGCTTGGCGCGCAGGCGGCCGGCCGGCAGCGCCATCAGGTCCTCGCCGTCAAACCAGACCCGGCCCGAGGTCGCGTCCAGCAGCCGCAGCACGAGGCGGCCCACGGTGGACTTGCCGCAGCCCGACTCGCCCACCAGCGCCATGGTTTCGCCGGCGCTCAGCTCGAAGTTCAGCCCGTCGACCGCGTGCACGACCGCTTTGGAGCGGCTGAACAGGTGCGAGCGCACCGGGAAATGCTTGACCAGGTTTTCGACTTTCAGCAGCGTGCTCACGGCGTCACCTCGCTGGGCAGGGCATGCGTGGCGCGCCGGGTTGACGCGTCCGCTTCCAGCGGCGCGCGCCAGCAGGCGGCCTCGTGGCCCTCACCCACGTCCATCAAAGGCGGCACCTCCTGCAAACACTTGTCGACGGCGAAGGGGCAGCGCGGCGCGAAGCGGCAACCGTCCATGGGTGTCATGGGCGTGGGCACCTGGCCTTCGATGGCGTTGAGCCGCTCCTGCGCCAGGTGCAGTTTGGGGATGGAGCCCAGCAGCCCTATGGTGTAAGGGTGCTGCGGCTCGGCGAACAGCCGGGCCACGGGCGCGCGCTCCACGATCCTGCCGGAATACATCACGGCGACGTCGTCGGCCAGTTCGGCGATCACGCCCAGGTCGTGGGTGATCAGGATGATGGCGGTGCCGGTTTCCTCGCGCAGCGTGCGCATCAGGTCCAGCACCTGGGCCTGGATGGTGACGTCCAGCGCGGTGGTCGGCTCATCGGCAATCAGCAGCCGCGGCTCGCAGGCCAGGGCCATGGCGATCATTACGCGCTGGCGCATGCCGCCCGAGAGCTTGTGCGGGTATTCGTCGATGCGCTGCTCGGGCGAGGGGATGCGCACGCGGCGCAGCATGTCGATGGCGTGGGCCCTGGCTTCTGCCTCGCTGATGTCCCGGTGGCAGCGTATGCCCTCGATGAGCTGGTCGCCTATCGTGAAGGCGGGGTTCAGCGAGGTCATGGGCTCCTGGAAGATCATGGCCATGCGGTTGCCGCGCAGCGCGCGCATGGCTTCGGGCCCCAGCGTGGCCAGGTCGGTGCCTTCAAAGTGGATGGAGCCCGCCGAGATGCGGCCCTGGCCCTTGGGCAGCAGGCCCATGATGGACAGCGAGGTCACGCTCTTGCCGCAGCCCGACTCGCCGACGATGCCCAGCGTACGGCCGGATTCCACCGAAAAACTGATGCCGTCCACCGCGGCGAATTCACCGCCGCCTTCGAGCTTGAAGCTGGTGCGCAGGCCGCTGACTTCCAGCAAAGCCGTCATTCGGCGGCTCCGCTGCGCCGGGCGTGAAAGCGCGTGATCTCGGCCTCGATCACCGCGCGGTCGGTGACGCCTGCCGGGCTGCGCCGCGAGGGCAGGCAGGTGCTGAAGGGCTGGTAGCGCTCCAGGCTTTTGTCGTAAAGGCGGCGTAGTTCCTGCAGGGGTTCGGCGTGGTCGTCCACGCGTATGTCCAGCGCGCAGTAGTCTTCGGTGGTGAAGACCAGCAGGGCCGCGGCCTGCTTGCCGCGCTTGTCGCCGCCCGCGGCTTCACCGGCAGCGAGCGCGGTGATCAGTCGTTCGGCAAACGGCAGTCCGGCATTGGCCTCGTAGGCCAGGGCGGTGGCTTCAATCACCTGCGGCCCGGCCAGCATGTTGCCGGCGACCGAATAGCCAGCGCCGGCCCTGTGGCCGCACCAGTCTATGCAGGCGCTGCCGGTGTAGGCTGCGGCTTCGCCGCTTGCGCCTATCAGGTGCAGCTGGCGGTGCTCACGGCCTTCGTCGGCCGAGGTCAGGCGTTTGATGATGTAGTCGGGAGACTGGCCGAAGGCCAGGCCGTCCAGCGCCGGTGCGGCATACAGGGGGTTGACCAGCGCCTGCGTGGCCAGGGCGCCCACACCGCTGCGGGCGTGCGGGCACAGCGCGCCCACGGCAAAAAATTTGCTGGCAACCGCCACGCCAAACGCGCCCGATGAATCGCGCGCGATGAGGGACCATGTCATGTATCAGGCTTTCATCGCAACTGCGCCTTTGGTCAGGCGTCTCGTGCTCCCCGCAAACAAAAAGCCGCATGAAGCGACTTTCAAATAGCGAACGGATGACGCATTTATCATGCCACGCTTCGGCGGACTGTGCCTGTCACCCAGGGCGCCACTTCGCTGTCTATTCGACCTTTGCGCCTGAAGCCCTCACGACTTCCGCCATGCGTTTGTAGTCGACCGCCAGCAGCCTGGCGAAGTCGGCATTGCTCATGGCCAGCGGTTCAATCCCCTGCTTGTCCAGGCGTTCCAGCACCACCGGGTCCTTGAGGACCTTGGCCATGGCCGCGTTGACGCGGTTGATCTCGGCCGCCGGCGTGGCGGCGGGGCCCAGCAGCCCGAACCAGGAATCAAACTGGTAACCGGGCAGGCCGCTTTCGGCGATGGTGGGCACCTCGGGCAGATATTTGGAGCGTTTGGGCGAGGTCACGCCTATCAGGCGTATGCGGCTGTCCCTGGCGAATGCCAGCGCGCCTATGCTGGCTGCGATCACGGCCTGTGCGCGGCCCGAGATCACTTCGTTGATTGCCTCGCCCGTGGCCTTGAGCGGCACATGCACCACATCGATGCCGGCCAGGCCGTTGAAGTAGGCCATGGAAAGGTGGGTGGCGCTGCCAATGCCGGCGGTCGCGTAGTTGAGCTTGCCGGGGTTGGCCTTGGCATAGCGGATGTATTCGGCGGCGGTTTTGGCGGGCACGTCGGGATGGATCATCAGCACGTAGTCGGCCGTGCCTATGTGCGCCATGGGCGCGAAGTCTTTTTGCGGGTCGTAGCTAAGCTTGGTGTACAGCGAGCCGGCGATGTTGTGGCTGGCGGCGCCCAGCACCATGGTGCCGCTGTCGGGCGCCGACTTGGCGACATAGCCCGTGCCCACCGTGCCGCCCGCGCCCGGCCGGTTCTCGATGATGACTGTCTGGCCCAGCGCCGTACCCAGCTCGGTAGACATGGCGCGCGCCAGCAAGTCTTGCACGCCGCCCGCCGCGAAGGGCACCACGATGCGCACGATCTTGGTGTTGGACTGGGCGAGGGCGCTGCCCGTGGCCAGGGCCAGGCCGGTGCCCAGGAAATCTCGGCGTTGCATCATGAATGTTTTCTTTCGGTGAGGGGTGCTTGTGCTTGTTTTTGCGGGTCGGGTTTTCAGTTCACGCAGATCTCGTCGGCCAGGCGGCGCATAAAGCGTTCGCACCAGGCGAGCTGGTCCAGCGTGACCCATTCGTTGGGCTGGTGCGCCTGCGCGATGTGGCCGGGGCCGCATACGATGGTCGGCACACCGGCCTGGTGGAACAATGCAGCTTCCGTGCCAAAGGACACCTTGCCGGCGCCTGAAGCGGCATCCACGTCCGCGCATTGGAAGCACAGCTGCGCGATCTCGCTGCCGGCGTCCGTCGCGAAACCCGGCAGCACCGAGTTGAGCTTGTGGCTGATGCCGGTGTCTGCCGCCACGGCCTGCATGGCCGGCACCAGGCTGTCGGCAAAGGCCTTGGCTTCGTTGAACAGCTCGACCGGCGAATTCATGTGGTGGTGGCGGATCTCCCAGGTCACGTCGCAGTCGCGCGGGATGATGTTGAGCGCGGTGCCGCCGGCGATCACGCCGGTGTGTATGGTGGTGTGCGGCACGTCGTAGACAGGGTCGAAGGGGCCCTGTGCCACCAGGCGGCGGTGCATGGACTTGAGGTGGGCGACGAACTCGCAGGCGATCTCCACCGCGTTGACGCCCAGCGGTGTCAGCGAAGAATGCGCCTCGAAGCCGCGCACCGAGGTTTTGTAGGCATGCTTGCCCTTGTGCGCGATCACCACCTGCATGCCGGTGGGCTCGCCGACGATGCAGCCTGCGGGTTTGTAGCCTTGCTCCACCATGTCGGCGATCATGCGGCGCACGCCTATGCAGCCGACTTCCTCGTCGTAGCTGAAGGCCAGGTGCACCGGACGCTTGAGTTTGCGCTTGAGCAGCTCGGGCACCATCATGAGGGCGGTCGCGCCGTAGCTTTTCATGTCGGTCACGCCGCGGCCGTAGAGCTTGTCGCCTATGACCTGCGCGGCAAAGGGGTCGGTGTCCCAGGGCTGGCCGTCCACCGGCACCACGTCGGTATGGCCCGAGAGCACCAGGCCGCCTGTTTTGGTTTCGCCGTTTTCCGCGGGCAGCGTGGCCCAGAGGTTGGCTTTCTTGCCGCTGTCGTCATAAGTGCGGCGGCATTCGATACCCAGCGCTTCGAGCCGCGCCTGCGTCCAGTCCAGCAGGGGCAGGTTGCTGTCGCGCGAGACGGAGGCAAAGGACACCCATTTTTCAATCAGCGGCAGGGCGGCGAGGTCGGCGGCCTGGATGGACTGACGGGCGGAGCTGGGGAGGGGGGCGTTCATGGCAAGACCTTTAAAAGGACGGGCGGGGCGGCGGAAAATTGTATGACAGCATACTATTTTGCGGCGCGCCGCGCGCATGCGCCGTTCTGCCGTAGGGCGTGCGCCGGCCGAAATAAAAAAGCCGCCGGAATCCGAGGACTCCGGCGGCGCTGGTTGCCCGCAGGGTTGCGGGACGGGAAGTCAAGGGCTTAAGGAATGGCGGCAGCCTTACTTTCTTCCGCCGCCACCACCGCCGCCTCCTCCATTGCCGCCACCGTTTCCACCCGCATTGCCGCCGCCATTACCGGCGCCATTGCCATTGCCATTGCCTTTTCCGCCGCCATGGCCAGAGTCCTTGCCGGCGCCCAGCCCCTTGCCCGCGATGTCGGCTTTGGCGACGGTGTCTGTTTTGGCATGGTCGGTTTTCTTGCCGCTCTTGTCGGTGTGTGAAGCACTGACGACCGAGCCCAGCGTCACGCCCATGCCTTTGGCGATCTGCCCCCAGCCCAGGCCTTGGCTTCTTTGGCCCAGCACCCCGCCCAGCGCGGCCGAGAGCTGCGCCGGCGTCGGGTTGCTGATGCCTTGTTTTGCCAGCGAGGTTTTGGTGAGCGAGAGGGCGATGTTGATATTGCCGTAGCCCATCTTGCCCGTTGCGGGCGAAAGGCTGGCTGCAGGCGCCGTCGCGTTGGGGCCGGTCAGGCTGGGCCCCAGCGTGATGGGGGTGCTGGTGCGAAGTCCGTCGACCAGGGCGCGGGCATTTTCCGGGGAGCCGGCAAAGGCGCTGTAATTGGCCGCCAGCCGGGCGCCTTCGGGATTGCTTGCGGTGGCGCTTGTCGTGCCGGCCTTGGCTGTGGTTTGTGCCTGGAGCAGGCCGCCGCACAGCAGCGCGGCACTTCCGGCCGCCACGGCGATAAGGGTTTTGGGGAGGGTGAACATGATGGCTACCTCACGCTGACAGTGCCGGCCGCGGAATGCGGCCGTGGCTTTTTGATGTTAGGCCTTCCCGCATGAACGCAGCGCGTGTTGCGGTGGCGTCCTACGCGGTCATCAGCATAAAAGAGCAGGGCTGCGCTGAAATGTAAGAGTAGGCGCAAAACGTTGGGCGGAATTTGCGGGCCGCCTGCGCCCGTCACCGAAGCCGGCGAGAATGCGTCTCGCGGCATCGCGCCATCACTCTTCATTCCTCACAGAAAGCATTTCCCCATGACCAGCAGCATGTACACCACCTCCATTCCCGTCTTCAAGCAGATGCTGGGCGGCCTGAAGGGCGTCCTGGCCAAGGCCGAGGCCCACGCGGCCGCCAAAAACATAGACCCCAATGCGCTGCTGCAGGCGCGCCTCTATCCCGACATGTTCCCCCTGCTGCGCCAGGTGCAGGTGGCCAGCGACTTCGCCAAGGGCGTGTCGGCCCGGCTGGCCGGCGTCGAAGTGCCGAAGATCGAGGACAAGGAAACCACGTTTGCCGAGTTGCAGGCGCGCATAGACACCATATTGGCCTTTATCGAGGGGCTGGGCGCGGCGAAGTTCGACGATGCCGCCGTGCGCGAGATCGTCACGCAGGCCGGCACGCCCAAGGAAAAGCGCTTCACGGGCCAGTCCTACCTGCTCAACTACGGCCTGCCGCACTTTTTCTTCCACACCACCACGGCCTATGCCATCCTGCGCCACAACGGCGTGGAAGTGGGCAAGAAGGATTACATCGGCAGCTACTGAGCCGTGAGGAGCCCTGAGCCGCCGGCCGATGGGCCGTTGCGGCTCAGTGCCTGCGCAGGTTTTGCGGCTGCGTCTTGTCGTAGGTGCCGGCGGGATAGGCGGCATCCGCGCCGCGCACCAGCATGTCGGCATCGCGGATCGCGAAGATGTGCGCGATGTCCTGTTTGATATCGCCGCCCGCCGCCAAGGGGTGCGCCGTGGGGCTTTCCCATACATGACGCTCGGGCAGCGAGGTGTAGGGGCAGCTGTCGCCGCAGTCTATTTGCCACGAAATGCCGTACAGCCACTGATCGGCATGCGGCTCGAAGCGGGTGATGTCCACCATCAATGATTTCTGGAAGGCCAGCGCGTAGGTGAGCAGGCGTATGTCCCAGTGCTTGATGATGATGCGCAGGTACATGCCCTCGCCGCGGCTACGGCTGGACACCAGCAGCATCTGGCAGTCCAGCCACCCGGCCGGAATGCCGTGCCGGCGCATGGAGTCCTGCAGCAAGACCTGGATCAACTGGCGGCGCAAGGCATTGGCGGAGCCGTCCTCTATGGTGGAGGGGCCCTCATGCGCAGGCCTGGTGCTGGCGGGAGCTGGTTTTGTGTGGCCGCGCAGGCCGAATAGGTGCCGTATGTTCATGTTGCTTCCCCTTATCCCGCGCGGGCCGAAATCGTTGTGTTGTTCCATTTACTCGCGGGACTGGTAAATGTTACAAAGTGTTTTATATGCTCCTCTTATGGCCCTGACAAGTCAAGTTGACGATTCTTGAAAAGCGGAACTTTTTCATGAAATAGACTCAAAAAAATCCCCGGTTTTGTAGATTTAAGAATGAAAAAGCATGCGAGCTGCTTGAGTGCGACCCGAGCATGGAATATGTAAATATTTGTAATCAAATCTATAAGAGCAGAGAGCAGAGGTCCATGCCCTTGCCTGTTACCCGAGCCGGCAGGCGGTGTGTGAGTTGTCTGCCGCCGCTCAGTGCGGCTTAGGCCCGCACAAAGTACACAAAGGTGGTGCGTGGAAAAATGTGCCGGTACACAGGCCTGGCAATCGCCCGTGCCAGGTTTCTGGCCTGCAGCAGGCCCGAGGCGCTGTTGAACAGCCGGTAAAGGCTGGGCCGCAGCGGCTTGAGGCCAAACTCTTTTCCGAAGGCAACCAGCGAGTCGTGGCTGAAGGCGTTGATGTGCTCCAGCGGGGCGATCGGCATCTGGTCGCCGGCCGATAGTGCGCCGAAATTTTTCCCCTGGCCGATTTTTTTCAGCGCGGCCGCTGCATTGGGCACGCTGATCTTGATGACGCCATCGCCCGACAGCGCGTCGCGCAGCTTTTCGAGCACCTGCCGGGGTTCGGTCAGGTGTTCGAAGACCTGCTCGGTGTTGATGAAACGAAAGCGCCTGGGCGGCAGGTCGTCCAGGCCGACGACGCGCAAGCCCACGGACCTCCCATACTCGGCGCGCTCCCCGGAAAGCTCCACGCCCCAGACATTGCAGCCGAAGCCCATGGCCATCTTGGACCAGTGCGCCCAGCCAAAGCCGAAGTCCAGCGCATCCAGCTCGCCGGGCGGCAGCCCGAAGTACTGGATGATGAACTGCACCTGTTCGGCGAGGTAGCGGTATTCGTCCAGGCTGTAGTTGCGGTGTTCGCGCTCCAGTTCGGTCCCCGGCACCCAGTCGTTGTAGATCTCGCCCAGCAAGGCGTCGTCGGGCACCTGCTGCTGAAAGACCATGCCGCAGTCCTCGCAGCGGGCGAGGGTATAAACGCCCGCCTCGGCCGTCCGGGACGCATGGCCTTCATACTGCCTCTCCAGATAGGCCTGCATGCCGGGGCCGGTGTAAGGCTCCTGGTAGACCACGGCCAGCGAGCTTGAGAGGCAGGCGGGGCAGCAGGTCCTGGTTTTCAAGGACGATTCGCGCGGCACCGTGGCGCCTTTAAACGCGCGCGCCTGGTGCGGCGCCGGCAGGTCTTGCCTGCGGGATGGGGAAGCCGGTTCAACCGGCAGGCGCGGGAATTCCAGCGAGGGACTGGCAGGCATCATGTTCATGGGTGGGTTCCGAAGCGCCGCAACGCAGCAGTACCAACCACCTTAGCCGCCGGCGGGAAGCGTGCGGTAACCCGCTGTAATCCATGTATCGGCTTCCTGCCTTGAGACCGCGGCCCGCGGTGACGTCTTACTTGCACGCGGCGGCACCAGGCTGGCAAGACCCTGCGGCGGCTCTCCCCTGAAGCGCGGGGCACGGTGCCCAGCGAACGCCCAGGCCTCAGGCCATGCGGCCCCTGTTTTCGACCACCACACAGCCGGTGATGCGCCACGCTTTGTTGCTTTGCCGTTCCAGGCTGTAAACCGCGAGCCACGAAACGCCGCTGCTGTCGGCCATCTGCACGCGCTGGACCGCCTGGTCGTCCTTGCCGTCGGGTTTGAGGAAGGCGACCGAGGCGGGTCGGTACACCACCGGGTAATCGCGTCGCACCATGGCCATGAAGGCCTGGGCCGTTCCCAGCGTTTTACGGACATTGGGCGCGGCAAAGGAAAACGCCTTGGCCGCGTCGTCCCTGGCGAAGGCCGCAAGCTGCCCCTCCACGGCGGCGCGCACGCCTTTCTCGTCGGCGGGTGCCAGCGGGTCGGCATGGGCCGCGCCGCACAGCAGCATGGCCGCCGCGAATGCGGCCAGCAGGCGGCGCCATAGCGCCAGAGCCGGGTGTGAATGCGTCTTCATGCTTGCCTCCTCTGTTGCCGCGGCGCGCGCGGCTGCCATGCCAAAAAACCAACGCCTTGCCGCATCATGCCGCAAGCAGGCTTTTAGCGGGTACGCAGCTTGCGCTGCTGCGGATGCGCCGCGTTAAATCAGTTCGCCGCGGGCCAGCACCACGACGCCGCCGCTGACCATGATGTCGCCGGCCGCATCGGCCTGCACCATGATCTTGCTGGGGCGCCCGACAAAGCGCCCCTGCTTCAGCGTGATGAGTTCGCCCGCCGCCGCCACGCCATGCTGGATCAAATAGGCACCCACGGGGCCGGCCGCGCTGCCGGTCGCGATGTCTTCGACCAGCCCGGCGTTGTCCCAGGTGCGGCCTTCGCGCGCCGCGACGTCGAACACGTAGGCGAACTTGGCGCCCACCGTGGCCAGCAGCGCCTCGAAGGCCGGGTGCACGACGCGCGCGCGGTCCAGGCCGCCGGCAGCGGGCACCAGCAGGTAGGGCAGGCCGGTCGACACGACCTGCAGCGGAAAGCGGATGTCCAGCTGGGAGGCGTCGAGGTTGAGCGCCTCCAGAAAGGCCTGGCTTTCGGCACGGCCCAGCGGCGGCTGCAGCGCGGCCTTGCCCTGGTTCATGCGGGCGTCGTAGGTGGCCGCCGTACCCTCCAGCCGCTTGGTGGACAGCGCGACCGCGCGCGTGCCCAGCATCAGGGTCCAGTCGGCGGAAGCTTGCCCGGCGGCATGCAGGTGGTGCAGCAGACCGGCTGCGCCCAGCATGGGATGGCCCGCGAAATCGAGCTCTTCCTCCATCGTGAAGATGCGCGCCTCAAAGCGACGGCCGGGGCCGGCGGGCGTGAGGAAGATGCTTTCGAACTGCCGCATCTCCACCGCCAGGCGCTGCATTGCACGTGCCGGCAGCGGGCTCTCGGGCAGGAAGACCGACAGGCCGTTGCCGGCCAGCGCTTCATGGGTAAACACATCGACCTGGTAGTAGCCCAGGCCCGTCAAGGAAGTCATGCTGTTTCTCCTGGAGGCCGCGCATGATGGCGGCCGGCAGGGGAATTATCGCGGGGCCAGGAACAGGTTCTTAGATGCCGAGAATCTTCTTGGCGCTGCCCAGCGCCTTCATCGAGTCGTCGTGCTTGCCTTCCTTGTGGAATTTTTCGCCGTCGGCGCGCAGTTCCTTGACCTTGCTCATGTCGGCGGGCGACAGCTTGGGGTTGGTCATCAGCTTGGCGTCTATGGCTTTCATTTCGTTGGGGCAGTTGTGGGCCAAAGCCAGGGAGGATGTGGCAAGCGCCACGGCGGCAATGATGAGCTTCATGGGAATCTCCACCTGCGTCAGAAAATGCTGACGGGAAATACTAGCAAGCCGCAGGACTGCTCACAAGGGCGCTTGCCCGTAGGGCCGGCTGGTTGGCTAGCCGATCTGCAGCTGGGAATCGCCGATGAACTGGTAGGGCGGAATCTCCAGGTTGGTCGGCGCCGGCACGTTTTTCACCACGCGACCGGCCAGGTCGAAGCGGGAGCCGTGGCAGGGGCAAAAAAATCCGCCGGGCGCGTGCAGCTCGGCATTGAGCGCGCTGTCATCCAGGCGCAGGGTCGGCGAGCAGCCCAAGTGGGTGCACACCCCCACAGCCACCAGGATCTCAGGGCGCTCGGAACGGGTTGCGTTGGCGCAGGATTTGGGTTGCTCGGAGCGCTCGGACTGCGGGTCCGCCAGCACCGGGTTGGCCTGTTGCAGCGCGCGCACCATCTCGTCGCTGCGGCGCATCAGCCAGACGGGCTTGCCACGCCAGGCCACTGTGCGCAGCTCCCCCGTTGCCAGCGTGGAAATATCCGCAAGCACCGGGCCGCCCTCGGCGCGTGCCGCCTCAGAAGGCGCCAGGCTGGCGGCAAAAGGATAGGCGGCGGCCAGCAGGCCGGCGCCGGCGGCGATGCCGGTCGCTGCCGCCAGCAGGCTTCGCCGGTCGGCGTCCTGCAGGGTCCCTTCGTCAATCGCGTGAACCAGTTCTGTGATGGTCAGCATGGTTTGGCTTTTTCAGGGCGGCAATTGGATGCGCTGTTTCATATTGTCGCCACACCGTAGCCCAATCGCCAGCTGCTCAGTGCGGCCGCAAACCATTGTTCTCGGGTCAGCTTAGGCTGGCCTTAAACAAAAAGAGGGCGGGCAGGCGGAGGCGCCTAAAATTCCCCGCAGCTGTTACATGAACCACCTGGATACATCACCCCATGCCACTCGAAGTCCTTGAAGCCCAGACGGGCGACAACCCCGTCGCCACCATCCTCATCATGCACGGCCTGGGGGCGGACGGGCGCGACTTCGTGCCGATTGCCGAGCAGCTCAATCTCTCCAGCGTGGGCCCTGTGCGTTTCCTGTTCCCGAGCGCGCCCTCGATTCCCGTGACCATCAACGGCGGCTACGTCATGCCGGCCTGGTACGACCTGCTGGGCGCCGACCTGGTGAGCCGGCAGGACGAGGCCGGGCTGCGCAAGTCGCAGGTCGACATCGAGGCGCTGATCGCCCATGAAACATCGCGCGGCATTCCCGCCAGCCGCATCGTGATCGCGGGCTTCTCGCAGGGCTGCGCCATGGCGCTGATGACGGGCCTGCGCCACCGCGAGCGGCTGGCCGGCATCGCGGGGCTGTCGGGTTACCTGCCGCTGGCCGACAAGACCGCCGGTGAGCGCAGCGCCGCCAACCGGGATGTGCCCATCTTCCTGGCCCATGGCACGTATGACGGCGTGGTCGTGTTGCCGCGCGCCAGCGCCACGCGCGACGCGCTCACGGCCATGGGCTACCCGGTTGAATGGCATGAGTACCCGATGGAGCACTCGGTGTGCCCGCAGGAAATCGTCGACCTCGAGAAGTGGCTGCTAAAAGTCCTGGCGTAAGGACATTGGCTCAAGCCGGCTGGGCCGTCCGCGCATCCCGCGCCATGCGCCGTACGCGCCACAGCAGGAAAAACGCGATGCTGAAGTTCAGCAGATTCCAGGCCACGCCGTTGAGAAAAGCCGCATGGTAGGAGCCGGTCAGGTCGAACACCTTGCCTGACATCCAGCCGCCCAGTGCCATGCCCAGCAGGGACGCCATGATGACCGTGCCCACGCGCGCGCCGGCCTCGGCGGGTTCGAAGTATTCGCGCACGATGATGGCGTAGGCCGGCACGAGGCCGCCCTGGAAAAGGCCAAAGAGCGCGGCGATGACATACAGCGACACCAGCCCGTCAAAAGGCAGGAACAGCAGCAGCGCGATGCCCTGCAGCACCGAGCCCAGCATCAAGGTGCGCAGCCCGCCTATGCGGTCGCAGATCGCGCCCGACACCAGGCGGCTGACCACGCCGCAGGCCAGCATCAGCGACAGCATTTCGGCGCCGCGCGCCGCGCCGTAGCCCAGGTCGGTACAATAAGACACGATGTGCACCTGCGGCATGGCCATGGCCACGCAGCAGGCCACGCTGGCCACGCACAGCAGTGTTTGCGCCGCGCCAGGGCTCAAGCCGAAAGGCATGCTGCTGGCGGTGGCCGGCAGGCCGCTGTTGCCCACGCTGGAAGCCACGGCCAAGGGCGGGCGCTTGCGCATCAGCAGGGCCAGCCCGGCCATGGCCACGAAACTGAAAATGCCCAAGCCGAGGTAGGTCTGCCGCCAGCCCACGCTTTCCACAAAATGCTGCACGATGGGCGGCCAGATCGCGCCGCCCAGGTAGTTGCCGCTGGCGCACACCGCCACGGCAAAACCGCGCCGGCGCACAAACCACAAAGAGGTGTCGGCCAGCAAGGGCGCAAAGGTGGCGGCTGACCCGAGAAAGCCGATCAGCAAGCCATGCGCCAGCGAAAACATCCAGATATTGCCGGCCGTGGCCGCCAGCGCAAAACCCAGGCCCAGGCCCGTCGCGCCTATGAGCAACGGCACCATCACGCCGAAACGGTCGGCGAGCCGGCCCATCATCACGCCGCCCACGCCGAAACCTATCATCAGCAAGGTGTAGGGAATGGAGGCATCGGCACGCGTGACGCCGAACTCGGCCTGTACCGCCGGCAGCACTACGGCGACCACATACATGCCGCAGGCGCCCACGGTCATCAGGGCCAGTGTGACCATCAGCCGCATCACGGCATAGCGCGAGTCAACGAGTGAGGAGGAATCCTGGGGGTGAAGTTGTGCGGGGGTGGTGGATGCGGGCGGAGGGCTCATCGACCCAAGCGTACACCAGCCGCGGGCGCGCTGCAGGACGCCCAGGCTATTCAGGCGCAGGGGGCCTCACCTGCCTGCACGCGCACCCGGCCTCCCATATTCATGCACAGGGTGCGGGTGTAGCTGCTGTTGGTGGAGAGGGCGCCCTCCGCCTGCACCAGCCAGCGGGCTTGCAGGCCCACGGCGCGGCCGGTGGCATCAAAGCTGATGTAGTTGCGATTGTTGACGGGGCTGCCCGCGTGGTTGACCGCCAGGAAACTCCCGGCGTTCGCGAAGGCCTCCTGGATGCGCATCACGGTATCGGTGCCGCTGTCGAAGGCGCCGTCGCTGTCTTCGTCGGTAAAAACAAACCAGCCCTCCCGCCAGCCGCCGACGGCCGCGCCGTTCCCGCTGGAGCATTTGGGCGGGTGGGCCACCGGATCGGCGCTTCGGCAAATGGTGACGGTTTTCCCGCGCCGTATGGCTTCGCCGCGGGCATAGTGGGTGTCGGCCACGAAGGCGTTGACGGTTGCGGAGACACGGGTGCTGGCGACCAATCCCAGGAAGGACGGAATCGCAAAGCCCGCCACAATCGCGATGATGGCCAGGGCCACCAGCAATTCGACCAGGGTGAGCCCGCGCGGTAGCGGGCAGGTTGAGAGACGGCGCGTGCCGGCCGGTGGGGCGGCTTGCAAGGGAGCGTTGTCGAGGCGCTGGGGCGTGGTCGCGGCAGGGGCGGCCGCAGCCTGGTGCTGCAAATTCATGGCGGCTGATCCGGATGTTTGGAAGGAACATCCGGACCGTACTGGAGGCCGCCGCGCCGGCGCGGGTCAATTGTCCGCTGCCGGACTTTGATTGCTGGAAATCGTGTGCGATGTCATTCGGCGCGAAACGGGAGCGGTTTCGCGCGGGCGCCGCGGGGATGCGGCTGCCGTGTGTTGGCGGGACGGCCGCCTGGCGGCCTTACAGCGGCGAAGGCTGGGTGGCTTCGTAGCCGACCGGACCGATCGCGCCATCGGTCTTGATGCCCAGTTCCTGGTCGCGGATGCGAAACAGGCGTTCCAGGTCCTTCATGGCATCGTTGTCGGCTGCTGCGGGCGCGGCCGCGGCCAGCGCGGCTTGTTCCGCTTGCGGCGTTTGAGGCGTTTGCGGCGGCTGGGCCTGGGCCAGTGATGCAAGTATGGGCGCGGCGGCTGCGGCGGCGGCGGCCGCGGTCATCGGCGCGCTTGCCGCTGGGACGGGCTGGATCAGGGGCTGGCCGGCGCGCGGCGGCGCCATGCGGGGAGCGGGCTTGGCGACGACCGGGTCGGCCCAATACGATTTGTCGGGCATGCTGCGGTAGGGGCAGGTGTCCGCGATGTCCAGCTGCCATGAAATGCCGTGCAGCCAATGGGCGGCCTGGGGTTCAAAGCGGGTGATCTCGACCATGAGCGCGTTCTGGAAGGCGTATGCGTAGTCCATCAGGCGCTCGTCCCATTCCCGCACGACCAGGCGCACATACATGCCCTGGCCCTTGCTGCGGCTGTTTACCAGCAGCATCTGGCAGTCGATCCAGCGCGGCGGTATGCCGTATTTGCGCAGCGCATCGCGCAGCAGCACCTGCACCAGCTGGCGGCGCGTGGCGTTGTCCGAGCCGTCCTCAATGGTCAGCGGGTTGTCCCGGCCCGAGGCGGGTGTGTGTTTGGCCGCATTTCCATGGCGGGATCCGCCGAACAGCGAAGTTATCAATTTTTTCATTTTGGCGCGCACTCATGGCAGTTTCAGGAGAATTTCCCCCTGAAAAATCAAAGATTTTTGGAGGCTTGTGACCTGAAACACAGGTGTTACTGAATGTTTTTTATCGTCGTCCAGCTTGACCGACAAGTCAAGGAAGTTTCGACAGCCAGGCCTGACCGCGTCGCTCGCTTTCCACATTCAAATGGCTAAAGTGTGTATTTGTGCCGCAAACGCGTGTGCCTGGCCGAAATCCGGCCGGCTTGCCGGCCGGGCGGCCAGACTCCACCCGGCTTGTGCTGGCAAGCCCGCCCGCACCAGCGCAAAGCGGCGGGCTGTGATAACTTCCAGCCAGTTTCAAGAACCTGGGGGAATGACGATATGACCAAGTTGCAGGCGCCCGCGGGCGCGCTACAGGGCCGCCTGAAAGCGCTGACTCCGGACCGGCTCCAGGGCATGCGCCGCGGCATCGAGAAGGAAAGCCTGCGCGCCCAGCCTGGCGGCGGCCTGGCCTTGACGCCGCATCCCGCCGCCCTGGGTTCGGCCCTCACGCACCCGACCATCACCACCGATTTCAGCGAGTCGCAGGTGGAGCTGGTCACGGGCGCGCACAAAAGCCCCGAAGCCGCGCTACAGGAGCTCACGCGGCTGCACCAGTTCACCTACCGCACCATGAAGGCGCTGGGCGACGAAATGCTCTGGGTCTCCAGCATGCCCTGCGGCCTGCCGACCGACGAAACCATTCCGATCGCGCGTTTCGGCTCCTCCAATGTCGGGCGCGCCAAAAGCGTTTACCGCATGGGCCTGTCGCACCGCTACGGCCGGCGCATGCAGACGATCTCGGGCATCCACTACAACTGGTCGCTGCCCGGTGTGAGCAGCGAGCAGTACTTCGCGCTGATCCGTAACTTCCGCCGCCAGGCGTTTTTGCTGCTCTACCTGTTCGGTGCCTCGCCCGCCGTGTGTTCGAGCTTTGTCGAGGGCCGCCAGCATGAGCTGCAGACCCTGAGCGGCAGCACCATGTATATGCCTCACGGCACCTCGCTGCGCATGGGGCGCTTGGGCTACCAGAGCGATGCGCAGGCCTCGCTGGCCGTGAGCTACAACAGCCTGAACGGCTACGGCGCCTCGCTGCAGGACGCGCTGACCCGGCCTTACCCGGCCTACGAGGCGGTCGGCATCCGCAACCCCGGCGGCGACTACAACCAGCTGGCCACCACGCTGCTGCAGATCGAAAACGAGTTCTACGGCACCATTCGCCCCAAGCGCGTCATTTATCCCGGCGAGCGTCCGCTGCATGCGCTGCGCGAGCGCGGCGTCGAGTACATCGAGGTGCGCCTGATGGACCTGGACCCGTTTGAGCCCGTCGGCATCAATGCGCAGACCATGCGTTTTCTCGATGTGTTTTTACTGCACTGCCTGCTCAGCGACAGCCCGAATGACACGCCGCAGGAAATCGCCGAGCTCAAGCACAACCAGCACCAGACCGCGGCGCGCGGCCGCGAGCCGGGCCTCAAGCTCAAGCGTGGCGGGCAGGAAGTCACGCTGACGGGCTGGGGTGCCGAGGTGCTGGCGCAATGCGCGCCCATTGCCGCCGCGCTGGACGCCGCGCACGGCGGCACGCAGTACAGCGATACGCTGACGGCCGCAAGCGCCGCCTTGCTCGACCCATCCACCTTGCCCTCGGCCCGCGTGCTGGCGGCCATGGCCCGCGATCACGGCAACTCCTTCGTCGGCTTCGCGCGCGCGCAGTCCCAGAAAACCCAGGCCCTGCTGCAGGCGCTGCCGCTGAGCGCGGACGAGATCGCGCACTTTGCCGCGCTGACCGAGGAGTCCATCCAGGCGCAAAAGAAAATCGAAGCCTCGGACACCATGCCCTTCGAGATTTACCGCCAGCAGTATGTCTCGGCCGAACGCCTGGGCGTGCCGGGCCGCGAGGCCGTGGCCATCTGATCTACCTGGTGTCCCTGGGCGCAGCCCGGGGACCGGCGCCTTGCACTCAGTCCTCGAGCTTTAACAGGGCCTCTTCGCGCCAGTAGTCCACCGCGTCGTACCAGCCTTCCCAGACGCAGCCGTTGCAGCCGCGGCCGCAGCAGCTGTCGGGCTCGGCCGGTGGTTGCCGCAGCGTGATGCCGGCGGCGGCCGCCTGCCGCTGCAAATCGGCAAACATCGCCAGCGCGGCGTCGCGGTCCGTGTCAGGCATGGGCCCAGGTAAACGTCAGGCTTTGGCGTTTGCCGCCATGCGCCTGCGCGCATAGAGGCCCACAAAAGCGCAGCCCAGCACCAGCGCGAACCAGCCCACCAGCGACGACCTGGCGACGATGCCCTGCATGCCTGGCGAGGTGATGAAGTAGGGCGAGACCAGCACGCCCAAACCTATCAGCGTGCAGAGAATGCCTTTGATCAACACTTCGTTGTTGGCCTTGAGGTCGGCGGCGGCCTGGCGGCGGGCGGGAACCACGGGTTTCTGTTCAGGGGCGGCGGGTAAGGGCATGAAGGCTCGATGTGTGGGTGGATTGCGGGGCGGCTTGCTTGCGGCCCTGGTGTGCGTTGCTGCGTTCCGGTGGGCCCGCAGCTGCGATACCCCGATTGTCCTCCATCGCGCCCCGGTGGGTACGCGGCGAGCCCGGCCGCCCTTAATGATTTCTTAATACCCCTAAGAAGTCCTTAAATTCGCATCGGCATCATCCGCTCCAGCTCAACCCACCTGGAGAACCTGAAGATGACATCCCGCCCATCGCGACCCGCCGCCAAACCCTCCGCGAAACCGGCGCCAGCCCGCCCGGGCGCGGCAGCGGCCAAGGCCTCGCTGCCGCTCTTTTCGCTGTTCCTGTTCGCGGCCCTGGCGCAGCAACCGGCCGCCGCCCAGCCCAAGCCCGCGCAGGCCGAGGGTGAATCCCCCTGGGGGCTGGGCCTGGGTGTCGGCATGGAGCGCAAGCCCTACCGCGACTTTGACAACAAGACCAGGCTGCTCCCGCTGCTCAGCTATGAGAACAAGTGGATCAGCGTCGCCGGCCTCGGCCTCGATCTGAAACTGCCCTCGGCCGGCCCGGTGTCATTCCGCCTGCGCGCGCGGTATTCGATGGAAGGCTACGAGGCCTCGGACTCGCCTTTCCTGGCCGGCATGGACGAGCGCAAGGACGGCATCTGGCTGGGCGGCGCCGCCGTCTGGCGCAACGACATCGCCAACCTCTCGGCCGAACTGCTGGGCGACGCTTCGGGCAACAGCAAGGGCACGAAGTTGAGGCTGATGGTGGACCGCCGCTTCCAGGCGGGCAGTTTCGACATCACGCCGCGCCTGGCCGCGACCCGGCTCGACGACAAATACGTCTCTTATTACTACGGCGTGAATGCCGCCGAAGTGCGCGCCGGCCGGCCCTTTTACCGGGGCGGCTCGGCCGTCAACCTGGAAGCCGGGCTGCGCGTGGGCTATGCGCTGGCGCCGCACCAGAGCCTCTTCCTGGATATGAGCACCACCAAACTGGGCTCCAGCATCAAGGACAGCCCGCTGGTTGACCGCTCCAGCCAGAGCGGTGTGCGTGTTGGGTATCTGTATCGCTTCTAAGGGGTCCTACCGGGCCGCGGCCCCTCGCTTCAAGTTCCCGCAGTTCTTACATGAAGGAGTTAGCAAATATGCAAGCCGACACCCTCTATCTCATGAAGATCATGAAGAAAGCCGCCTGGCGCGGCTGGATACATGCCTTAAGCTGGTTGCGCAGGCACCGCGCTTACCCCGGTTAAGCCGGCTGAGCCGGCCCCACCGGCCGGCAGCGGAAACAGCACCCGCACGCTGAAGCCCTTGCCGTCCAGACCTACCCCGGTCTCGATGGTCGCCTCGTGCAGCTGCGCGATGCCGGCCACCAGCGACAGGCCTATGCCGCTGCCGCGCCCGCCGTTGCCGGCGACGCGATGGAAGCGACGAAAAATCGCCTCATGCTCGGCCTCGGGCACGCCGGGGCCGTCGTCGGCCACCTCCAGGCAAACTCGCTCCCCACCGGCATCGTTGCGGTAGCCGCAGCTGAGCTTCACGCGCCCGCCCTCGGCGGTGTAGCGCAACGCGTTGTCCAGCAGGTTGCGCAGCAGGATGCCGATTTCGTCGACGTCGCATTCAATCGGGCAGGGCGTGAGTGCCAGGATGATGGCGCGGCGCTGCTGCTGCGCCTGCATGTCGAACTCCTGGCTCACATGCAGGATCAACTCGCTGAGGTCGGCCAGGCTTTTTTGCGGCCCATGCACACCCGCGTCCATGCGCGCCAGGTCCAGCAACTGGTCCGACAATCGCGTGCTGCGTTCGGCCACGGCCAGAAGCTTGACCAGCGCGGCATCCTTGTCCTGCAGCGTGGTAGCGCGCAAGGCCACCTGGGCCTGCGCCTGCAGGGCCGACAAAGGCGTGCGCAGCTCATGGGCCGCGTCGCCGATAAAACGCCGCTCGCCCTGCATGGCCTGGTCCAGTTGGTCCAGCAGGTGGTTGAAGGACTCGACCAGCGGCCGGATCTCGGCGGGCAGCTGTGCCACCGGCAGCGGCGTGAGGTCAAACTTGCGGCGGCTGCGCACCGCCGCTTCCAGTGCCGTCAGGGGGCGCAGAGATTTGCCCACCGCGAACCACATCAGCAGGCCGGCCACCGTCAGCAGCAGCATTGTCAGGCCCATCATCGCGAAAATCTTGTGCTGTATTTCCTTGTCGATCACGCTGTGCCGCACCGCCACCTGTACGCTGACTTCGCCGGTGCTGTCGGATACCGAGAAGACGCGCCAGCGCTCGCCGTTGACGGTGGAACTGGTAAAGCCGTCTCCGAAGGACGGCAGCAACGGGACCCATGGCGAATCCGGTGCCCGCACGATCAGGTTCTTGCGGTTCGCCCATACCTGGAAGGTCAGGTCGACGTAGCGCGGCATGTTCTCGTCGCGCAATTGCAGCCCCTGGTCAAATGAGGGTTTGAGCTTCGCGTTTCTGGGAATTGCTGTCAGGATCTTGGTGCCTATGGCCTGCAGTTTGCTGTCCCAGAGGCCGCTCTCGCCGCGCAAGGTATAGGCCAGCAGCACGCTGAGCGCGCCGGCCCAGCACAGCGTGAGGGCCAGGCCCAGCACCAGCAGCACGCGCCCTTTGAGCGACTTGACGGGACACAGCGTCACGGCCTGGCCTCGCCGATCATGTAACCCTGGCCGTGCACCGTGGTGATCAGGTGCTCACCCAGCTTGCGCCGCAGCTGGTGGATGAAGACCGCGATGGTGTTGCTCTCGATCGCCGTGGTGTTGCCATAGACCACGTCCTCCAGGTGGTCGCGCGTGACCACATGGCCGGGCCGCTCCAGCAAGGCCAGCAGCGTGCGGTATTCATGCGCGCTCAGGGCCACGCGCACGCCGGCGCGTGTGACGGCGCGCTTGCTGCGGTCCAGGCTGATGTCGCCATAGGTGTGCACCGGCACCACCTTGCCCTGGCTGCGGCGCATCACGGCGCGCACCCGCGCCCAGAGTTCATCGACCTGGAAGGGTTTCACGAGGTAATCGTCGGCGCCCGCATCCAGCCCCTGGATGCGCTCGCTGAGCTGGCCGCGCGCCGTCAGAATCAGCACCGGCGTCACGTCGTAGCGCCCGCGCAGGGCCCGCAGCACCGTCAGCCCCGAATCGCCCGGCAGGCCCAGGTCCAGCAGTACGGCCTCGTAGACATGGTCGGCCAGCGCCAGCCTGGCGGAGGGGGCGTCGCCCACATGGTCCACCGTCCAGGCAATCTGGCGCGCGGCGTCGCACACCGCTTCGGCCAGCATGGCGTCGTCTTCTACCAGCAGCAGGTGCACAGGAATAGCCTCTTTCGGTCGCTGTTGTTGTGGCTGGCCTGGTTATCCCCGGCCCGCTTGTCCCATGCAGCTATCGTGCCGGGGAGCCATTAAGCAGTTATTAACAAGCGCCCCCGTCCAGGCTCACTGCGTGTAGCCTGTTCCCCCCTCGAGGGGGCGGTGCCTGCGGTCTGGCAAAGCCAGTCCCGCGGCCCCCACTGATTGTGCCCGCTGACCGCCCCATACCCAGTCTGGTACCGGGCTGCCCGCAGCGGCGACAATTGGGGGATCGCAGGGGCCTGGAGGCCCCTGGCCCTGAACCCGCAAACAAGCAAACAAAAGAGAGATTCCCGATGGCCATCCAGTGGTTTCCCGGTCACATGCATCTGACCAAAAAAGCCATTCAAGAGCGCATCAAGGAAATTGATGTGGTCATTGAGCTGCTGGACGCGCGCCTGCCCGGCTCCAGCGCCAATCCCATGCTGGCCGAACTCACCAGCGGCAAGCCCGCCCTCAAGGTGCTCAACAAGCGCGACCTGGCCGACCCCGCGCGCACGCCGCTGTGGCTGGAGCATTACAACAGCCTGCCCAATACCCGCGCCATCGAGCTGGACGCCAGCGAAACCACGCCCGCGCGCCGCCTCATTGACGCCTGCCACGCGCTCGCGCCCACGCGCGGCAGCATGGTCAAGCCCATGCGCGTGCTGATCTGCGGCATTCCCAACGTCGGCAAGTCCACGCTGATCAACACGCTGACCGGCAAGCGCGCCACCAAGACCGGCGACGAGGCCGGCATCACCAAGGTCGAGCAGCGCCTGGTGCTGGCCGATGGCTTCTATTTGTGGGACACGCCCGGCATGCTGTGGCCGCGCATCATCGTCGCCAAAAGCGGCTACAACCTCGCCGCCAGCGGCGCCATAGGCCGCAATGCTTTCGACGAGGAAGAGGTCGGACTGGAGCTGCTGGACTACCTGATCAAGCACTACCCCGGCTTGCTGGAGGCGCGTTACAAAGTGGAAGTGGCGCCCGGCATCACCGACGAGCAATTGCTCGAGGCGATAGGCCGCAAGCGCGGCGCGGTGCTGGCCAAGGGCCGCGTCAACCTGCAAAAAGCCGCCGAAATCGTGATCCACGAATTCCGCGCCGCCACCCTGGGCCGCATCACGCTGGAGACACCCGCCGAATTCGCCGAATGGCTGGCGGCGGGCCGCTTGCTGGATGCCGAGCGGCAGGTCAAAAAAGACAAGATCGAGACCAACCGGCTCATCAAGTTCAAGAAAATCCCGCGGCCGCCGCGCTCCGGCAAGACCGGCGAATCCTGACGTCCGTCTCAGGGCGATGGTTTACTTCGGGCTGGTTTCGCAGGTCCGTATGCCGAGCAGCGTGTATGCCGGACACCAGCCCAGCAGGCCCGTCGCCAGAGGGATCAGTCCCAGCAGCGCCCACCATCGGTAGGCGGGCTCCGCCACAAAATACAGGCCCAGGATGGCGAGCCCCGCCACGATGCGCACCGCCCGGTCGGCGGTGCCTGCATTTTTTTCCATGATGAACTCCTTTTTGAAAATGGGTTTCAGTGCAGCACCAGCACCGGTTTTTTGCTGTGTGACAGCACCTTCTGGGTTTCGCTGCCCAGCAGGAAGCCGGCGATGCCCTTGCGGCCGTGCGAAGCCATCACGATCAGGTCGCAAGCCTTGCCTTCCGCCATCCGGACGATGGCTTCGAACGGCTGGTTGGCGGTGACGCAGACGGTCTCGCAGGGCACGCCCTCCTTGTCCGCGGCTTTTTTCAGCGCGGACAGGTAGACATCCGCCCGCGCCTGGCATTCCCTGATGAATTGCTCCCGCGTGTTCTCCAGCATCTGCACCTGGTAGGTCAGCAGATGGAACTCCTGCATCACATGCAGGCCCGTGATCCTGGCCTCGGCGTCCTTGGCGAAGGCCACGGCCTGCGTGATGGCGCGTTCCGAAGCGGGCGAGCCGTCGGTGGGTAACAGGATATGGTTGAACATGGCAGTCTCCTTGCGGTCCAGAGCTTGTGCGGCGCCTGCGCCGAGGCCCTCGGGAATGAAGCGTTTTCAGTCTAGGCCTGCGGCCGGCGAACGGCTTGACCCAGGTCAAGGCCTCGCGTGAAGGGCGGCCCCGGGGCATCCATTTCCCCGGCGGCAGGCCGCAGCCGGATGCGCCGGCCTTGATCTTCGTCAAGGCCGGCAGCGGCGGCGGCTGGCATTCTTGGTGGAACGAATCACCATCCACCGGAGGCTGCCATTCACAAACATGCCTGCGTGCAAATCATCCTCGATGAGCACGCCTCCCTTTCCGCCATGCTGCGCTCCATGCCCATGATGGTGGCGCGCGGCCCGGGCGACCATGCGCAGAAGTTTTTCGACGTGCTGCGGGCCATGCTGTTTTACATCGACGAGTTTCCCGAGCGCCTGCACCACCCGAAAGAATCGGACCTGCTGTTTCCGCGCGTGGTGCGCCTGGCGCCGGCGGTCATGCCCGTTGTGGAGCGGCTCGAGCGCGACCACATGAGCGGCGAGAAGGCCGTGCGTGAACTGCAGCACCTGCTGCTGGCCTGGGAACTGCTGGGCGAGCCGCGCAAAGCCGACTTTGAGCTGCATTGCAAACGCTATGTGGACTTTTACCTGGAACACATGCGGCTGGAAGAGACGGTCATCCTGCCGGAAGCGGAAAAGGTACTCAGTGAGGCCGACTGGAAGGAACTGGACGCGGCGTTTCTGGAAAACCGCGACCCGCTCGGCGGTCGGCACGTGGTGGATCCGGTGTATGACCGCTTGTTTTCGCGCATCGTCATGGAGGCACCGGCGCCCATAGGGCTGGGTGACGCCTGAGGCCGTCCGGTGCCGGCTGAGCTCGCAGACGCGACATTCGTACCGGCTGAACATCCGTTTGCCTTACACGGCAATCTCCCGCGCGGGTAAACACTTTATGCACTGGACCGCACAACAGCCCCTGAAAGGCCGCAGTTCAGCAGAGCAGCTCCGAGAGCCGCTTGCCCGACCTGGGATGGCACTTCGGCCACCGCAAGCAGCCCTCCGGGTTGCTGGCCATTCCATCCAGAAAGCAGGAGAACTCCATGACATCAAAACTGTTGACCGCCTCTTTATTGGCGAGCGCCTTGGTGGCCGGCCTGGGCATGGCCCCGACCGTGGCCATGGCGCAAAACACCAACACCCCGGGCATTGACAACGCGCAGCAGGCCATCAGCGCGCGCATCCAGCAGGGCATGCAGGCCGGCCGCATCACGCCGTCCGAGGCGCAGGAGCTGTACGCGCGCGACCGCGACATTTCCATGCGCGAGAACCGCTACAAGTCCGACGGCAATGCCACGCCGCAGGAGCGCCAGCAACTGCGGGCCGACCTGGAAGGCCTGAGCGCTGAAGTCGAACGCAAGATCGCCAACAACGTGGTCGTCGGCCAGCCGGGCTACAACCCAAACACCCCCGGCGTGGACAACAGCCAGTTCAACATCAGCCAGCGCATCGACGAAGGCGTGCGCACCGGCCGAATCAGCGAGCGCGAGGCGCGCAGGCTGCACGGCCGTGAACGCATGATCGAGCGCCACGAAGCCAATTTCAAGTCAGACGGCGTAGTGACCAAGCAGGAACGCCGCCAGCTGCGCAATGAGGTGGCCGCTTTGCGCGACCAGGTGGAGCGGATGATGCGGAATGATCGCCGGGGGCGCGGCTAGGCGCCTTTAGAAGAGGCCGGGTCTTGCTCCGGCCTTGCGCGCTCTTCTCCCTCTTTCCTCTGCTGAGATCGGCTGGCCGGGTCTCGCCCCGGCGGGCGACTTACTTTTCTTTGCTTCGCCAAAGAAAAGTAAGCAAAAGAAAGGCGACCCGCAGTCTGGGTCCCTCCGCTGCGCTACGGGCAACCTGCGGTGCTCGAGCCAAGCGGGGTCAAAAACAACTCGCTTCGCTCAGACACGTTTTTGCCCTGATCCGCTTGTCTCTGCGCTCCTCGGCCCAGCCAGGACGGGGCAAGCGGGAGCGGGAACAGAAGACAAATACCAAAGAAAAATTAATCCAAACAAGGACACGCCATGGCGTGTCCTTGTGGTTTCAGGTATTCAGAGCTGTGTCTTCGGCTGTTTGGCTGTTCGATATCCGGGCCCCTTGTGTCTGCGCCGAGGAGCGCAGGTCCAGACGGATAAGGGCAAAAACATGTCTGAGCGAAGCGAGTTGTTTTTGACCCCGTCTGGACCGAGCACCGCAGGTTGCCCGCAGCGAAGCGAAGGGACGCAGACACTAGGGTCGCGGTTTGTTTTTGTTAATTTTTGTGTTTTCGTAAATTAGCTGCGCGAAGTGAGCAAACCCCCCGCGCGGAGCGCGCCGTTTGGCGAAGAAAAGAAAAACCA
>NZ_JBKBEX010000035.1:0-42684 GCF_047303325.1 Polaromonas sp. CT11-55 | reverse complement strand
AAAAATTGGGCCCTCCCCCGGGGCCTGGGGGGCGGGGGTGTTGGGGGGGGGCCTGGGGGGGGGGGGGCCGGCCCCCCACGGCGCTGGCCGCCGGCATTGCCGCCGCCCCCCATGCCGGAGCCGCCGCGGCGCTGCTGGCCTTGGCCCTGGCGTTGCCGCGTGAAGGTGTCCGCGCCGATATAGCCGAACGAGGTTTTCATGGGATCGGGCTGGGCGCCGCCTGGAAGCTTGTCGCCGCGGTCACCGCGGTCGTCACGCCGTTTTTGCCCCTGCATGCCGTTGCCGGGAGGCGGCCCGTTACGGGGGCCGGGACCGGCATTGCCGCCCTGGCCGCGGCCTTTTCCGCCGCGGCGCCGGTTCCCGCGAGGCGCGGAATCGTTTCGCGGAAGCGGAGGCTGCGAGTCGTCGGGATCCTGGTCGACGCCGCCCTGCGCAGCGGCCCCGGAAGAAACTTCCGCCGGTGGCGCCGCAAACCGGTCGCGCCCGCCGCGCGGCCGCTCGTTCCTGCGCGGGCCCCGCCCCTGGCGCGGCTCGCCGCCTTCGCCGCCGGGCGCACCCACCTGGGGGCCTCCAGCGGCTGAGCGCGGATCGGCGCGGGATTCGGAACGCGTCACCGCATTGGTAAGAGCCCAGATGTCGCGCTCGTCCAACTCGACAAACGCGCCGCGCTTGAGGCCGCGCGGCAGGACCATGGCCCCGTAACGGATGCGGATCAGGCGGCTCACGGCGTGGCCGACCGCCTCAAACATGCGCCGCACTTCGCGGTTTCGCCCTTCGGAAATCGTCACCCGGTACCAGCAATTGGCGCCTTCGCCGCCGCCGGCCTCGATGGAGCCGAACTGGGCGACGCCGTCGTCAAGGGTCACGCCGTCAAGCAGGCGTTTTTTCTCTTCATTGTTCAGAGCGCCCAGCACGCGGACCGCGTACTCGCGCTCAAGGCCGAAGCGCGGGTGCATCAGCTTGTTGGCGAGCTCGCCGGAACTGGTCAGCAGGAGCAGGCCTTCGGTATTCAGGTCAAGCCGTCCCACCGACTGCCATTTTCCCTGGAACAGCTTGGGCAGGCGCCGGAAAACCGTCGGGCGGTTCTGCGGGTCGTCGTGCGTGACGACTTCGCCCGTCGGCTTGTGATAGGCGATCACGCGCGGCGGCGGCGGGTCTATGCGCACGCGGATGGGCTTGCCGTTGACTTTCACGGTGTCACCGAACTGGATGCGCTGCCCGATGTGGGCCGGCTCGGCATTGACTGAAATCCGCCCTTCCAGGATCAGTTGCTCCATTTCCAGGCGCGAACCCAGGCCGGCCTGGGCCAGCACCTTGTGCAGCTTGGGGGTCTCGGGCTGCGGCGACAACACACGCTTGGGCGGCGCGAGGGCGACGTCTTCCTCGTCGGCGTCAAACTGCCCCGTTACCACGTCTTCAAAGCGTATTGCGCCGGCGGCGGGAGCGGCGTTGCGTCCCCTGGCAGGCCGCGCGGGCGGTGGCGTATCGGCTTGCGCCGGCGTGATCAGCTCGGAAGCCTCCTGCGCGGGCTGCTCCTGGGGCTGCGTCTTGACCTGGTCTTCACCAGTGGGCATTTCCACGGGTTGCGAGACGGGAGGATCTTGTTGGGTCATTTTTTACATTCGTACGGGGAAATCGACGTCGTCCTGCCCGGAAGCTTCGGCATCGCCGTCGCCATGGGCTTGCGGTTGCGAGGCTTCGGTCACCGCTTCCACGGGTTCGGGCATTTCACTGTCAGCCACCTCGACGTTGCCGGCCGGTTCATGGCCTTCGCCCATGGCTTCCGGTTCCGGGGATTCGCTCACGCCGGCTGGGCCCTCCACAAGGTCGGCATCCTGTGCCTGCATGCCAAGTTGCAGCCCTTCGAGCTGCGCCTCGCCGTCGGCCAGCCCGGCCATGCCAAACTCGATCTGCTCAAGCATGGCGGCAGGCGTTGAGGTGTTGCTTTCCATGACAGGAAGCTGATCCAGCGACTCCACCCCCAGGTCATCCAGGAATTGCCGGGTGGTCGCATACAGCGCGGGCCGCCCGACGGTTTCGCGATGGCCTATGACCTCGACCCAGCCGCGATCCTCCAGTTGCTTGAGGATCATGCTGTTGATCGTCACGCCGCGGATATCTTCCATGTCACCGCGCGTCACGGGCTGGCGGTAGGCGATGATGGCCAGCGTTTCCAGCGTAGCGCGGCTGTAGCGCGGGGGTTTTTCAGGATGCAGCCGGTCCAGGTACTCGCGCATCTGAGGCCGGCTTTGAAAGCGCCAGCCCGTCGCGACGTGCACCAGTTCCACGCCACGGCCCGCCCAGTCGTTCTGCAATTCTTCAAGTACCAGCTTGAGGCTGTCGGCAGTCAGTACCCCGTTGAACAGCACACCCATTTCACGCAGTGGCAGCGGTTGCTGCGCGCAAATAAGTGCTGTTTCGAGGACGCGCTTTGCATCCGTCGTATTCATGATTGTGGTCGTTCCGAAAAAGGGCGGAAAAAAAGGCCGGGAAAACGTGGGTTCGGCGCTTGTTCGCGCATGCATCCATGCGCAATCTCCTGGTCAGGAGCCATGGTGCAGGTAGCTGGAGACTACTGAATTTGATTGTATATCAGGCCCAAACCGGCCATAGCGGCCTGAAGGTCGGCGGGCGGCTCGGACCGGAACTCCATGGGCTTGCCTGTGACGGGATGGCTGAAGGCCAGGCGCCAGGCATGAAGGCCCTGTCGGCCCAGGCCCCCGGCGGGCGCTCCGCCATAGAGCTCATCGGACACCAGCGGATGGCCCAGAAGCGCCATGTGGACCCGGATCTGGTGGGTGCGCCCCGTATGCAGCTTGCACTTGACCATACAGTGCTTGCCGGCGTTTTGCAGCAACGACACCACCGTGGAGGCCGTCTTGCCGGCATTTTTCTCCAGGTCCACCACCGCCATGCGCAGCCGGTTGCGCGGGTCTCGGCCTATGGGGGCATCGACCTGGCGGGTCTTTGCGCCCTGCCAGGCGCCGTGGGCCAGGGCTACATACTCCCGGCTCACGTCGCGAGCGGCGATCAGGCCGACCAGTTGATCCATCACGGTTCGCTGGCGGGCGACCACCATCAGGCCGCTGGTGTCCTTGTCGAGGCGGTGGACGATGCCGGCGCGCGGCAGGAACACGGCCTGGGGATCATGCGCCAGCAAGCCGTTGAGCAGGGTTCCGCTCCAGTTGCCCGGTGCGGGGTGCACCACCAGCCCCGCCGGTTTGTTGACCACCATCAGGTAAGCGTCTTCAAACACGATGTCCAGTGCCATGGTCTCGGGCTTGAAAGCCTGGCTTTGTGGCGTGGGGCGCAACTCGATCAGGAGCGTATCCCCAGCCTTGACTTTGGCAGAGGCCTTGGTCGCCGGCGCACCGGCCAGCGTCACCATACCGCTCTCAATCAGTTGCTGAAGATAGGTGCGCGAGAACTCGGGCACAATGGCGGCCAAAGCGCGGTCAAGCCGGCTGCCGTGACTCTCAGCGGGAACCGTCACCTCTCGCAACTCCATCTCGGCCGCTGTGTCCCCCTCCTCCTGGGCCTCGTCCGGGACGCTTTCGGGCGCAGCAGCGGCCGATATAATCAATTTGCTTTGTTCTGAATCAGTCATCAAGAAGGTCGATTGCAATGTTTTCCACCAAATTATCGGTTGTTCCCAATGCAATGCCGCTTCTTGCAGCCGTTTGCGCACTGTCCTTTGTGATCGCCGGCTGCTCCAGCACACCGGCTGTCGACAAGACGGCCACCTGGAGCCCCAACAAGATCTACGCCGAAGCCAAGGACGAAGCGAGTTCGGGCGCCTACGAAAAGGCGATTCCCCTGTATGAAAAACTCGAAGGCCGCGCGGCGGGCACTCCGTTGGCCCAGCAGGCCCAGCTTGAAAAAGCCTATGCCCAGTACAAGGGCGGCGAGCAGGCCCAGGCTATCGCGACGCTGGACCGCTTCATGAAGCTGCATCCCGCCAGTCCCGCCTTCGACTATGCGCTTTACCTCAAGGGCCTGGTCAATTTCAACGACAACCTGGGCATTTTTGGTTTCATCTCGCGCCAGGACCTGTCCGAGCGCGACCAGAAGGCCGCCAAGGAATCGTTTGAATCATTCCGGGAACTGGTGACCCGCTTCCCCGAGTCCAAGTACACGCCCGATGCACGCCTGCGCATGAGCTATATCGTGAACTCGCTGGCGCAATCGGAAGTGCATGTGGCTCGCTACTATTATTCCCGCGGCGCCTATGTGGCCGCGATCAACCGCGCCCAGACCGCGATCGCCGACTACCGCGACGTGCCCGCGCTGGAAGAAGCCGTCTACATCCTCTACAAATCCTATGATGCCCTGGGCATGGCCGAGCTGCGCGACGACGCCCGCCGCATCATGGAAAAAAACTACCCACAGAGCCCCTACCTCACCAAGGGCTTCAAGGCTGTAGACAATCCCTGGTACAAGTTCTGGTAAGACCGTCCAGCCTGTCCGTCAGCTCCTGCTCTGACGCCAGACGCCGCATGGGCGGCAACGCCCTCAGCAAACGCTTACCGTAGCCCATGGACGCCAGGCGGCTGTCGCACACGACCAGCACGCCCTCGTCGGTTTCACGGCGTATCAACCGGCCGGCGCCCTGCTTGAGCGCCACGGCCGCCTCGGGCAGAAAATAATCGTTGAACGCGCTGCGCCCCTGTGACTCCAGCAGCTTGGAGCGGGCCTCGGCCAAAGGGTCATTCGGCGGCGGAAAAGGCAATTTGTCGATGATGACCAGTTGCAGCGCATCGCCCGGCACATCGATGCCCTCCCAGAACGAGGCCGACGCCACCAGCACGCAGCCTTTGCCGCCGTTGGCGTTGCCCTCGCGAAAGCGCTCGATCAGCACGCGCTTGGGCATGGCGCCCTGCACCAGCACCTCCATGTCGGGCGACTCGCGGAAAGCGTCCCTGAGCGCGTCGCCAATGGTGCGCAAGGCCCGCAATGTGGTAGTCAACACCATCGTGCGGCCGCCCAGGTGCCGCGACCACCTGGCGGCGGATTCGGCGACCGTCAGCGTATGAAGGGGGTCTCCCGGCTTGGGAAAGGACGGCGGCACATAAAGCGCCGCCTGGCGTTCATAGTCGAAAGGGCTGCCGACCCGCAAGACCTGGGCCTCCTCCAGCCCGCAAGGCTGGGTGAACCAGCTGAGCTTGTCGTCGTCGCCCAGCGTGGCCGAGGTGAACACCCAGGTCTTGTCCACGCCATTGCCGGCACCCAAAACCTTGCTTTTGACGGCCTTGGAAATATCCAGCGGCGACTCGACCAGCCGCAGTTGGGTGCCCACGTCGGCCCAGCGCACGCAGCCCGGCTCACAGGCATGGACAAAGCGCCGGGCGCGTTCGGCCAGCTCCGTAGCGCGCTCATGCAGACGAACAAAGTCGGGGGCAATTTCACTGACGGTATCCAGGGCCGCGCAGGCCTGCTCACAGGAGGCGTGAACGGCTTGCAAAGCACCGTTCCATTCGTCCGCATCCAGGCCCTCGGGGGATTCATCCACCCACCTGAGCTTGGTCCCGGGGTATTGTTTTCCAGCGCACAGCCGCAGCTCGCGCGCGGCGTGCTCCACCGCGGACACCACTTCCTGCCAATCGACCAGGCCGCGCGCCAGTTGCAGGCCGGTGGCCAGCATGTCCCTGGCGAAATCCAGCAGCTGGCCGGTGGTCAGGTTGGTGCCCAGGAACTGCACGCCGGTTTCATTGAGCTGGTGCGCCTCATCAAAGATGGCGATGCGCACCGAAGGAAGCAGCTCGGCCACGCCGGACTCGCGCACCGCCAGGTCGGCGAAAAACAGGTGGTGGTTGATCACCACCACGTCGGCCGCCATGGCCTCCCTGCGGGCGAGATTCACGTGACAGGCCCGAAAACGCGGGCATGGGGCGCCCAGGCAGTTTTCGCGCGTGGAGGTCACCAGCGGGATCATGGGGGAACGCTCGTCCAGCCCCGGCAGCTCGGCCAGGTCGCCGGTACGCGTCACCTTGGACCATTCTTCAATCCTGGCCAGGGCGCGCACGGAAACGCCGTCGGGCAGGTAGGCCTCCTGGCGGGCCATCTCCATGCGGTGCAGGCACAGGTAGCTGGCCCGCCCCTTGAGCAGGGCCGTGCTCACGGGAAGCCCCAGCGCCTCAACCAGACGCGGCAGGTCGCGGCCGAACAGCTGGTCCTGCAAGGCCTTGGTCGCGGTCGACAGCAGCACGCGCTCGCCGCTCAACAGGGCCGGAACCAGGTAGGAAAAAGTTTTACCCACGCCGGTGCTGGCCTCGACCACCAGGGGGTAAGCCCCCTCAATGGCGCGCACCACGGCCAGGGCCATCTCGGTCTGTCCGCTGCGCGGCGTGAAGTGCTCAGCCGCCCGCGACAGCACACCGCCGGGCGCAAAAGCCTCTTCGACTTCAAGCGCGAGCGTCATCAGGCGGGCTCGGGGGGGTCCAGCGACAACTCGAGTTGAGCGATCTGGTCACGCAGCTGCAGGCGCCGCTTTTTAAGGCGTCTGAGCAGCAGTTCGTCGATGGGCATGGTGTGCGCCGCGATATCCACCAGCGCGTTGAGGTCCGCATGCTCCATCCTGAGTTCAATCAGCTGCCGTTCCGGGGAATGTAAATTTAAGTCCAAGGTTTTTTATCCGTACGCGCCGCTTCGCTTGATAATACGTCGATTGCGACCATAAATCGAGCCTCGCGCCCGAACGACCACACAATGTCCAAAGGTTATCGAATCACAGCGTCCACCGGTATCCACAAGGGAGATCGGGACTACCAGCAAGATCAGGTCAACCTGTTCAGCCACTCGCGGATTCCCGGCTGCATGCTGGGCATCGTGGCGGACGGCATGGGGGGCCGCAGCGGCGGGCGCAAGGCTTCCGACCAGGTCATGCTGACCGCCAAGCAGCTCTTTGACCGCTATGCGCCGGAGACCGATGACGCTCCCGCCATGCTCAAGCAGATCGTCGAGGAAGCGCACATCGTGATCAAGCTCACCGCGATCTCGGCCGAACAGGAACCCCACAGCACGCTCGCGGCCTTCCTGATCAACCCGGGTGGCGACTGCCACTGGGTGCACACCGGCGACTCCCGCATCTACCACTACCAGGGCAGCAAGCTGGTGCACAGGACGGTGGACCACTCCTATGTGCAGACGCTGGTCGATAAGGGCGAGATCACCGAGGACGAAGCCAACGTCCACCCCCAGTCCAACATCCTGATGGGCTGCCTGGGCACCGAAGACGCTCCGCCCATCACGCACCACTTCATTCCCCAGTTGCGCCCGGAAGACGTGTTGCTGGCCTGCAGCGACGGCGTCTGGCACTACTTCAGCGCCAGCGAAATGGGCTCGGCCCTGTCCATGCTGTCACCGCGCGAAGCCACCGAGTTCCTGATCCAGAAAGCCCGCTCGCGTGCACGCGGCGGCGGCGATAACCTCTCGTTGGTGATCGTCAAGCTCGAACCCCTGGCCCCCGAGCCACCGCCTCGCTTAGTCCTGGGGTAAAGGCAGGGACTTGGCCGGCGGCTTGGTCTGCTTGAGCCGGTCGCTTTCGTGCTGGGCCTTGCGCTCCTGGGCTTCCTTCACGCGGTCATTGAATTTTTTGGCCTCTTCGGCCGCCGTGGCTTTCTTGTCGCTTCTGGCCTGGGACTTCTCCTGGCTGCCCTTGAGCCTGGCTGCGCTGGCATCGCTGTTGCCCTGCTCACCGGCTTTGGCGGCGGCACGGTCCTCGTTCTTTTTCTTCTCCCGCTCCAGACGCGACTGGTAGTCGGCCGCGGCTTTTGCCCGGCGGTCGGCGGCTTCCTGCTGGTTTTCAGGTGAAGCCTTTTCCTCGGTCTTGCGGATCTGCTCGGCACCGCGGTTGCGCCGCTCTTCATCATTGAGCAGGATTTCCTGGCGGCGAAGGTCACCCATTACTTCGCGGCGACGCTCGTTGACCTTGCCCAGGCAGCTGTTGACGGCGAATTTTTTATAGCACTCGGCGTCTTCGGCCAGGAAACCCGCTTCCAGCCGGGCGCGCTCCGCACCGATCCTGGCGCGCTCGGCATCGATGCTGCGCGGTGCTTCGGCGGGCGCGGCCGGCTGCTGCGCCGCGGGTTGCGCGCCCGCAAGCATGCCCACGGTGGCGAGAAAGCATGCGGCGGCGAATTTTTTCATGTAAGGGTGGTATCCACGTTTCGGCGGTCAAGCGCCAGGAATTCCTTGGACTGCATTTCGTTGAGCCGGGAGACGGTGCGGGGAAACTCGTGCACCAGCGGGCCCTCGGTGTACAACGCCTCGGGAGCGACTTCTGCCGACATGATGAGCTTGACGCGGCGGTCGTACAGCACATCCACCAGCCAGGTAAACCGCCTGGCTTCCGAGGCCATTCGTAAGGGCATGTAAGGCACGTCACTCAAGAGCACAGTGTGGAACTGCGTCGCGATCTCCAGGTAGTCGTTCTGCGAACGCGGCCCGCCGCACAGCGTCTTGAAATCGAACCACACCACCCCGCCCGCCTTGCGCCTGGCCTGGATCTGCCTGGACTCGATCTGCAGCACCGGGTTTTCATCTTGGGACTCCGCCAACGCATTGAAAGTTTCCGTCATTTCGGCGTCGGCCTGGGGGCCCAACGGCGTGTGGTAAAGCCTGGCCTGCTCCAGGGTACGTCTGCGGTAGTCGGTGCCGTTGTCGACGCTGATGACCTCCAGGTTGGCCTTGAGCAGTTCAATGGCGGGCAGCACCCGGTCCCGGTGCATGCCGTTGGGATAGAGCTCGTCCGGATGGAAGTTGGAGGTGGTGACAAAGCCCACGCCGTTCTCGAACAGCGCCGACAGCAGGCGATGAAGAATCATGGCGTCGGTGATGTCGGCCACGTGGAACTCATCAAAGCAGATCAACCGATAGCGCTTGGCAATGCGCCGGCCCAGCTCGTCGAGCGGGTTGGCCGTGCCCTGCAAATCCTGCAGTTCGCGGTGCACCTCGCGCATGAACTCGTGAAAATGCAGCCGGACCTTGCGCCGCAGCGGGACTGCCCCGAAAAAGCAGTCCATCAAAAAGCTTTTGCCGCGCCCGACGCCGCCGTACATGTACACGCCGCGGGGAATGTCGGGCCGATTGATCAGCTTCTTGAAGGCGTTGGAGCGCTGCTCCTTGAAGTCGGCCCACTCGGAGGCGCAACGTTCCAGCGCCTCGACGGCGCGCAGCTGCGCGGGGTCGCTGACGTAACCCCGCGCCGCCAGTTCAGCGTCGTACGCCGCGCGTACCGGTTGAGCCACCGATTCAGTACCTGCTTGGCTCGGCTCAGAAATTCAGCGTGCGCTTGTCCACCGCCAGCGCGGCTTCCTTGGTCGCCTCGCTGAGCGACGGGTGCGCGTGGCAGATGCGCGCGATGTCCTCGCTGCTGGCGCGGAACTCCATGGCCACCACACATTCGGCGATCAGCTCGCTGGCGAAAGGCCCGACGATGTGCACGCCCAGGATTTCGTCCGTGGCGGCGTCGGCCAGCATCTTGACCATGCCGGTGGTGTCGCCCAGCGCGCGCGCGCGGCCATTGGCCATGAAGGGGAAGGTGCCTGCCTTGTAGGCACGGCCGGCGGCCTTGAGCTGCTCTTCCGTCTGGCCCACCCAGGCGATCTCGGGGTTGGTGTAGATCACCCAGGGAATGGTGTTGAAGTTGACGTGGCCGTGCTGGCCGGCGATGCGCTCGGCAACGGCAACGCCCTCTTCCTCGGCCTTGTGCGCCAGCATGGGGCCGCGCACCACGTCGCCGATGGCCCAGACATTGGGCAGGTTGGTTTTACAGGCATCATCGACCACCACCGCGCCGCGCTCGTCGAGCTTGAGGCCCACGGCTTCGGGCGCCAGGCCTATGGTGTTGGCCACGCGGCCGATGGAGACGATCAGCTTGTCGACTTCCAGCGTCTGCGCCTGTCCCTTGGCATCGACATAGGCGACCGACACGCCCTTCTTGGAAGACTTGACCTCGCCGACCTTGACGCCGAGCTCGATCTTCAGGCCTTGCTTGGTGAAAGCCTTGTGGGCTTCCTTGGCGATCTGCTGGTCCACCGCACCCAGGAAAGTCGGCAGGCCTTCGAGCACCGTCACGTCGGCGCCCAGGCGGCGCCAGACCGATCCCATTTCCAGGCCGATCACGCCGGAGCCGATCAGGCCCAGCTTCTTGGGCACCGCGCCTATGCGCAGCGCGCCGTCGTTGGAAAGGATGTTTTCCTCGTCAAACGGCGCGCCGGGCAATGCGCGGGCATTCGAGCCCGTGGCCACGATGATGTGCTTGCCGGAGATGGTTTCCTCGGTGGCGCCGGCGACCTTGATGTCATAGAGGCCGTCCTTGGCGGCGGCAAAAGAGCCACGGCCATGGAAGAAAGTGACCTTGTTTTTCTTGAACAGGTAGACGATGCCGTCGTTGTTCTGCTTGACGACGGTGTCCTTGCGGCCCAGCATCTTGGCGACGTCCAGGCCCAGGCCCTTGACCTCGATGCCGTGGTCGGCGAAGTGGTGACCGGCCTGCTCGTAGTGCTCGGACGACTGCAGCAGCGCCTTGGAGGGAATGCAGCCCACGTTGGTGCAGGTACCGCCCAAGGCGGGGCCGCCCTTGGCGTTTTTCCACTCGTCGATACAGGCGGTGTTAAAACCCAGCTGCGCTGCGCGAATGGCGGCAATGTAGCCGCCAGGACCGCCGCCGATGACGATCACGTCGAATTGTTTGGACATGGTATTTTTCCGATTGAGCGGTGGCGGGCGGCCCGTCAAGCGACGACCGCCCTGCCCCGGAGTTTTTTAGATATCAAACAGGAGGCGGGCCGGGTCTTCCAGCGCTTCCTTCATGGCCACCAGGCCCAGCACGGCTTCGCGGCCGTCCACGATACGGTGGTCGTAGCTCATGGCGAGGTAGTTCATCGGGCGCACCACGATCTGGCCGTTTTCGACCACGGCGCGGTCCTTGGTGGCGTGCACACCCAGGATGGCCGACTGGGGCGGGTTGATGATGGGGGTGGACAGCATGGAGCCGAACACGCCGCCGTTGGAGATCGAGAAGGTGCCGCCGCTCATTTCTTCAATGCCCAGCTTGCCGTCGCGCGCCTTGGCGCCGTATTCGGCGATCTTCTTTTCGATGTCGGCAAAGCTCATCTGGTCGGCGTTGCGCAGGATGGGCACCACCAGGCCGCGCGGCGAACCGACGGCGATACCGATGTCGAAATAGCCGTGGTAGACGATGTCATTGCCATCGACCGAGGCGTTGAGCACGGGGTATTTCTTCAGGGCATGCACAGCCGCCTTGACGAAGAAGCTCATGAAGCCGATCTTCACGCCGTGCTCTTTTTCGAACTTTTCCTGGAAGCGCTTGCGCATTTCCATGACGGGGGCCATGTTGACTTCGTTGAAGGTGGTCAGGATGGCGTTGGTGGCCTGCGATTGCAGCAGGCGCTCGGCGATACGCGCGCGCAGGCGGCTCATGGGCACACGCTGCTCGGGACGATCGCCCAGGTCGGCGGGCTTGGCCGAAGCCGCGACCTGCGGCAGGGCCGTAGTCGGTACGCCTGTGGGAATCGCGGCGGCGGGCTTGGCGCCGCCGGCGGTCGCGCCCAGAACGTCGCCCTTGGTGACGCGGCCGTCCTTGCCAGTGCCCGGCACGGAACCTGCGGCCAGGTTGTTGTCGGCCATCAGCTTGGCGGCCGCGGGCATGGGAACGCCGGCCATGGAGCCGCCCGCCGCGGCGGGAGCGGCGGCGGGTGCCGGGGCCGAAGCTGCCGCGGCAGCCGGTGCGGCCGCTGCAGCGGCGGCGGGAGCGCCAGCGCCTGCCTTGCCTTCGGTATCTATCCTGGCGATCACCTGGTCGGACACCACCGTGCCGCCGTCGGCAACCACCAGCTCGGTCAGCACGCCGGCCGAAGGCGCGGGCACTTCGAGCACGACCTTGTCGGTTTCGATTTCGATCAGGATTTCATCGACGGCGATTGCTTCACCGACTTTTTTCTTCCACTGCAGCATGGTGGCCTCGGCCACGGACTCGGACAGCTGGGGGACTTTGACTTCTACGATAGCCATGTTGTTTCTTTCGTGTACGTTCTTGTGTTCTGTATGGTGAAGTGGCCGGCCTTACTTGGACAGCACAAAGCCCTTGAGCTTGCCGAAGGCACCGTCCACCAGCGCCTTTTGCTGCTCCTGGTGCAGGTGCGAGTAGCCCACAGCCGGTGACGCCGAGGCGGCACGGCCTGAGTAGCCCAGCTTCTGGCCATCGAGCATGTTTTCGTGGATGTAGTGCTGCACGAAGAACCAGGCGCCCTGGTTTTGCGGCTCGTCCTGGCACCACACGATGTCGGTGGCGTTCGGGTAGCGCTTGAGCTCGGTGGCGAAGGCCTTGTGCGGGAAGGGATAGAGCTGCTCGACACGCAGGATGACGGTGTCGTCCGCGCCCTTTTCCTCACGCTTCTTGGCCAGGTCGTAATAGACCTTGCCCGAGCAGGCGATGATGCGCTTGACCTTGTCGGCCTTCTTGTTGATCTCTTCCTTGTTCTCGGGAATCACGGTCTGGAAAGCGCCCTTGGTGAACTCGGACAGCGGCGAAGTAGCGTCCTTGTTGCGCAGCAGCGACTTGGGCGTCATGATGACCAGTGGCTTGCGCAGGTTGCGCACCATCTGGCGGCGCAGCACGTGGAAGATCTGGCTGGCCGTGGTGGGCTGCACCACCTGCATGTTGAGGTCGGCCGACAGCTGCATGAAGCGCTCCAGGCGCGCCGAGCTGTGCTCGGGGCCCTGGCCTTCGTAACCGTGCGGCAGCATCAGCGTGATGCCGTTGACGCGGCCCCACTTCACTTCGCCCGAGGCGATGAACTGGTCGATCACGACCTGCGCGCCGTTGGCGAAGTCGCCGAACTGGGCTTCCCAGATCACCAGCGTGTTGGGATCATTGGAGGCATAGCCGTATTCAAACGCCAGCACCGCCTCTTCGGACAGGATGGAGTCGATGACGACGAAGGGGGCCTGGTTGTCGGCCACGTTCTGCAGCGGCACATAGGTGCCGGTATCGAACTTCTCGCGGTTCTGGTCGTGGATCACGGCGTGGCGGTGCGTGAAGGTGCCGCGGCCGCAGTCCTCGCCGGACAGGCGCACCGGGTAGCCGCTGGCCACCAGCGAAGCGAAAGCCATGTGCTCGCCCATGCCCCAGTCCACGGGGATGTCGCCGCGGCCCATGGCGGCGCGGTCGTCGTACACCTTCTTGACCAGCTGGTGCGGGGTCACGGTGGACGGGATGGCGGTGATCCTGTCGGCCAGGCGCTTCCACTCGGCCATAGGGATGGCGGTATCGCCCGCGTCGGTCCACTTCTTGCCGAGGTAAGGGGTCCAGTCGACCGCGTACTTGCTCTTGAAGTTGGTCAGCACCGGGTCGAAGGTGCTCTTGCCGGCGTCCAGCGCCGCGCGCGTCGCCTTGACCAGGTCGTCGCCCAGCGTGTCGCCCATGCCCTGGGCCGCCAGCTTGTCGGCATACAGCTTGCGCGTGCCGGGGTGTTGCGCGATCTTTTTGTACATCAGCGGCTGGGTCAGCGCGGGGGTGTCCTGCTCGTTGTGGCCCAGTTTGCGGAAGCAGATGATGTCAACCACGACATCCTTGTGGAATTCCATGCGGAATTCGAGCGCCAGCTGGGTGGCCAGCACGACGGCTTCGGGATCGTCGCCGTTGACGTGCAGCACCGGTGCCTCGATCATCTTGACGACATCGGAGCAGTACAGCGTCGAGCGGCTGTCGCGCGGATCGCTGGTCGTGAAGCCGATCTGGTTGTTGATCACGATGTGCACCGTGCCGCCCGTGAAGTAGCCACGGGTTTCGGCCAGCGCCAGCGTTTCCATGACCACGCCCTGGCCCGCGAAGGCGGCGTCGCCGTGCACCAGCACGGGCAGCACCTGCTTGCCCTGCGGGTCGGCGCGGCGGTCCATGCGGGCGCGCACCGAGCCTTCAACCACGGGGTTGACGATTTCCAGGTGCGAGGGATTGAAGGCCAGGGTCAGGTGAACCGGGCCGCCGGGGGTGGTCACGTCGGAGCTGAAGCCCTGGTGGTATTTGACGTCGCCGCTGGGCAGGTCTTCGGGAGCGGTGTGGTCGAACTCGGCGAACAGGTCGGCCGGGACCTTGCCCAGGGAATTGACCAGCACGTTGAGGCGGCCGCGGTGCGCCATGCCGATCACGATTTCCTGCACGCCCTTGATGCCGCCCTGCTGGATCAACTCATCCATGCTGGCGATAAAGCTTTCGCCGCCTTCCAGCGAGAAGCGCTTCTGGCCAACGTATTTGGTGTGGAGGAAGCGCTCCAGGCCTTCAGCGGCTGTCAGGCGGTCCAGGATGTGGAGCTTCTTTTCCTTGGCGAAATTGGGCTTGCTGCGAATCGATTCGAGCTTTTGCTGCCACCAGCGCTTGTGATTCTGGTCGGTGGCGTACATGTATTCGGCGCCAATCGTGCCGCAATAGGTTTCGCGCAACGCGTTCATGAGCTCGCGCAGGCTCATGGTGTCCTTGCCGAAGAAGGTGTTGCTGGTGTTGAACACGGTTTCCTGGTCGGCGTCGCTGAAGCCGTAGAACGAAGGCTCCAGTTCGGGAATCTTGTCGCGTTCGGCGCGCTTGAGCGGGTCCAGGTCGGCCCAGCGTGCGCCGACATTGCGGTAGGCGGCGATCAGCTGCTGGACGGCCGTGCGCTTGCGGCCCATTTCGGAGTCGGCGCCGCTGGCGACCACGACCTTGGTCTGGCCCTGCTTGGCGCGCTCGGCGAAGGCATTGACGACCGGCAGGTGCGGAACGTCCTTGGCATTGCTGCCGTCCACGGCGGGAACATGCTGGAGTGCGTCGAAATACTCGCGCCAGTTGTCGGGCACGCTGCCGGGGTTGGCGAGGTAGTTTTCGTACATCTCTTCGACATAGGGCGCATTGCCGCCGAAGAGGTAGGTATTGCCTTGATAGGCTGAATAGACGGACGATGCCGTCGGGCTGGAACTCATATCCGCTGACCTCCGTTTCCCTTAGGGAAACATTAGCTGGTTAAAGCTGGTTGATTAACCTTCCGCAACACGGCTGGACCGATTAGCGGATGCGACTGTGGCAGGAAGGGCCTTCAGAAACACCCCAGATTGTGCCACCGAACTGTGACAGCCGAAAGACCGCGCCATGCCCATTTGGAATGGGCCATGACTTTTACATGCCTCACAGACCCTCACACGCCGTCACATGCCCTGCATTGACAGCTGTTTGACAGATTGGGGCAAAAACTCAGGCGGCAAGGCCCGGGTCGCCAGCCACACCGACCAGCTTTGGCGTGTTGGGCTTGACGGGCTTGATGACTTTGTGGGCCTTGAGGTAGCTCTCCACCACCTCCCAGACCGGCGGGCCGGCGTTTTTGCTGGCTTCGGCCACCGGCGCCCAGCCGGCCACCTTGTAGGTCTTGCCGGCTTCGATGAGCTTGCCGCCCAGGCGCATGTCCTGGATGCGCTCGCCCATTTTGGCGCCTGGCTCGCAGGTGTAGGTGAGGCCGCCCACGCGCACCATGTCCCCGCCCTGCTGGTAATACGGGTCGGGATTGAACAGGTTGTCGCCCACGTCTTCCAGGATGGTCTTGATCATGTCGCCGCGCATGTCGGTCAGCGTGGTCCACGGATAGCTGATGGCCGTCTGGTCCATCACATGCTCGCGCGTGATGGCCTGGCCGGGCAGCAGCGAGGTGCCCCAGCGGAAGCCCGGCGAGAACGCGATCTCGGCGCCGCGCACCTTCATCAGCGCATCGAGGATCAGCTGGTCGAAGCTGCCGTTGAAATTGCCGCGCCGGTAGAGCGTGCCTTCAGTCACCGCGAGTTTTTCGCCGAGTTTGGCGCTATAAGGCGCCCTCACCTTCGCGATCAGCTCGTTCATGGCCGCGTCGGCCGGCAACAGCTTGGCGAACACCGGCAGCAGCCGGTAATTGAAGCCCGCCACCTTGCCGTCCTTGACGTCCAGGTCCAGCACGCCCAGGAACTTGCCGTTGCTGCCGGCATTGGTGACTATGGTCTGGCCACCCGGGTTTTTGACGATGACGGGCACCGGCACGCCGTCGTGGGTGTGGCCGCCCAAGATCGCGTCTATGCCGGTCACGCGCGAGGCCATCTTGAGGTCCACGTCCATGCCGTTGTGGCTCAGCAGCACCACGGCCTGCGCACCCTTGGCGCGCGCCTCGTTGACGGTCTCCTGCATCTCGCTTTCGCGTATGCCGAAGGTCCAGCTGGGCGTGAGCCAGCCCGGGTTGGCGATCGGCGTATAGGGAAAGGCCTGGCCGACGATGGCCACCGGCACGCCGTTCATTTCCTTGATCACATAGGGCTTGAACACCGGGTCGCCGAAGTCGCTGGTCTTCACGTTCTGCGCGACGAAATCGATCTTGCCGGCGAAGTCCTGCTCGACGATTTTTTTGATGCGCTCCTCGCCATAGGTGAAGTCCCAATGGCCGGTCATCACGTCCACGCCCAGCAGCTTGGCCGCGTCCACCATGTCCTGGCCCTGCGTCCAGAGCGCCGTGGCGCTGCCCTGCCAGGTGTCGCCGCCGTCCAGCAGCAAGGCGCCGGGGCGTCCGGCCTTGAGCTGTTTGACCAGCGTCGCCAGATGGGCGAAACCGCCCACCTTGCCGTACTGGCGCGCGGCTCGTTCGAAATCGAGAAAGGTCAGCGCATGGGCCTGGGGCGTGCCCGACTTGAGGCCGGCCGCCTTGAGCAGATGCTCGCCCACCAGGTGGGGCGCTTGCCCGCGCATGGCACCCACGCCCAGGTTGACGGAGGGCTCGCGGAAATAAATCGGCAGCAGCTGGGCATGGCAGTCGGTCATGTGCAGCAGGTGCACATTGCCGCTGCGCGGCAGCTCGTACAGGCCTGCAGCCTGGGCGGCGCCGGCCTCGCGCTGCAGGGGGAAACCGGCGGCCAGGGCGGCCGCCATGACACTTGCGAATTCGCGGCGGGAGAGATTCATGGCGTTGGACATCCTGCCCGGCGCGCCAGGCATGCTTTCAGGTTGCGATCGATCCGGGCACCGAAGCGCCGCAGGTTACTTGTTGACGGGCGAGTTCGGGTCCAGCAGCAATGCCATCACGTCACGGATCTGTTGCTCGTTCAGGATGGACGCGTGGCCGAAGCGGGGCATGTCGGAACAGGCGTTGTAGGCCTTGGCATTCCAGAGCTTGCCCCAGGTGTAGTCCACGATGGGCTTGCTTTCGGGCGAGGCCGGGTTGCTCACGCCGCGCAGCTTGCCGTAGTTGTAAAGGCTGGGACCTATGGAGCCGAAGGACAGCTCGGCCTTGCTGATCTGGTGGCAGTTGTAGCAGCTGCCGCCGTTGGCCTCGCCGGGTTTGTCGCTCCAGGTGAGGCCTCGGCCGTTCTGCGCAATTTTTTCGCCCTCGCTCCAGTTACCGAGGTACTTGCCGTCCGAAGGCGGCTTCACGGTCTGCAGATTGGCCTCTTCAATGGACTTGGCGAGTTTTTCGTCCAGCGGTTTGCCGGCCGCTTCCGAGCAGGCCTGGTTGGTGGCGTCCAGCGTCAGCCGGTCCATCTTGGCAATGCCCTGCTCGCGGAAGGAGCTTTTGAGCACCTGCTGCGTGGCTTCATCGACCTGCTCGGCCGTGGGCGCGGTGGCGCAGCTGGACAGGAAAAAAGCCGCGAAAGCCAGGCCCGCCGCGGACAGCGCTGCTTGTGTGTAGGAGGTGTTCATGTGGATTCCCGATACCGACTTGGCGGATTAACGTTTCAAGGCGGGCGCGATCGATACGCCGCCCTTGCTGTTGACGCCCATGTACACGCCCAGGGCAATGGTGGCGTCGGAGGCGTAGCCCGGGAAGGGGAAGCGCTGCTGCCGGTAGCAGTCGTTCAGGCGGCGCTGCATGCTCCACAAGTCGCCGCTGGAGACGCGGTAGGCCGGCCAGGCGCCGAAACCGTTGCCGGCGCCGGGCTGCTTGGTCAGGTTGGGCAGGTCCTGCAGGCGCACGCGCTTGTTGTCCTCGCCGTGGCAGGACGCGCAGGAAAAGTCATAGGGGCCGCCTCGAAGGTAAAACACCTTCTTGCCGACTTCGTACATCAGCTTTTCCTTGGCATGCGACTGGGGCACATTGAACGCCATATCGCGCGACTCGGCCGAGATATAGGCCACCAGCGATTCAATCGATTTCTGCTCGCCGGCGCCGAAAGGGGTCTTGGCGATCTCGGCGGCGCTAAAGCCCTGCAGTTGCTCCATGCAGGTCAGCAGGCGGGACTCCAGGTCCTGCACGCGCTGGGTGTCGGGGAAGAAACGCGGCAGCTCGACGAAAGCGCCCTTGACCACGCCCGGTCCCTTGCCCAGGTCGCATTTTTCCAGCGAGGCGTTTTTCGGGCCGCGTGCCTGTTTCCAGAGAGCCTCGCCCTTGGCTTCGTACAGCTCGGCGGGGTTGCCGTCGGCCAGCATGGCGCGGTATTCGGCAATGCCTTCGGCCGTGCTCTTCTGCGCCGCCGCCGGCAGCGGCAAGGCGGACAGGACGGCTAAGGCGGCCGGGGCCGCCAGCCCAAACAGGCTCAATTTCATCGGGGTCTCTCCTCAAATATCATTGTGGGCGGCCGGGGCCGCGGCGCGCAAACCAGCGGGGAACTCAGGAAATGACGGCCTCGTCGGTACGCTTGTCGCCGTGGTTGTCGGTCCAGCTCACAGCGATTTTGTCGCCGGCCTTGCCGCCCTTGAAACTGAACTGCACAAAGGGGTTTTTGGAGACGGCCGTGCCCCACTGGGCACTCATGACGGTCTTGCCATTCCAGGTGGCGCTGATGTTCTGGATGAACCAGGCCGGCACGGTCTTGCCGGCGGCGTCCTTGCGCTGGCCGCTTTCCATTTCATGGCTCACGAGCACACGCACCGTGGTTTTATCGCCTTGGGCCTGGGCCCGGATTCGCATGGGGTCTGACATTTTTTTCTCCTGATTTCAAGCTTGGGTTGGTAGACGGGGGATGGGACGGATCAACCGCCGCAGCCGCCTAGCGTGACCTTCACTTCCTTCACCGCGTAGAAGTACTTGTCGCCGGCCTTGGCCAGCGCATAGACATTGGAGGACTGGCCCATCTTGATATTGGTCGAGACATTGGCGTCGGTGCCGGCCGGGATTTCGAACATGGCGGCCAGCGCACTGGGGTTCTTTTCAACGACCAGCGCGATCTGCGTGGTGCCCACGATATTGCTCTGGGCGCCGACGCGCACCACGTTGCCGTTTTCGGCGATCTCGGGCGCCTGCAGCAGCAGGTCCTTGCTTTCAACAGGCGCGCTGGTGGCGCCCATGGCCTTGGCCGCGTCGGCCAGGGATTTGCTCTCAAAAGCGGCCTTGTTCCAGCCCGGGGCGTTTTGCGCGTAGGCCGGGCTCAGGCCCGAGGCCGCTGCCAGCGCCAGCGCCGTGGCACCGGAACTGCTGGCCAAAAAATCACGACGTTCCATGGTTGAACTCCTCTTTATATAACTTCAATGTCTTAAAAACTTAGCCCGATTGGACATCAAAAACTCAAAAATCCGGGAGGGTATTTCTCCCATGCATGCCTCAAAAAACACCGCCGGTCCGCCGCCCCCTACTTCGCCGCGCCCTGCGCCAGCCATTGGGAAATCTGCGCCGACTCCGCCGAGCTCAAAGCCTGCGGCGGCATCGGAATTGCACCCCAGACGCCCTGCCCGCCTGCCTTGATTTTGCCCGAGAGGTAATTCACCGCGTCGGCACGGTCCTTATATTTGTTGGCTATATCCTTGAAGGACGGCCCCACCAGTTTGTTGTCCATCCCATGGCAGGCCACGCAGGTATTTTTCTGCAGCAGCGGCATCACCGACGCTGCGCCTGTGGCCGCCGTCTTCACCACAGCCGCCACCGGGATCGCGGCGGGCGCGCGCTCCACCTGCGCCACGGAGCTGCCCGATTGTGCCGCCGCGGCCGAAGCCGGCCGTGTCGTGTCCACCCCGCGGCTTTCGCCCACCACGCGGGACTGCTCGGCCAGATTGCCATGGGCGTTGCGCGCATAGTCGGGCAAAAAGCTTTTGATCACTACTTCGGCCTTGCAGTTCACCATGCAGTTCGAGCCTTGCACGTCGGGCCTGGCCGTTCCGCCCAGTTCCTTGCCGGGCCACATCGCGTGCGCCGTCGTCATGCCATTGCGATTGGGCAGGCGATCCTGCACCTCGCGGATGTTGGCGTCGGACAGCGTGAAGTCTTCCGGCAGCACATTGCCCAGGAACAGGATATAGGCCGTCGCGGCATAGACCTCGTCGGGCGTCAGCGTCTTGGGCGCGGTCCAGGGCATGGCGCGGTTGATGTAGTCCCACAGCGTCGACAGCGTGGACACCTTCATCAGCGTGGTGCGGTTGGGCTGGTTGGCGCCCGGCATCAGGCCGTCGACCCGGCCGCTTTTCACGTCCTGCGCCGTGGTGCCGCCGGCGATCGGCGTGAACACCTCGGACGACTCGGCAAAACTCCCGTGGCAGGAGGCGCATTGCGCCTCCCACAGCACCTCACCCTGGCGCACCGAGCCCTGCCCCTTGGGCAGGCCCTTGAAATCGGGCCGCACGTCAATGTCCCAGGCCTTCACTTCGGCGGGCGTGGCGGTCCGGCCGATGTTGGCCAGCGCCGCCTGCCGCGCGGCGGCTTGCGTTTGCGCGAATGCCGTACCCATGGTGCCGAGGCAGGCGAGCACCAGCAACGAGCACCTGACGCGTTTAAACCTGGACATTTTTCACCTCGCCGGTTTCTTCCAGCGACCACGACTGGATGGCGTTGTTGTGATAAATGCTGCGCGAGGCGCGCACCTTGCGCAACTCGTTGTAGCTCGGTTGGATCTGCCCGGTCTCGTCCACCGCGCGGCTCTGGAAAATCGCCGGCTTGCCGTCCCAGACGAAGTCGGCGTTAAAACGCGTGAGGCATTTGGCCAGCACCGGGCCTTCAAGCCGCGCCTGCGTCCAGTTGCGCCCGCCGTCGACCGAGACATCGACCCGGCGTATCTTGCCGCGACCGCTCCAGGCCAGGCCCGTGATGTTGTGAAAGCCTTTTTGCAGCAGCACCTGGCCGCCGCTGGGCGAGGTGACCACGCTTTTGACTTCCTGGATGCTGGTGTACTGCCGGTGCAGGCCGCTGGGCTGCAGGTCTACATAGTGGATGGTTTCGTCCTTGGCACCGTAGGGCATGTCGCCCACTTCGATGCGGCGCAGGTATTTGACCCAGCTCACGCCCTGCACGCCGGGCACGATGAGCCGCAGCGGGTAGCCGTTTTCGGGCCGAAGCATTTCGCCGTTTTGCCCATAAGCGACCAGCACCTCGCCGCTCATCACCAGGTTCATGGGAATGGTGCGCGTCATGCTCGAGCCGTCGGCGCCTTCGGCCAGGATGAATTTCGCGCGCTTGAGGTCGGCGCCGCAGAGTTCCAGCAGGGTGCGTAGCGGCACGCCGGTGAACTCGCTGCAGCTCAGCATGCCGTGGGTGTACTGCACCGTCGGGACGGCGGCATTGCCCCATTCCATGCCGGTATTGGCGCCGCACTCGATGAAGTGCATGCGGCTCACGCTGGGCAGGCGCATCAACTCGTCCATGTTGAAGACCATGGGGCGCTTGAGCATGGCCTCGTCGGAGCCGTTGAGCATCAGCCGGTGTTTGGAGGGGTCTATGTCCCACCAGCCCTGGTGGTGGCGCTCAAAGTGCAGGCCGCTGGGCGTGATGATGCCGAACAGGCCCTGCAAGGGGCAAAAACTCACGCTCGCCTGGCTCACGCGCGTCAGGCCCGGGCTTTCGCGGCGCTGCAGGTTTTTCTCGAACTCGCTGGGCAGGCCGTAGCCGCGGGCCGCCACCGGCTGGCCCAGGCCTTTGCTGTGCGGCGGAAGGTTCAGGATTTCGGGTTCGCCTTCGGCTGCGGCCGCCGCGCCTTGTGCAACAGCCTGGCCCGCGGCCACAGTGCCGGCCGCAGCGGCAAAGACGCCGGCCAGAAAGCCGCGGCGCCCTGCCCGCACTTCTTGTATCTGCTCCCGGGAAAGAAAGTTTTCGGGCGCGCGCTGCAGGAATCGGTTCAGCATGGGTGGCGTCTTTCGGTTCAGGCGTCCTGCATGCCGGGGCGCGGCGACAGGCTTTGGGCCGGCGACAGCGAGCCCGGCTCGTCCAGTTCGATGGCGATCTGGGTGCAGACACTGCGGCACAGCGCCACGGCTTTTTCGCTTTGCACCCGGTAAATCACCTGGGTGCCTTCCCTGCGCTTGGCCAGAACACCGGTGCGGTAGAGCACAGCCAGGTGCTGGGAGAGATTGGGCTGGGTGGTGTCAATTTCGGCCAGCAACTCGTTGACGGATTTTTCGCGCTCGCACAGGGCGCTGAGCACGCGCAAGCGCATGGGCGTTGCGAGCACGGCGAACAGCTCGGCGGCCAACTCAAACACCCGGCCCCGTTCCACCTGCGCGCTGGTCTGAATCATCTCGTCCATAGTGACTTTTTCTTAATATAAGTGATAGCTAATATTATTCCGCCAAATCGGGGAGATGTCCCCCGTAAATACCCTTGGCTACCCCCTGAAACTGGTGAATATCACCAAGTCGGTGCCAAAGCCCGAAAAAGGTGTTGCCGCGCCGCACTTCCTCCCTCTGTAGCAGGTGTAATAAACCCCTGAAAGTCATCCCCGCGTGATATAAAACTTTTGTTGCTTACGGGTTGTTACCTGGGACCTTTATAAAACAATACTTATGTATTCAAAAAACAAACTATTCTCGGGCGGGGTCACTCTTCTTCTTGCCATCCTGGCCAACGGCCTGGCGCACGCGGAAGTCGATGCGCTGGTCAGCAACGCCCGCAGCCTGCTGGACCAAAGCCAGCCACAAAAAGCCTTCGACCTGCTGGAGCCGCAAGAGGCCGCGCGCGCAGGCGACCCGGATTTCGACACCGTGCTGGGCATTGCCGCCAATGAAACCGGCCAGTACACCCGCGCGGTATTCGCCCTGGAACGAGTGCTGGCCGTGCAGCCCAGCAATTCCCGGGCGCGCGCAGAACTCGGCCGCGCGCTGTTCTCCGTCGGTGATACCAAGGCTTCCCGGCAAGTGCTGCTGGAAACCAAGCAGGACAACATCCCGGCCGAAGCCGCCGCCACCATCGACCAGTTCCTGCAGGCCATAGACCGGACCGAGGAAGCCGCCCGCTCATCGGTCAAGCCCTTCCTGGAAGCCAGCATAGGCTACGACACCAACATCAACAGCGGCCCCGGCAACCCGAATGTGGCCGTACCCGCTTTCGGCGGCCTGATCTTCACGCTCAATCCCGCCGGCGTCGAAACCAAGGACGCGTTCATGAGCCTGGGCGGCGGGCTGTCGGCCCGCTACGTGGTGGATCCGCGCTGGTCGCTGATCGGCAACGTCTACGGCAACGGGCGCGTCAACAGCAAGTACAACGACTTCAATACCGGCCAGGTCGATGTCAATTTCGGCGCCAGCTACCGCTACGACAAACACGAGTTCTCGGGCGTGGTGCAGGTCGGGAGCTACACCGTGGCCGGCTCACGTGCCCGCGACCAGCAGGGCCTGGTTGGCGAATGGACTTACCGCATCGACGGCTTTCGCCAATGGAGCACCTATATCCAGTGGGGCGACCTGAGCTACCCCGGCCAGTCGCTGCGCGACGCGACGCGCACCGTGGTCGGAACCTCCTATGCCCATGCCTTCCGCGACAGCAATATCGTGGTTTTCGCGGGCGGCTATGTCGGCACGGAAAAAGAGCGCGCCGCGGGCGTTCCGCACCTGGGCCATGACCTTGTCGGCCTGCGCACCGGCATCCAGAAAACGCTTTCGGACGCGTTGGCGCTGTTCGGCAGCCTCGCCTACGAAGACCGCAAATACGGCGGCGCCGATCCGCTGTTCCTCGTCACCCGCCATGACAAGCAGTGGAACCTGAACATGGGCCTGAACTGGGTGCCCGCCAAACTGTGGCGCGTCACGCCCCAGCTGGCCCTGACCTCGGTGAAATCCAATGTCGCGATTTCCGACTACAAGCGCAGCCTGTTCTCGGTCACGGTGCGCCGCGACTTCTGAACCTGCGGTTTTGACTGAAAACGCCCGCCGCTACAGCCTCATGAAAACTCTCAGGGACCGCCCCCTCCAACGCGCCGCCCTGTCGGTCGTGGTTGCGGCGGCCTTCCCCGCGTACTCCTTCGCCGCCGGCTCGGCCGGCGTCGCCCAGTTCATCGCCGGCGACGTCAACGTGCTGCGCGCCAACGGCAGGGCCGAGGCGCTGGCCAAAGGCAAGCCGCTTGAGAGCGGCGAATCCATACTGACGGGCACGGCCGGCCGTGCCCAGGTACGGTTTTCCGACGGCGGCCTGGTATCCCTGCAACCCAACACCGAGTTCAAGATCGCCAACTATGTCGACGAGGCCGATCCCAAGCAGGACCGCTTCCTGGTCGACCTGCTGCGCGGCAGCATGCGCGCCATCACCGGTCTGATCGGCAAGCGCAACCGCGAAAACTACAAAGTCACCACCACCACGGCCACTATAGGCATACGCGGCTCCGGCTTCAGCGTGGGCTACAACCCCGATGGTTCATTGGGTATCACGACGGAACTGGATGCCATCGAGGTCTGCAACGCCGGCGGCTGCGTGGGCCTGACGGCCGGTGAATCGGTACGGGTCATCAACAGCTCCGAAGCGCCGGTTCGCACCAATGTGCGGGCCAATGTGCCGACGCCGCCGCCCACACAGGAAGCAGTTGTGGCGGGCAACCAGACAACCTCCGACGGCAAGCCCGCCATTGTTCCTCCGCCCGTCACACAGGCGCCCGTCAAACAGGTGTTCACCGACCTCGCCGCGGCGGTCGCCTTCACCGACCGCACAACGACCAACTCGGTGGTCGAAAGCTACTACCCCGAGGCCGGCGCCGCCGTGCTGACCAGCTTCCTGAGCGGTAAACCGATCGACTTCGACAGCCTGGACAGCCGCAACGTCCTGACCCAGTTCCGCAGCACGCCCGGCCTCACCACGATGGAAAAAGGCGCGTTGGGCGTGCCGGCCGATGCCGATTTCGTCGGCTGGGGCAGCTGGGTGACGGGGCAAAAAATCGTGGCGGGTTCAACCACCGCCATTGAATCCGTTCATTTCGTGATGGGCCGGCCAACGCCGACGGCCCAGATGCCGGCCGACAACATGCAGGGCACTTACCAGCTGGCCGGCGGCACCGCCTACTCGAGCACGCTGGGCGCGGGCCAGCTCGTCGGCGGTTCGCTGGTCGCCTACTTCGGCGCCTACAGCCCAGGCCAGGGCTATGGCAACCTGGACCTCACCACGCGCTTCGGCGGCAATGACTACGGCATCACCAACAACGTCGACATCAACAACTCAAAGATCACCAGCACCTCGGGCACCAACGTCGCCGGCTTTTTCACCGGCAACAATGCCAGCCGCGCCGCATTGGTCTACAGCGCACCATCGGTCACAGGCGCGGGCCCCGGTGCGGGCAAGGTTTCCGGCGCGGCCGTTTTCCAGCAGACCAACCTGGTCCTGAGCCCGCCCCTTTGAGCGGAACCGCCCCTTAGCCCCTCACGCCAGCCCCGTGCGCACCCTCTAAAAATACCGGAGAAACCACCATGACCCCGCACATCAAGCTCCAGCACACCGCTCTGGCCATGGCGTTGGCCGCCATTTACCCGCTGCAGGCTTTTGCCGCGCCTTCCGCGGGCGTGGCCCAGTTCATCGTCGGCGATGTCAACGTCCGCCGCGCGGACGGCGCGACCACGGCCTTGGTCAAGGGCAAGGACATCGAAAGCGGCCAGGCCATCCTGACCGGCGCCAGCGGGCGCGCTCAGGTGCGCTTCACCGACGGCGGCCTGGTGTCCCTGCAGCCCAATACCGAGTTCAAGGTCGCCAACTATGTCGACAAGGCCGACCCCAAGGAAGACCGATTCCTGGTCGACCTCCTGCGCGGCAGCATGCGCGCCATCACCGGCCTGATCGGCAAGCGCAACCGCGAAAATTACAAGGTCACCACCACCACGGCCACCATAGGCATACGCGGCTCCGGCTTCAATGTCGGCTACAACCCCGACGGTTCGCTGGGTGTGACGACCGAGCTGGACGCCATCGAGGTCTGCAACGCCGGCGGCTGCGTGGGCCTGACGGCCGGCGAATCGGTGCGGGTCGTCAACAACACGGATGCGCCCGTGCGCACCAATGTGCGGGCACCTGTGCCGACGCCGCCGCCAACGCAAGATCCCGTGGTCATAGGCAACAATCCCGACCCTTCCGGTCCCGGCGGGATCATCAACAAGCCAATCCCCCCCACCCCACCGGCCAACACAGGCACCTTCACCAACCTCAAGGTGGCGGCGAGCTATTACGTCCCCTTCGTCTCCGGGCCGGGGCCCCAGGTCGGCCCCGTGGTGGCGACTTCCACGACCCTGGATCTCGGAAAAGTCACGGACTTCACGAGCGGAAGCAATGTTTTCAAGCCGACCACGGCCAACAGCTTCGGTTCGGCCGGCACCATCGCGGCAGGCGACTTCATCGGATGGGGTACCTGGACGACGGCCACGAAAAACAGCTCGACGAATCTGGCGGACCTTCACTACATCGTCGGCCAGCCCACGGCGGTCATGCCCACCACAACCGGCATCGCCACATACACCCTGATTGGCGCCACGCCGGTCACCGGCTATACCAGCCCCAGCGGCCCGGCGACCGCCATGGGAACGCTCACCTCCGCATCGATGGCGGTCGACTTCACCAACAGCAAGCTTGGCGTGAGCATCAGTACCACCCTGGGCAATATCAGCGTGGGCAACGTCATCGCGATTTCCGGTGCGCAATTCACCTACAGCTCCGGCACGGGCATCTATGTCAACGGGTTTTTCACGGGCGTGAACGCCAATCGGGCGGGCCTGGTCTACACCGGTCCCGGCTCAACGATCTTCTCCGGCGCGGCAGCCTTCCAGGCGCCGTGAGCCGGGCGCCTCAGCGCAAATAGAAAGCCAGGTCGCGCTCGATGGCCTTGGGGCCATGGGTGTCGATCGCTTGTTGCATCGCGGCTTCACCGACACGGCGGCAGAGTTCGGGCGAATCGCCGAGGGCAATCAGGCTGTCGTAGGCTTGCTCCTGGGACTTGACGAGAAAGCCCGATACGCCGTGGGCCATCATCTCCGCGTAGCCGCCGGTCTCGTGCGCCACCACCGGCAGGCCCGCCCCCATGGCCTCCAGCACCACGCGGCCATAAGCCTCGATGAACAAGGCCCCCGTCCGGTAGAAGACGGCATCGAGCGAGCTGTAAAACTCAGGCATGCTTTGTGTCCCTGCCGCCAGCAGTTCAATGCCCTCCACGCCGCCCAGCCCCGGAGCCAGGCAAGTGCCACCCATGATGCGCACCCGGATGCCTCTGCTGGCAAGCATTCGATAAAGGCTCAGGTCGTCCGGGCTATGTTTCTCCAGCAGATCACGGCTGGCACGCCCGACCGTAAAGGGTCTGGACTTTTGCGGGGCCTCGAATCGCTTTTCGGCCACCCGCAAAAAGGGCTCCAGGTCCAGCATGCTCGGTATCACGGGGCCCGGCAGCGCGGCACTGCGCCGCACAAAATCCGACACGAACACGATCTCAGGATCGAGCCCGGTTGACTCGCGCACACTCTCGACAATGGCAAAAAGCTGCCCCTGGTTCGAGAGATTGTGGAAAAGAATAATGCGCTTGAAACGCGTGTACTTGAGCCAGATTCCCGGCTGCAAATGCACACCGCCGATCAGCAGCGTCCCGTCTTTGGGAAACTGGTGCGCGAAAGGCTGGATCGCGGTAATACCTTCGCCGGCATAGGCCGGGTGAACCGGCACGTCGGACCACAGCTTGACCGCACGCCTGCCGGCCAGAAGCCGCCCGAGGTCCAGCAGTTCCCGTTCCGCACCGGTGTATAGCTCACCGAAGCGTCCCAGCAGATGCAGCGGCGCGGATGGTGGGCTGGCGTACGGATCAGTCATTTACCCGGATTATCCCCGGGGCCGGTGCGGGCCTACGCAGGCCGGTGCCACATAATTCCAGCATGCAGGACAACCGACCAGCCATGCCCCTACAGGAGCCCCCGCTCCCCGTGGATGCCAAAGACCATGGCCCCTGGATGTTGCGCGGCGCGCAGCTGCATGCGGCCGGCCAGCTTGAACAGGCGCTCGCCGCTTTTGAGCAGGCCCTTGCCCTGAATCCGCAGGACGTGAATGCCGCGTCGGCCTGCGCAACCTTGCTGAGCCTGCTTGACCGGCCCATGGCCGCCTACAGGACATTGCTGTCGGTAGAGTCCCAGCTGATGCAGGACGCCGACGGCGCGGCCAACCTCGCGATCATGGCCGAAGCCTGCGGCGACCTGGCCAGGACCGATAGCGCGTATGCCCGGGCCCTGCAGCTTGACCCCGGGCACCTGCGCTCACTGAACAACGTCGGCATCCTGGCCGCGGGTTCGTCGCGCTGGGACATCGCGATCGGGCTGGCGCAAAAGTGTGTGGCGCTGCAACCCGGCCATGCGCCCTACCATGCCAATCTTGCCGAGTACCTTTCAGGCGCGCGGCGCTATGCCGAGGCGCTCGACGTGGTCATCGCTGCCACGGCGAAATTCCCTCTCGACAACGAACTGCGAATACGCCATGCCGTTCTTCTCGCCTTCCACGGCGAGCTTGAAAAAGCGGACGCGGCCCTGGCGGGGCTCGATGCTCCAACGCGCCTGCTTTTTGAAAAATTCCTGTTGAAACTCGACACCCCGGGCGACCTGTGCGGCCGCGCCAGCAGCCAGGCGCACAGGCTGATGCTTCAGCCGCCCGACGCATTGCAGATTCATGTTGACCAGGCATTCCGGGGCCTGTCGGCAGGCGACTGGCGAAACAACGATCAGCTCACCGCCCTGCTGCGTAAAGCCCTGGCCGACAGCACTGCCAACGGCCGGGGCCGCAACTGGGGTGACGCGCCGTTTTACGGCCTGCTGCTGGACCTGCAGGACCACGAACTGGCACAGATGCACAGCGAGTCCATCCCCGTGCTCAACGCCCGGCTCAAGGCATCCCTGCCGGCTTTTACGCGCCAGCGAAAGCCGATCGCGGGGCAAGACAACCGCATCCGCGTGGGCCTGGCCGTGCGAAGCCTTCATGATTCGCGCCAGCTGCAGGCGCTCACGCAGCAGCTTGCACGGCATGACGCATCGCGCTTTGCCATCCATGTCTATGCATTCACGCCGCCGGGCCCGCAGCCGGCCGAAGCGCTGCGGCCTCATGCGGCCAGCGTCAGCGAGATCGGCCATATGGCGGCGGCGGAAGCGGCCGGGCGCATGCGGCTGGACCAGCTGGATATTTATGTCGAAATGGCTTCGGATTCATCCTGGAGCCGGCAGGACATCGCGGCCATGCGGGTGGCGCCCGTGCAATTGCGCCAGACCGGCCTCTACCGTCGCCATGTGCCCGGGCATTGGGACTACAGCTTGTCGGACAGGTTCGCCCACCCCGACGACGCCGGGCTTTCACAGGACGGTGCCATCGTCCGCCTGCCGCATAGCTGCTGGCTGGCAAGCGCCGGCCAGCAGCCAAGCGAGGCGAGCGGGTCTGCGATATCGCGTGAGGACGCAGGATTGCCCACCGACACGCTGGTGCTGGCTTCATCCCTCGCGCCGGCTAGCATCGATCCACGCAGTTTTTCCGTGTGGATGAAAATCCTGCGCGGCCTGCCCGACGCCGTGCTGTGGCTTCCTCGCTGCGGCGCGGCGGCCATCAACCTGGCGCGTGAAGCCCAGGCGGCCGGTGTGGGCCCGACCCGCTTGCTGTTTTCAACGTCCATGGATCGAAGCGACGCACTGGCCGCCATGCGGCATGCCGACCTGTTTCTGGACACCTTGCGGCTCAATGCCGTGCAGGGCCTGGAAGACGCCCTGCACCTCGGCGTGCCGGCCATCAGCTGTGCGGGCAGCCGTCCGGCATCACGCTTGGGCGGTAGCATCCTCCACGCCGCCGGCCTTGCGCAATGTGTGCTGGACAGCCCTGAAGCCTATAGTGCCGAAGCGGTGCGCCTGGGGCGCAACCCCGGTGCGCTGCAGGACTTGCGCAAGCACGTCGAGGCAGCTGCCGCTGGCCGCGCTCCGCTGTTTGACCTCGCGGCACGCATTCGCGAATGGGAATCGGCCTGGGCCACCATGGCCGAGCGCTCACGCGCCGGATTGCCGCCCGCGGCCTTTAACGTGGCCGCCGTTTAGGCGCCAGGCTTGCCAGCAGGCACGGGCAGCTCGCAGACCTCGCCCGTGGGCGCCAGGCCGGCCTGCGCCTTGGCCTCGGCGACGCCCACGGCGCGCGGCAAGGCCACCTGGTTCTTCACCGCCGTGAGTTCGGCCAGGATGGAAATCGCGATCTCGGGCGGCGTCTTGCTGCCGATGTAAAGGCCTATGGGGCCGTGCAGCCTGGCCAACTCTTGCGGCGTCATGTCGAAGTGCTCGGCCAGGCGCTCGCGGCGGCGCTGGTTGTTAAGCCGCGAGCCGATCGCGCCCACGTAAAAAGCCGGCGAGCGCAGCGCCTCCATCAGCGCCAGGTCGTCCAGCTTGGGATCGTGCGTGAGCGCGATCACCGCGCAGCGCGCGTCCAGCTTCATGGCCTGCACCACGTCGTCGGGCATGCCGGTGGCCAGCTCCACGCCTTCGACCTGCCAGCTGTCCCGGTATTCCTCGCGCGGGTCGCAGACCGTCACCGCGTAGTCCATGCCCTGGGCGATCTGCGCCACAAAACGCGACAGCTGCCCCGCGCCAATGATCAGCAAACGCCAGCGCGGGCCGTGCAGGGTCACCAGCGCGGCTTCGGACACCTGCATGGACTGGCTGGGCTGAGCGGTGCCCAAGGTGACGGCGCCGGTATGCAAGTCCAACCGGCGCGCCACCAGCTCACCGGCCTGCAGGCGCTGCAGCAGTTCGTCCACGCGGCTGGCCGCCGACAGCGGCTCGATCGCCAGCTCAATGGTGCCGCCGCAAGGCAGGCCGAAGCGGCGCGCCTCGTCGGCCGAAACGCCGTAGGTGACGATGGCGGGCCGCGCGCGGTCCAGGCCCTCGCGGCGCGCCCGGTCAATCATGTCGTCCTCGATGCAGCCGCCGGAGACCGAACCCACCACCCGGCCGTCTTCACAGATCGCCAGCATGGAGCCTTCGGGCCGCGGGCTGGAGCCCCAGGTCTTGAGCACGGTGACCAGCTCGCAGCGCAGGCCCGCGGCCAGCCACTGCGAGGAGGTTTTCAGAACTTCGAGGTCTATGTTGTCCATGCGCCGGATGCTAGCAGCCCGTGCCCATTTCCGCCTCGGCCTCCCGCCAATTCCTCATGCCTTGGCAAGGTTGTCGTTCAGCGGCAGCGTGCGCACCCGTTTGCCGGTGGCCGCGAACACCGCATTGGCCACCGCGGGCGCCACCAGCGCCGTCGCCGGCTCGCCGATGCCACCCGGCTTTTCAGTACTGGGCACCAGCGTAATGTCCATCACCGGCGCTTCATGCATGCGCAGCACCGGGTAGTCGCCGAAATTGCTCTGCTGCACCCGGCCCTTGTCCAGCGTGATCTGGTTGTTCAGCGCCGCCGACAGGCCGAAGATGACGCTGGACTGGATCTGCGCCTGCACCGTGTCGGGATTGACCATGCGGCCCAGGTCGGCCACCACCGTGATCTTGTGCACCGTGACCTGGTTGTCCTTGACCGACACCTCGGCCACCTGCGCCATATAGGTGTCGTAGCCCTCCATCAGCGCGATGCCGCGGCTGCGGCCGGCCGGCGCCGGCGTGCCCCAGCCGGCCTTGTCGGCCGCGAGTTTGAGCACATTGGCAAAACGCGGCTGTTTCTCGAGCAGCGACATGCGGTAGGCATACGGGTCCTTGCCCGCGGCCAGCGCCATTTCATCGACAAAACTCTCGTTGGCAAAGGCATTGAGCGCATGGCTCACCGAGCGCCAGTAGCCCACGCGCAGCCCGCTGTCGTGGATCACCAGGTCGTACTGCGTGTTCGGGATGTCGTAAGGCATGACGCCGGCCTCGGCCATAAACGGGTCCAGCGTGTCCTTGGGCAGGCCAAAGGCGCGCTGCGTGATGGACTGCGAGGTCACCTTGAAATTGAGCGCCACCGGCTTGCCGTCGGCCCCCAGGCCGGCCGAGAGCTGGTTGACCGCCATGGGCCGGTAGAAGTCGTGCGTGGTGTCGTCCTCGCGGCTCCAGAGCAGCTTGACCGGCTTGCCCACGGCCTTGGAAATCTGCGCCGCCTGCACGATAAAGTCCAGTTCCAGCCGCCGGCCAAAGCCGCCGCCCAGGAAAGTCGTCTTCAGCGTGATGTCCTCGGGCTTGATGCCCAGCGCCGCGGCCACGCTGCCTTCGGCGCCCTGCTGGAACTGCGTGGGACCTATCAGCAGGATTTTCCCGTTCCTGTAGTCGGCCGTGAAGTTCATGGGTTCCAGCGTGGCATGCGCCAGCAACGGCGACACGTACTCGGCCTTCAGCGTCTTGGCTGCACCTTTCATCGCGCCGGCGGCGTCGCCCTTGGGCGCCACAATGGGAATCGCCTTGCCGCTGTCGGCCGCCTTGCGTATGCCGTCCAGCATGCTGGCATTGCTGATGGCCGCGACCGGGCCCTCGTCCCACTGCACTGTCAGCGCCTGGCGCGCCTTGAAGGCATGCCAGTAGCTGTCGGCCACCACAGCCACGCCGTCGGGAATCTGCACCACGTCAATCACGCCGGGCATGGCCTTGGCCTTGGTCGCGTCAAAACTGGTGACCTTGCCGCCAATCACCGGGCATTGCTGCAGGCTGGCGTAGACCATGCCGGGCAGCTTTACGTCGATGCCGAACTCGGCCGTGCCGTTGACCTTCATCGGCGTGTCCAGCCGCTTGGTGGGCTTGCCGATCACCGTGAAGTCCTTAGGGTCCTTGAGCGCCACGTTCTCGGGCACGGGCAGCTTGGAGGCCGCTTCGGCCAGCGAGCCGTAGGTCGCCTTCTTGCCCTTCGGGCCTATGACCATGCCGTTCTCGGCCTTGAGCGTGGCGGCATCGACATTCCATTTCGCGGCCGCCGCGGAGACCAGCATGCTGCGCACCTGGGCGCCGGCAATGCGCAGCTTCTCCCAGCCGTCGCGCACCGAGGTCGAGCCACCGGTGATCTGCGCGCCCAGCAAGGCATTGGTGTAGACCTTGCCCGGCGGCGCGATCGCGACCTTGACCTTGCGGATGTCGACGTTGAGCTCTTCGGCGATCAGCATGGGCATGGAGGTGTAGACGCCCTGCCCCATCTCGGAGCGCGCCGAGATCAGCGTGATGGTGTTGTCGTCAGCGATATGCACCCAGGCATTCGGGGTGTAAAGCGTGCCCGCGGCCTGGGCTGACGGCGCGCCCAGCGTGACGCCCAGCATCAGCCCGCTGCCCGCGACGGTCAGGGCTGACGATGTCTTGAGGAAAGTGCGGCGGTTCGGAGAAATCAGTGAGGTAGTGGTCATGATGGTTCTCCTCAGGCTTTGCGCATGGTGGAAGCAGCATCCTTGATCGCCGCCTTGATGCGCGGGTAGGTGCCGCAGCGGCAGATATTGCCGCTCATCGCGGCGTCGATGTCGGCGTCGCTGGGGTTCTTGTTGGCCGTGAGCAGGGCCGCCGCGCTCATCAGTTGGCCCGACTGGCAGTAGCCGCACTGCGGCACGTCATGCTTGATCCACGCCACCTGCAAGGGGTGCGTGTTGTTGCGCGACAGGCTTTCAATCGTCGCCACCTTCTGCCCCGCCGCCGCAGACAGCGGCGTCTGGCAGGAGCGCACCGGCTTGCCGTTGAGGTGCACGGTGCAGGCGCCGCACAAAGCAGCGCCACAGCCGAACTTGGTGCCGGTCATGCCCAGTTCATCGCGTATCACCCACAGCAGGGGTGTGTCGGGTTCGGCATTGACGGAAACGGCCCGGCCGTTCACGTTGAGTTTGGTTGTCATCTGGTGTCCCCTTTGTTGGAATATGGCAGGGCCCCCAGAAGTCAGTCAGCTACTACCCGAGGGCCTTGCGCGAGTCATGCTACGACCGGGCGCAAGGGGGTATCCGGGTAGAAACCCTTGGCTGAAACAAAGTGTCGAGAAGTTTTCTCAAGATGAGACATCGAAGGCGCACCCGCTGTGCCCTCTAGAATCTGCCAACTCTCATGACCACTAAGGCTTGATTCACATGAACTTGGAAGTCAAGATGATCCGACGCACGCTGGCAGGAATACTTTTGATTGCAAGCGCCTGCACTTGGGCCAATCCCGCCGCAACGCCTTCTACACCACAGCCCACGGAAGTTCAGCTGCAGGACCCCATGCCGGGGCAGGCATTGCTGTATCTGGTGAGAATTTCCGGAGATACAGAGACCGCTACGGTGTTGGTGGACGGTGCAAAGGTGGCCACTCTGCCGCAAAACAGCTACACCGCCATCAGTGTCGCGCCAGGCACCAGGCGGCTCACAGCTGCCACATCTGTAGGGCAAGAGCGTGTCACGGAGATCACGGCGCAAGCGGACGAGCGGCGGTTCTTTTACTTGCTCGCGCCCTTCGCACGACCGACAGGAGACTTCTCCCTCATGTTTGGTTTGCTCGGTGCCCTTGTTCAGGAAACCATTAACCGCCCCGTTGCGACCAGCGGAAACCGCGTCTGGACCGAGATCCAGGAACCGGAAGCAAAGGGCATGATGGCCGGCACCACTCTTGCCCTGCCGGACTAAGGCAGATCGAAGGCTTCGCGGTAGTGCGTTACCCAGCCACCCGATCCCGAATCTGCTGCAGCGCCGCCGGATCGTCCATGGTCGTCAAATCCCCCGGGTCCCTGCCCTCGCACACCGCCTGAATTGCACGCCGCAGCATCTTGCCGCTGCGGGTCTTGGGCAGGGCCGACACAAAATGCACACGCGCCGGCCGGGCGACGGCGCCCAGGTCGCCGTCCACGCGTTTCATGATTTCGCCTTCGAGCTTCATCGCCGCCGCGTTGTCGGTGAGCACGCTCGAATCCTTGGGCACAGCGAAGGCCATGGCGACCTGGCCTTTGAGCTGATCCGCCACGCCGATCACCGCCACCTCAGCGACGCCGGCATGGCCTGAAATGCTTTCCTCGATCTCGCGTGTGCCCAGGCGGTGGCCGGCGACGTTGATGACGTCGTCGGTGCGGCCCAGGATAAAAAAGTAGCCGTCCTCATCGCGTATGCCCCAGTCGAAGGTGGAATACACCATCTTGCCGGGCACGCTCTTCCAGTAGGTGTTGACGAAGCGCGCGTCGTCCTTCCAGATGGTCTGCATGAAACCCGGCGGCGTCGGGCCTTCGATGACGACCACGCCTTTTTCATGGGGCTGGGTCAGCTCTTCGCCGGTGGACTCATGCAGGATCTTGACCTTGTAGCCGTACATGGGCACGCCGGGGCTGCCGAAGCGGCTGGGCTTTTTTTCGACGGCGTTGGCAATGGTGATGATGGGCCAGCCCGATTCGGTCTGCCAGTAGTTGTCGATGATGGGCACATTCAGGCCCTCGCTGATCCAGCGCGCCGTGGGTTCGTCCAGCGGCTCGCCGGCCAGGAAGAAGGCGCGCAGGCTGGAGAGGTCGTGTTTTTTGAGCAGGCCCGGGTCCTGTTTTTTGAGCACGCGCACCGCGGTGGGCGCGCTGAACATGCCGGTGACCTTGTATTTCTCGACTAGGCTCCACCAGATCGCGGCGTTGGGCTGCTTATCCATGCCCTGTGTGGGCAGGCCTTCGTACATGATGGTCGCCATGCCGGCGATCAACGGGCCGTAGACGATGTAGCTGTGGCCCACCACCCAGCCGATATCGCTGGTGGAGAAATAGGTTTCGCCGGCGCGGCCGTCGAAGATGTGTTTCATGCTGGCGGCCAGCGCCACCGCATAGCCGCCGGTGTCGCGCTGCACGCCCTTGGGCTTGCCGGTGGTGCCGCTGGTGTAAATGGTGTAGCTGATGGCGCCGGAATCCAGCCATTCGCAGTGCACCTGGGCGTGCATGTACTTGGCGCGCAGGGTTTCCCAATGCAGGTCGCGCCCGGCCACCATGGGCATGGGCGCCAGGCCGCGGTCTACCAGCAGCAAGGCTTCGGGCTCATGTTTGGCCAGTCGTATGGCTTCGTCGAGCAGGGGCTTGTAGGCCACGACTTTGCCGCCGCGCGAGCCGGCGTCGGCGCTGATGACGACGCGCGGCGTGGCATCGTCAATGCGCGAGGCCAGCGAGCCGCTGGCAAAGCCGCCGAACACCACGCAGTGGATGGCGCCTATGCGCGCGCAGGCCAGCATGGCAAAGGCGGCCTCGGGAATCATGGGCATGTAGATCAGCACACGGTCGCCCTTGACCACGCCCATGGCCAGCAGGCTGGCGGCCATGCGCTGCACTTCGGCATGCAGCTCGCGGAAACTGTAGGTTTTTTCGACGCCGGTTTCGCTGGAGACGTAAATCAGCGCGGCCTGGTCCGCGCGCTCCTTGAGGTGCCTGTCGACCGCGTTGTGGCACAGATTGGTTTGCCCACCTTCAAACCATTGCACAAAGGGCGGATTGTCGTCGTTGCAAACGCGGGTGAATGGCTTGTGCCAGTCGATCAATTTGGCCTGTTCGGTCCAAAAGGCCTCGGGCTGGTCTATGGACTGGCGGTAGAAGTCTGCGTAGCTTGGCATGTCTTTTGTCTCCGTTCACCTGTTTTGTTCAGCTGGGTCAGATCTTGACGACGATGCGGCCGCGCACCTTGCCCGAGATCAAGTCAGCCGCTTTCTCCGCTGCTTTCGCCATCGGAATCTCTTCCAGCATGGTTTCGAGTTTCGCGGTGTCCAGGTCTTTTGCCAAACGATCCCAGGCCTGCTGGCGTTTGGCCAGCGGCGCCATCACGCTGTCAATACCGGCCAGCGTCACGCCGCGCAGGATAAACGGCATCACCGTCGCCGGGAAATCCGCGCCCTGCGCCAGTCCGCAGGCCGTCACCACGCCGCCGTAGCGCGTCTGCGCGCAGGCATTGGCCAGCGTGTGCGAGCCCACGGCATCCACCACCGCAGCCCAGCGCTCTTTTTGCAGCGGCTTGCCGGGGGCAGAGAGTTCGGCCCGATCGATGATGCTGCTGGCGCCCAGCTGCTTTAAATAGGCCTCTTCACCGGCCTTGCCGGTGGCGGCCACCACGGTGTAGCCCAGCTTGCCGAGCAAGGCCACGGCCACGCTGCCCACGCCGCCGGTGGCGCCCGTGACCAGCACCTCGCCGCCATCGGGTTTGACGCCGTGCTGCTCGAGCGCCAGCACGCTGAGCATGGCGGTGTAGCCGGCCGTGCCTATCGCCATCGCCTGGCGCGGCGTAAAGGCGGCCGGCAGCTTGACCAGCCAGTCACCCTGCAGGCGCGCGCGTTCGGCCATCAGGCCCCAGCGGGTTTCGCCCAGGCCCCAGCCGTTGTGCACGAAACGGTCGCCGGGTTTCCAGCCAGTGTGGGTCGATTCGAGCACCGTGCCCGCGCCGTCAATACCCGCCACCATGGGCCAGCTGCGCACCACCGGCCCCTTGTTGGTGATGGCCAGGCCGTCCTTGTAATTGAGGGTGGAATATTCGACCTGCACCAGCACGTCGCCGGCGGGAAGCTGGGCCTCATCGGTGTCGGCCACGGCGGCCGAAAACCCGGCCTCGGACTTGCTGAGCAAGAGGGACTTGAACACGGCGTTGTCTCCAGATAGTTGGTTGTCTCAAGGCCAAAAACGCTAAAAAACCGGCAAAACTGAATTCTTAATTATGGATAACGGGCTTTCAGGAGGCTGACGACGCGCAAGACTGCTACTCGCGCAGGATCGCCTCACCGGTCCGCGGGTTGACAAGGGTGACATTCTCAAGCGCCCGGATGCGCCAGATATCGTTCTGTCTCGTCAGCACTGCAAGGATCAGGGTATCCACCACGTGGGGGCCGGCCGGATGGGCTGGGCCGGCAGCCAGGCGGCTCCAGAAATGGATGACCGCCACTCCCTCGGCAATAGGGGCGATATCGATCAACTCGTTCTGGAGCGTGGAGTCGCGATAGATGGTTTCGTGAATCGGAACGTGGAGTGCCACGATCTCTTCAACGCCCCGGACATAGTGCCCGAAGCGATTCACGAAGGTCGCGTCCTGATCGAACAGCTCACCGAGCGCCACCATGTCGTGACCATTCCAGGCGTCTTGGAACGCGCCGGGTGTGTCTTCAGGCTTTTTCATCTTGGTCATGCGCTACTGACTCGGCTGGATGCTCATGTCACAGCGCTGTTTCACATCAATTGATGATTTTTCCCATGCCGTTCTCTACGCGGGTTCTCAGTTGTTGAATGAACTCCGGGTCATACAGTTCCCAGGATTCGAGTTCGCCAATCACTTTCAAAGGCAGCTTGCTTCGATAGGATCGCGTCGGGTTGCCCGGGAACTTCTTGTCGGTCACGTTGGGATCGTTCTCAAATTCCCCCGTCGGTTCAACGATGTAGACGCGCGGCCTGCCGCTGCCTTTGGCTATTTCCGCGGCAAGCCCGGCGCCTTTGGCGATGGCCGTGAAGTAAATGTGATTCATCACGACGCTTTCGTCGTAATTCGATGTAAAGCCCGACCTTAGTAGATCGCCTGGCTGCAATTGGGCTTTCGTGCCATGAAAAAAGGGGCCGGTGTCCAGAGCCGTCATAAGTTGTCAGGCGAAAAAATGTTGTGCTGCGCGTTCCAGTTCAAGGGGTTTTCGCGGCGGTCGGCGCAGGGCCGACGTCCATGCCGTCGTAGGACGCCACCCCTTGTTTCTCAGCGAGTGCGTAGAACTCCGTGTTACGCGCGTGCAGCGAAGCGGGTGTGTGCGCTTCTATTCGCTCCACGTGCAGACGAAATAGCCGCCTTCCGCTGACTTGCTGGATACCCACTACGCAATAGCCCGACGCATCCAGTTCTGTGGCGACCCGCTGCAGCTTCTCTTCGTCAGGATCGAAGAAGAAGTAGCCCCAAAGCATCGGACCATCGACATTCCATTTTGTCCTGGCGCGCATGTTTGCGAACATTTCCTCCAGCTGTGCAAGCTGGATTCTTTGTGCTGTTTGAGCCATGGCGGGAGGCACGGCTGTGACAGCCGCTGCAAGAAAGATAGCAAGAGTGCGTCGGCGAGTGATCATGGGACGTGAATAGTTGGGGTAAAGCCTCTCGAGAGGGTTGACGTAAAAAGACCCGGCCACCAATGAGCGGCAGCGGCGCTCACAGCCGGCTACTCGAGCCTGTAGTTGATGGGGGCGTTCATCCAGGAATCCACGGCGCGGCCTGATCGGGTTCGTGCGGGATTGAATTTGAAGCTTTTCGCGGCAACCATCGCGGAGGCATCCAGCCTGGCGAAGCCTGAACTTTTAGCGAGTTGCACCTCGCCCGGATCACCGTTCGCCAATACATGCACCCGCAACTCCACGCGGCCCTGCTCCATCATGCGCCTGGAGAGGGCTGGATAAGCCGGCCTTGGCGGACTTGCAAAGCTTGCGAGCTGCACAATTTCATCCGGGGAGGCACAAGCCGCAAGAAGCGTAAACACAAGAAGCCAGAGTGCGCGCATGGGTAGATGGATTGCGAATCGGCGTCCGTAAGACGGCGAAAGTAGGGGAAAGAAAGGTGCCTGCCAACTAGAGTGCCTGGCAGAACGCGTTAATCAGCCCAAGTGCTTGACTGCCTGACTGATCTGTCCTTGTTGACTACTTGGTGACACCAGCCTCGGCCATGGCTTTTTGCATCACGGCTTGCATCTTCTGCATGAGCTGCGGCATCCGTGCCTGCATGACAGATGTCGATTTCTGCATGACAAGAGGCATTTTGTCGATGAAGGCTGCGCCGGTGGGGCTGCGATAAAACGCGATCAACCCATCGATTTCTTCCTGCGTAAATGTCTCCTGGTAGATCGGGACGTACATCGCCTTGATGTTGGTCCACGACAATTCTTCTTTCATGACAATGGAAAACTCCTTGGACGCAGCCTCGATAACCCGCACTTGCTCATCCGTGACTTTCCGCCCGGCAAGGGTCTGCGTCAGGGTCTGCCTCATCATTTGCTCCATCTGAGCCTGCATGGTGGCGACGAGCGCCTCGGATTTTGTGACGACCAGCAGCGTGTTGATCGACTCCTGTGACGCGGGCGCGGCAAAGCAGGCGATGGAGGCGGAAAAAAGCAAAGAGAAAAAGAGTGAGTTGCGGATGGTTCGCATATGTGATGAGGTTTGGTTGATATGGAGGCTGGTGGCAGAGAGGAAAAATGCATGGGTGCCTGCTGCGCCCATGCCGAGTATGCAGGCTAACAGGCCGGTGTGTCATCAGTCGCGTGGCCGGAAAGAAAGGGCCGGCAAGGCCTTAGCTCTTCAGCCCCGGCACATCCTTGAAAGACGCCTGTTCTGCTCTGGCGTCATTCTTGAAATCAACTCCCCCTACTTTGACCTGAGGTCGGGCGCTGGTCGCAGACCTGTCCGCTTGACGGATCGCTTAGGCGGCACTATCGGCATGACTCGGCTTGCCGGCTTTGCACATTCTGCCCAATATAACGCTGCTCATCGCCGCAATGGGACCGAGCCGATCCCAGCAGGGCGAAAAAGAGAAACATAAGGGAGAAGACCACCGCAAAGAGGATCTTCGCAATGCGACCAAGCCGGGTTCTGAAGAGCATAAAAACCGCGAACAGGCCAGCGCATATAAAAGACCAAAACACCAGCGTGTGCCAGTGCCGTGTTTCCACCTGACCCGGTACAAGGAGTGCCAGTTGCCAGGATCCGACGGCAATGACAAAGGGAGCCAGGAATACGGCCGGGAATTTTATCCAGGAAAGAAGGTTCTGGGGAGTGATCATTGCATTGTCTCCATCGACTGACAGGAAGAGTGCTCAACGAGCTTCAATCCACACCTGGTTACCCGTATGACACCCGCCCTCAGGACGGCGCGTCAGCCCGTTTCTCGAGAATCACCAAGGCAATGCCGCCAAGGATGGCCATGGAGGCCAGCATCAGGCGCAGGGTGACGGGTTCACCAAGCAGGGCGGCACCGCCCAGCGCCGCGATCACCGGGACGCTGAGTTGCACCGTGGCCGCACTGGTGGCTTTCAAGGCAGGTAGCACGGTGTACCAGATGATGTAGCCAATGGCCGAAGTCAGGGCGCCGGATGCCAGTGCATACAACAGGCCCTCCACGTCGACCGCCATGTGCCCGGCCATCAGCACGCTCGATGCCAGCGCAATGGGTGCCGCCCGCAGGAAGTTTCCGGTGGTCACCCGCACGGGGTCGCCTTTGCCGCGGCCGCGCAGCGAATAGATGCCCCATGCCGCACCCGAGCACAGCATAAGCACGGCAGCCCCCAGCGGCGGCGCATAAATTCCCGGCAGCAGCAGGCCCACCAATCCGCCGCATGCCAGTGTCAGCCCGGCCAGTTGCGGCATGCGAAAACGCTCCCCCGCCCGGATTCCTTGGCCGATCATGGTGGCCTGCACCGCGCCAAAGAGCAGCAATGCGCCGCTTCCCGCCGGCAGACGCGCATAGGCAAAGGAAAAACAGACGGCATAGGCAAACAGCGCCAGCGCCGACAGCCAGCTTCCCGCGCCCGGCAGTGGGCCGGTGGCGCCATCCACGCCATCGCGGCTGCGGCCTGCGCCCGCTTTGGTGCGCATCACCAGCCAGAGGGTTAGCGCCCCGCTCACCAAGCGGACCGTGGTGAAACTCGCGGGGTCAATCCCGGTGTGTCCCAAAGCCAGGCGGCATAGCAGTGAGTTGCCCGCGAATGCCATCATGGCAAGTACGGTCAGCATTGCGATGCGCGCGCGAGACATGGTTTTGCTTTTATGCGAATGGCGAAAGCCAGGCAGCAAGCAGCGCGAACCGGCTACAGGCTGGCATTTTCCGAAAGGCCACGCCGGGCCTCACTTCACCAGCCCCAGCACATCCTTGAAGGCTTCATGCTCGGCCGTGCGCAGCCACTCAAACGCCACCATCTCGGTGGTCACCAGTTCGGCGCCATTGCCGGCCAGCCGGTCAAAGGCCGCGTCGCGGTTGCGTTCGCTGCGCGAGCTGCAGGCGTCGGTCACGACCCAGACCTCGAACTCTTCCTCGAGCAGGTCGAGCGCGGTCTGCAACAGGCAGACATGGGCTTCGCAGCCGGCGATCACGATGGTGCTTCTGCCCTCTTCCGGTTCGGGTGCCGGTTTTTGCAAATGCTTGGGCAGGCTGCGCGCATTGCGGCCCTGGCTGGGCTGGCGCACCGGCGGGCGCAGCAGGTCGGACAAGCCGTCGGCCACAGCGCTGAAGGACATCTTGTCCAGCACGCGGCCACCGCCGGCGGCAATGGCGGCCTGGACCTCGGGCACCAGAGGGCCCAGGCCGCCGGGATTTTCGGCCGTGCCCCAGACCGGAACCTCCAGCAATTTGGCTATGCGCGCCAGCTTCACGGCATTGGCCAGCACCAGGCTGTTTTCAAAAATGGCGGGCATGAGGCGGGACTGGTAGTCCACCAGCACCAGTTGGGAGTCGTCGGCATCGAGCAGCATGGAGGGGTTCCTGGAAATAATTGAGGAGGGGATGGTTAAATGTAAGGGCAAGGTTTGGTTGGCCGGGTCTTGCTCCGGCGGGCGCGCTCTCCCCCTTATCTCCTTCTCCTCTCTTCGTCTTTCTGCTTACTCTGCTGAGGGTGGCTGGCCGGGGGTAGCCCGGCAGCTACTCACTTTTCTTTTGCTTCGCCAAAAGAAAAGTAAGCAAAAGAAAAGGCGA
>NZ_JBKBEX010000034.1:0-44517 GCF_047303325.1 Polaromonas sp. CT11-55 | reverse complement strand
GATAGGGGGAGGAGGTGGATGGGGAAGGGGAAGATGGGGTCGCGGCCACAAGCAGGTCTCCTGTCAAAACTGCCTGCATCGTAGTCGCAAGGCGGTGCGGGGCAAAGCTCGCGGGGTACTCTAGGGGACAGCCTCTATCGGCACTCGGTGCTTACCCTGAAGCCTCGCGGTGTTGTCCGACACGGGGCGTGCGGCAAGACTGCTACTTTGAAGCCATGCCCAAAAACACCACCAGCCCCACACGCGCCAAGACCGGCGAAGGCGCGACCGCGCCCCATCCTCCGCGCAGCGAACCCGATGACGCTGCCGACGGCAACGATGCCGGCGCCTTGATTGAACGGCCCATGAAGCCCGGCCCCGACGGGGCGCTCAAGCAGCACGACTTCCCCGATGGCGGCGGCAGCGGCGGGGCCGAGGCCTTCCGGCGCAAGGCGGGCCGGGGGAAACCATCGCCCGGCGTTTAAGCTGTGCCTGATGAAGCTCGCGACCTTCAACGTCAACGGTATCAAGACGCGCCTGCCGCAGCTGCTGGCCTGGCTGGAGAAAGACGCGCCCGACGTGGCCTGCCTGCAGGAGCTCAAGGCGCTGGACGGGGTGTTTCCGCACCAGGCGCTGCGCGAGGCGGGCTATGAGGCCTTGTGGAAGGGCCAGCGCTCGTGGAACGGCGTGGCCATCCTCGCCAAAGGCCAGGCGCCGGTTGAAATACGCCGCGAGCTGCCCGGCGACCCGTCCGACGACCAGAGCCGCTACCTCGAAGCCGCGGTGGACGGCATCGTCGTGGCCTGCCTTTACCTGCCCAACGGCAACCCGCAGCCCGGCCCGAAGTTCGATTACAAGCTGGCCTGGTTCAGCCGGCTGCATGCGCATGCCAAGGCGCTTTACGCGTCGAGCCATCCGGTGGCGCTGATGGGTGACTTCAATGTGATCCCGACAGACCTGGACGTGTACAACCCCAAGTCATGGCAGCGTGACGCGCTGATGCAGCCTGAAAGCCGCGCGGCTTACGAGAAGCTGCTGGCGCAGGGCTGGGTGGATAGCCTGCGCGCGCTGCACCCGGGCGAGCGCATCTACACCTTCTGGGATTACTTTCGCCAGCACTGGCAGCGCAACGCGGGGCTGCGCATAGACCACATCCTGCTGAACGCCGAGCTCGCGCCGCGCCTGAAGGCGGCCGGCGTGGACAGTTGGGTGCGCGGGCAAGAGCACGCCAGCGACCACGCGCCTGTGTGGGTGGAACTGGGGGCGGCGGCTAAAAAGAAGGCCGCGCCGAAAAAGCACGCCAAGCCTTAGCGGCTTTTCTTGATCGCCTGCGCGGCCTGGGTGACGAGTTCCGGGCCTTTGTAGATCAGTCCGGTGTAGATCTGCACCACGTCGGCGCCGGCCTTGATCTTGGAGACGGCGTCGGCGCCGCTCAGGATGCCGCCCACGCCGATGATGGGAAAGTCCTTGCCCAGCGCCGCGCGCAACTGGCTGATGACGCGGTTGCTGGCTTCGAGCACGGGCGCGCCGCTCAGGCCGCCGGCTTCCTCGGCATGGCGCATACCCTTGACGGCTTCGCGGCTGAGCGTGGTGTTGGTGGCGACCACGCCGTCCATGGCGTGGCGCTTGAGTGTGGCGGCGATGACGGCCACCTGGGCTTCGTCGAGGTCGGGTGCTATTTTCACGAAGATGGGCACGCGCTTGCCATGCTGTTTGGCGAGTGTTTCGCGGCGCTCGGCGATGCGGCCCAGCAGCGCGTCCAGCGCCTCGTCGCTTTGCAGGGCGCGCAGGTTTTTGGTGTTGGGGCTGGAGATGTTGACGGTGACGTAGTCGGCATGCGGGTAGACGCCGTCCAGGCAGATGAGGTAGTCGTCCACCGCGTTTTCAATCGGCGTGGCGGCGTTCTTGCCGATGTTCAGGCCCAGCAGCAGGCCGCCCTGCGCGCCGGGCTTGCGCACGCTGGAGCGCCGGACATTGGCCAAAAAGGCGTCCAGCCCTTCATTGTTAAAGCCCAGGCGGTTGATCAGCGCGTTGGCCTCGGGCAGGCGGAACATGCGCGGCTTGGGATTGCCGGGCTGGCCCTTGGGCGTGACGGTGCCGACTTCGACAAAACCAAAGCCCATGGCGGCCAGGCCGTCGATGCAGCGGGCGTTTTTGTCCAGGCCCGCGGCCAGGCCGACACGGTTTGGAAACTTCAGGCCCGCCAGCTCGATCGGGTCGCTGACGCGGCTGGACAGGTAGGCCAGGGCCAGCGGCGTGCCCTGGGTGCGCGCCAGCGAGGCCATGGTCAGCTCGTGGGCGGTTTCGGGATCCAGCCCAAACAAAAAGGGGCGGGCCAGGGCGTAGGGGAGCAGGGACATTGGATAATTCGGGACAGATGGCTGTGAATGGCCCGGTGTACCACTGGAACCCCGGGCAAGAGCCCCGATTGTCGCAAAACACGTTTCACCCTCCCGATTCATCCCTCCCAATACTCCCATGACCCAAGACGAACTCAAAACCCTGGTCGGCCAGGCGGCCCTGCACTACGTGGAAGAAGGCAGCATTGTCGGCGTCGGCACCGGCTCCACGGTCAACAAATTCATAGACGCGCTGGCCACCATGAAGGACCGCATCGCGGGCGCGGTGTCCAGCTCGGTCGCCTCCACCGAGCGCCTGCAGGCGCTGGGCATCAAGGTCTTCGACGCGACCGAGGTCGATGAGCTGGGTGTCTACATCGACGGCGCCGATGAAATCGATCACGCGGGCTACATGGTCAAGGGCGGCGGCGCGGCCCTCACGCGCGAAAAAATCGTGGCCGCACAGTCGCGCAAGTTTGTCTGCATCGCCGACGAGTCCAAGCTGGTGGCGGCCCTGGGCAGCTTCCCGCTGCCGGTCGAGGTGATTCCCATGGCCGCCAAACGCATCGCGCGACAGTTCGAAGCCCTGGGCGGCACGGCGACGCTGCGCCTGAAGGACGGCAAGCCGCTGGTGACCGACAACGGCCAGCACATCCTGGACGTGACCGGCCTGAAGATCACCGACCCGCTGGCTTTTGAATCCCAGGTCAGCCAATGGCCGGGCGTGGTGACGGTGGGGGTGTTCGCCTTCCAGAAAGCCCATGTGTGCCTGCTGGGCACGCCGGGCGGCGTCAAGACGCTGGTGTTCTGAGCTTCCGGCCCCGTCCGGAAAGCAAAACGCCGGGTGGAAACCCGGCGTTTGCGTTTGGGGAGCAGGCCTGCCTAGAACTTGATGCCGGCCGGGTTGTCCGCTGCCGGCGGCGGAGGGGCTGCGGGTGCGGGCGCCGTGGCGGTACGGGCTGCGCCGTTGTTCGCGGCCGGCGGCGCGGTAACGGCAACCAGTGGTGTGGCAGCCGGCGGGCGGTAGCTGGGCGGCAGCACCGATGTGGGGGGGTAGCCGGCGGCGTTCAGGAATTGCGTCCACTCCACGTCGGAAAAGCCCTTGAGTTGCTGGCTGCCAATGGTGGCGAAGGGCAGCGAGGTGTCGCCGCTAAGCCGTTGTAGTGCCTTGATGTCCTCGTTGCTGGTGACGGTCCGCTCGGAAAATGGGACACCGCGGTTGGTCAGCATGGTGCGGGCGGCGGCGCAGGGGCCGCAATTTTCGCCGGAATACAGGGTCACCGGGTATTTGCTGGCAACCTGCCGCAGTTCGAAGGGCAGTCCGGTGGGGGCCGAGCCACCCCCGCCAGGGGTGCCCGCGCTGACCTTGGCGCCGGCTGCTGCGGGAGGCGGCTGGTCGGAGAAGGTCACCTTGCCGTCGGGACCGATGATGCGGTAGACCTGCTGGGCTTGCGCCAGGGGCGAAAAAAGACCGCCCGCGGCGACTGCCAGGGCCAGCAGGGCATGGGGCGCGAGGGATTTCACGGCATTTATGTTCATGGGTGTTCCATTCGTCTCAGATACGGGTGGCGGAAAGAGCAAACTCAAAAGGCAAGCTTAACGCAGGCCCTGGAAGTCTCACAACGTTTTAGGCGTTTTGACGGTGTCAGGCCATACCCTGATGACGCAGCAAAGCATCAATCGAGGGTTCGCGGCCCCGGAAGGCCTTGAAAGACTCCATCGCCGGGCGGCTTCCGCCGGCCTCCAGGATGGCTTTGCGGTACTTGCGGCCGGTCTCCACCGTGACCGTGGTCTTGCCGCCATCGTCGCCCGACGCCGAGGGCGCGACTGTAGCCGTTTCCTCGAAGGCGGCGTAGGCGTCGGCCGACAGGACTTCCGCCCATTTGTAGCTGTAATACCCGGCGGCGTAACCGCCCGAAAATATGTGGCTGAAAGTATGCGCGGTGCGGCTGTAGGGCGGCGAAGGGATCACCGCCACTTCGCGGCGCACCTCGTTCAGCAGGCCCATGAGGTCGTCGGCCGGCTTGTGCGAGGTGTGCAGCAGCATGTCGAACAGCGAGAACTCGACCTGGCGCAGCGTCTGCATGCCGCTCTGGAAGTTCTTGGCGGCCAGCATCTTGTCGAACAGCGCGCGCGGCAGCGGCGCGCCGGTCTCGACGTGCGCCGTCATGTGCTTGAGCACGTCCCATTCCCAGCAGAAGTTCTCCATGAACTGGCTGGGCAGTTCGACCGCGTCCCACTCGACGCCGCTGATGCCGGAGACGTCGCGCTCGTTGACCTGGGTCAGCATGTGGTGCAGGCCGTGGCCGAATTCGTGGAACAGCGTGGTCACGTCGTCGTGCGTGAGCAGCGCGGGCTTGCCGCCCACGCCTTCGGCGAAGTTGCAGACCAGGTGGGCGACCGGGGTTTGCAGCTTGCCGGTGTCGGGGCGCAGCCAGCGGGCGCGCACGTCGTCCATCCAGGCGCCGCCGCGTTTGCCGGTGCGCGCCGGCTGGTCGAGGTAGAACTGGCCGACAAGTTCGCCGTTGCGTTCAATGCGATAAAACTCCACGCCGGGTTTCCACACCGGTGCCGAATCCTTGCGGATGGCGACTTCAAACAGGGTCTCGACGATCTTGAACAGGCCCGCCAGCACCTTGGGCGCGGTGAAGTACTGTTTGACTTCCTGCTCGCTGAAGGCGTAGCGCGCTTCCTTGAGTTTTTCGCCGACATAGGCGTAGTCCCAGGGCTGGAGTTCGGCCATGCCGAGCTGGCTGGCGGCGAAGGCGCGCAGGTCGGTCACGTCTTTTTCGGCGTAGGGGCGGGCGCGGCGCGCGAGGTCGCGCAAAAAAGTGATCACTTCGTCGGGGGACTGGGCCATTTTGGCCACCACCGAGACCTCGCCGAAATTGCGGTAGCCCAGCAGTTGGGCTTCCTCCAGGCGCAGCGCGAGGATCTCTTTCATGATGGCGCTGTTGTCGAACTTGCTGAATTCGGGCGCGGCCTGGTCGCTGGCGCGTGTGGTGTAGGCCTTGTAAAGCGTTTCGCGCAGCTTGCCGCTGGTGGCGAACTGCATGACGGGCAGGTAGCTCGGCATCTTCAGGCTCAGGCGGTAGCCGGCCTTGCCTTCGGCTTCGGCCTGGGCGCGCGCGGCCTGCAGCACGTCGGCCGGAATGCCGGCGATTTCGGCTTCGGTGGCGTAGTAGGCGAAGGCGTCGGTCGCGTCCAGGGCGTTTTCACTGAATTTCTGGCTCAGCTCGGCCTGGCGCTCCTGGATTTGCGCGAAGCGCTCGCGGGCTGCGCCCTGCAGTTCGGCGCCCGAGAGCACAAAGTTGCGGATCGCATTCTTGTGGGCCTGGCGCTGCTCGGCGTTCAGGGTGGCCACGTCAATGGCCTTGTACTTGGCGTAGAGGCGCTCGTCGGCGCCCAGGCGGGTCCAGAACTCGGTCACGCGCGGCAGGGCGGCGTTGTAGGCGGCACGCATCTCGGGCGTGTCGGCCACGCTGTTGAGGTGGCTCACGGCGCCCCAGGCGCGGCCCAGGTTTTCGGTGGCGACGTCCAGCACGCGGGCGATGCCGGTCCAGGTGGCCGGGAAATCCGGCGCGGTGACGGTTTCGAGCGCCGTATCGGCCTTGGCCATCAGCTCGTCGACGGCGGGGCCCACATGCTCGGGCTGGATGCGGTCGAACAGCGGGAGATTGGAGAAATCGAGGAGGGGATTGGTCATGGCGGGTAGCTGTGGGCGAAATTCTTAAATCTAAAGGCTTGGCGGCCGAGCGGCCAGAAGAATGTCGCTATCGAAGCGATTGCCCCGGGGCCTTTTGTGGGCCGCGGGGCGGGGGCGCATCAGCCCTGCGCGCTTTTCTTGACGCTTTTGAGCTGGGGTTTCTTGGCCCGCTTGACGGTGCCGCCCGGCGTGAGGCGCTGGTTGCCCAGCACGCGCAGGGTTTTGACTTCGGGCCGCTGGCCGTGGCGCGAGCTGTTCTTGAGCACCTTGACGTCGCGCGGGCCGGGCATGCGGTCTTCGTTGACCTTTTTTTCCTTGGGCGGCATGGGGCGCCAGAGCACCAGCAGCTTGCCGATGTGCTGGATGGGCGCGGCATTGAGTTCGTCGGCCAGGGTCTGGAAGATTTCCTCGCGGCCGGCGCGGTCGTCCGACTGCACCCGCACCTTGATGAGCCCGTGGGCCTTGAGCGCCGCGTCGGTTTCCTTCTTGACGGCGGGCGTCAGCCCGTCGGAACCTATCATCACGACGGCATTCAGGTGGTGAGCATCGGCGCGGTGGTCCTTGCGCTGGGCGGGGGTAAGTTGTATTTGAGCCATGGCCCAATTATCGGGCGAGTCCGGGAGAGGACAATAGGCCCCATGAAAGTAAATGCCAAGACCGGTTTCAAGCCCGGCGTCCAGACCGATGCCAAGGCCGCCGCCAAGGCGGCCGGCAAAACCGCCGTGAAGGCCGGCGGCAAGGGAAAAGTCAACAAAGCCTGGCTGCACGAGCACATCAACGACCCCTATGTGAAGCTCGCCCAGAAAGAGGGTTATCGGGCCCGCGCCGCTTACAAATTGAAGGAAATCGACGAAACCTTCGGCCTGGTGAAGCCGGGCGACTGCGTGGTCGACCTGGGCAGCACGCCCGGCGCCTGGAGCCAGTACGTGCGGCGCAAGCTGTCTCCCGCGGGCGCGGCGGCCGGCACGCTCAACGGCCGCATCATCGGGCTGGACCTGCTGCCCATGGAGCCGATCGAGGGCGTGACCTTTATCCAGGGCGATTTCCGCGAGGCCGAGGTGCTGCAGCAGCTGGAGGACACCCTGGCCGGCCCCGACGGCCAGATCCAGGTGGATCTGGTGATTTCGGACATGGCGCCCAATCTATCGGGCATCGAGTCGGCCGACGCGGCCCGCATCGCCCATCTGATCGAGCTGGCCGTGGAATTCGCCCAGAACCGCATGAAACCGGACGGCACGCTGGTGGTCAAGCTGTTCCACGGCAGCGGTTACGACCAGCTGGTCAAACTGTTCCGCGATACCTTCAAGGTCGTCAAGCCGCTCAAGCCCAAGGCCTCTCGCCCGGGCTCGTCGGAGACCTTTTTGATAGGGCGGGGGCTGAAAAAACGGGCCTGAAACCACGGGCTTTCCCCTAGGCCTTGCCAGCGGTAGCGGACTTAATCCCGCTTTAAACCAGGGGCCGGGACCGGGTTAAGCTGTTTTGGCCCTTGAAAGGCCTAAAATCAGGCGCATGTGACTTTTGTTCTTACACCGGAGTAGTCCTTGAACAATCAGTGGTTTTCCAAAATTGCAATCTGGCTGGTGATCGCCATGGTGCTGTTCACCGTATTCAAGCAATTTGATACACGTGGCGGCGCCGGTTCCAACTACCTGGGTTACTCCGAGTTCCTGGAAGAGGTGCGGGGCAAGCGCATCAAGCAGGCGACCATCGCCGAAGGCCAGGGCGGCACCGAGATCTCGGCCACCACCGTGGACGACCGCAAGGTCCGCACCACGGCCACCTACCTGGACCGCGGCCTGGTCGGCGACCTGATCGCCAACGACGTCAAGTTCGACGTCAAGCCCCGCGAAGAAACCTCTTTGCTCACCTCGCTGCTGATCAGCTGGGGCCCCATGCTGCTGCTGATAGGCGTATGGATCTACTTCATGCGGCAGATGCAGGGCGGCGGCAAGGGCGGGGCGTTCAGCTTCGGCAAGTCCAAGGCGCGCATGCTGGATGAGTCCACCAACCCCGTCACCTTCGCCGACGTCGCGGGCTGCGACGAGGCCAAGGAAGAAGTCAAGGAAGTTGTCGACTTCCTCAAAGACCCGCAGAAATTCCAGAAACTGGGTGGCCGCATTCCGCGCGGCCTGCTGCTTGTCGGCCCCCCGGGCACCGGCAAGACCCTGCTGGCCAAGGGCATCGCCGGCGAGGCCAAAGTGCCTTTCTTCTCGATTTCCGGCTCCGATTTCGTTGAAATGTTCGTCGGCGTGGGCGCTGCCCGCGTGCGCGACATGTTCGAGAACGCCAAGAAAAACGCCCCCTGCATCATCTTCATCGATGAAATCGACGCGGTCGGCCGCCAGCGCGGCGCCGGCCTGGGCGGCGGCAACGACGAACGCGAGCAGACCCTGAACCAGATGCTGGTCGAGATGGACGGCTTTGAAACCAATGTCGGCGTGATCGTGGTGGCCGCCACCAACCGCCCCGACATCCTCGACGCCGCCTTGCTGCGCCCCGGCCGCTTCGACCGCCAGGTCTATGTGACGCTGCCCGACATCCGCGGCCGGGAGCAGATCCTCAATGTGCACATGCGCAAGGTGCCGCTGGGCCAGGACGTGAATGCCAGCGTGATCGCGCGCGGCACGCCCGGCATGTCCGGCGCCGACCTCGCCAACCTCTGCAACGAAGCCGCCCTGATGGCCGCGCGCCGCAACGCGCGCACCGTCGAGATGCAGGACTTCGAAAAAGCCAAGGACAAGATCCTCATGGGCCCCGAGCGCAAGAGCATGGTCATGCCCGAGGAAGAGCGCCGCAACACGGCCTACCACGAGTCCGGCCACGCACTGCTCGGCAAGATGCTGCCCAAGTGCGACCCGGTCCACAAGGTCACCATCATTCCGCGCGGCCGCGCGCTGGGCGTGACCATGAGCCTGCCCGCGCAGGACCGCTACAGCTACGACCGCGAGTACATGCTGAGCCAGATCAGCATGCTGTTCGGCGGCCGCATCGCCGAGGAAGTCTTCATGAACCAGATGACGACCGGCGCCAGCAACGACTTTGAGCGCGCCACGGCTCTAGCCCGCGACATGGTCACGCGTTACGGCATGACCGAGGCCCTGGGCCCCATGGTCTACGCCGAGAACGAAGGCGAAGTGTTCCTGGGCCGCTCGGTCACCAAGACCAACAACATGAGCGAGTCGACCCTGCAAAAGGTCGACGGCGAAGTCCGCCGCATCATCGACCAGCAATACGCCCTGGCGCGCAGGCTGATCGAGGACAACCAGGACAAGATGCACGCCATGGCCAAGGCCTTGCTCGAATGGGAAACCATAGACGGCGACCAGCTCGACGACATCATGGCCGGCAAGGAGCCGCGCCCGCCCAAGGACTGGACGCCGCGCAACTCCTCCGTCGGCGGTGGCGGCGGCCCCTCGGGCGGCACGCCGGCCGTCAGCGCCGACCCGGCGCCCACGGTGGCCTGAGGCCAGCTGATGAACACAACGTGACTGCCGGGCAGTCACCACAACCGGGGCCAGTCCCCGGTTTTTTCATTCTGGACGCCGTAACAAGGCGGCAACAATTTTCCTGAGAGGACACCACACCATGATCTGGCAAACCTCCCGCTTCCAAATCGACCTCGCCAAGCCCCGCGTCATGGGCATCGTCAACGTCACGCCCGACTCCTTTTCGGACGGCGGCAAGTACTTCAGCGAAGGCAGCGGTTTTGCCGGCGTGTTCGCCCATTGCGAAAAGCTGCTCAGGGACGGCGCCGAGCTGCTGGACATAGGCGGTGAGTCCACGCGCCCCGGCGCGCCGCCCGTGCCGCTGGAAGAAGAACTCGCGCGCGTGCTGCCCGTGGTGCGCCACGCGGCCACGCTGGGCGTACCGCTGTCCGTGGATACCTACAAGCCCGAGGTCATGCAGGCCGTGCTGGACCTGGGCGCCGACGTCATCAACGACATCTGGGCCCTGCGCAAACCCGGCGCGGCTGAAGTGGTGGCCGCGCATCCGAGCTGCGGCGTCTGCCTCATGCACATGCACCGCGAGCCGCAGACCATGCAGGTCGCGCCCATGGAGGGCGACGTGGTGCCGCAGGTGCGCGACTTTCTCGAGGCCGCCGCGGCCGGCCTGCTGGCCGCCGGCGTCGCCAGGCCGCGCATCGTGCTCGACGCGGGCATAGGCTTCGGCAAAACCGTGGCGCAGAACTTCGCGCTGCTGGCGCGCCAGCAGGAATTGCTCGCCATCGGTTACCCGCTGCTGGCCGCCTGGTCGCGCAAGTCGTCCCTGGCCGCCGTCACCAGCACCTCGCTGGCCGCCGTGGCCCAGCTAGCCGTGGCCGACCGCATGGTGCCCAGCGTCGCGGCGGCCCTGCTGGCCGTGGACCGCGGCGCGCGCATCGTGCGTGTGCACGACGTGAAAGAAACCGTGCAGGCCTTGAAGGTCTGGATGGCCGCCACCTGATTTTTCAGTCTTTGACTGACAGGCGGGCAGGGCGGCCCCCCCTAAAATAGCCCCACATTTGCAGAACAACAAGCTCCACAGGGACAAGACTCCATGACCAGAAAATACTTCGGCACCGACGGCATCCGCGGCACGGTGGGCCAGCCGCCCATCACCCCCGACTTTGTGCTGCGCCTGGCGCACGCCGTGGGCCGCGTGCTGCGCAAGAAAGAGACCCGCCCCACGGTGCTGATCGGCAAGGACACGCGCATCTCGGGCTATATGCTCGAAAGCGCGCTCGAGTCGGGCTTTAACTCGGCCGGCGTCGACGTGGTGCTGCTGGGCCCCCTGCCCACGCCGGGCGTGGCCTACCTCACGCGCGCCCAGCGCGCCAGCCTGGGCGTGGTCATCAGCGCCAGCCATAACGCCTACCCCGACAACGGCATCAAGTTCTTCAGCGCCCAGGGCACCAAGCTCGACGACGCCTGGGAGCTCGCCGTGGAAGCGGCCCTCGACGAGCCTCCCGTCTGGGCCGATTCGGCCAACCTGGGCAAGGCGCGTCGCCTGGACGACGCGGCCGGCCGCTACACAGAATTCTGCAAAAGTACTTTTGCCAACGACCTCACGCTCAAAGGCCTGAAGATCGTGGTCGATGGCGCCCACGGCGCTGCGTACCACATCGCGCCCATGGTGTTCCATGAACTGGGCGCCGAGGTCATCTCCATAGGCTGCGCGCCCGACGGCCTGAACATCAACCACGAAGTCGGCGCCACGCACCCCGAGGCGCTGATCAAGGCCGTCCAGGCCTACAAGGCCGACTACGGCATTGCGCTGGACGGCGATGCCGACCGCCTGCAGATGGTGGACGCCGACGGCCGCCTCTTCAACGGGGACGAAGTGCTCTTCCTCATGGTCAACGAGCGCCTGGCACGCGGCGAAAAAGTCCCCGGCACTGTTGGCACGCTGATGACCAATATGGCCGTGGAAGTTGCGCTCAAGAAGAAGGGCGTGGAGTTCGTGCGCGCCAAGGTCGGCGACCGCTATGTACTCGAAGAACTCGACAAGCGCGGCTGGCTGCTGGGCGGCGAGGGGTCGGGCCATTTGCTCGCGCTCGACAAGCACACCACCGGCGATGGCCTGATCAGCGCCCTGCAGGTGCTGCAGGCCTGCGTGCGCAGCGGCAAGACCATTGCCCAACTGCTCAGCGAGGTCCAGCTGTTCCCGCAGACCTTGATCAATGTGCGCCTCGAGCCCGGTCAGGACTGGCAGAGCAGCAAGTCCCTGGCGGACATGAGCAAAACGGTGGAAGCCGAACTCGGCGACACCGGCCGCCTGCTGATACGCGCCAGCGGCACCGAGCCGCTGCTGCGCGTGATGGTCGAGGCCCGCGACGCGGCCCAGGCGAAGCGCTGCGCCGAGCGCGTGGCGGATACGGTGCGGTCTTAAACCGCCTGCATCAGGCGGGCCCGTTCATCCGGCGTCAGCACCTTGGGCGATACGCGCGGCTTGCCCGTCTCCGGGTCAAAGAAGGGCGTGCGCTTGTAGCTGCCGTCCAGCCTGGCGCGTATCAGCCTGGCCATGAACTGGAGGATGGCCACCGTGGTGCTGAGCGCCATGGCCTTGGGCGCGCCCTTGGCGCTTTTCATGCCGACCCGCATGCGCACCGGGCCGAAAGCGCTGTCCAGGCTGGTCGAGGAATCTTCCAGGCAGTTATGCAGCAGCCCGACATGCGAAACCTTGAAGTCACGCGAGGTGTTGCCGATGGGCGTGTTGCAGCAGCTCGCATACCAGCGCAGCATGCCTTTGTCGCTCAGGGACATGCAGGTCAACTTTTCCACGCCTTGTGTGAAGCTGACGTGCTGGGGAAGCGTGGCGACAACGTCCGATCCGCCCATCTCGTCAAGGATCTCGTCCGCCTTGCCCAGGAAGTGCGCATAGGCCTGGCAGTCCTTGCAGTAGCAGACGCCGCGGCACACGGATTCGGTGTGGCTGACTTGGCCTTGTAGGGTGCCGCATTGGCAGTGCAGGGGGTGGTTCATGGCGGGGCGCTCGGTGTAACGGAGGTCTAGGGGCTAGGACTCGGTTGGAATGGTATCCGGGAAAGACTTCCCACGCGGCTGCACTTCATCCACCGGGATATCAATTTGTTTCCTGGCACCGCGCCTTGCCAGCCATCGTTGCCGCGCGACATACGCAGGTGCAAAGAAGCGGCGGTACATCGATCTTGTGCCAACGTAGAGGGCAAAGGGCAGTACGACGGGTGCTGCATCCTGCGCCTGGAAATAAGTGGTGATGAATTCCAGGTCTTCCTCCAGCGCAAATGCCGAGGTTGCCAAGTGCCATGCACCAAGGATGATGCTGGCGATTGACGTAAGTATTGCCCACCTTGGGAGCGCTTGCAGGGAAAGGCCGCCAAAGACAATGGGGCCAAGAAGCACTGCGGGAACGACAAGAAGGAAAACGCAGCCCAGGAGGGCGCCGTCGATCCGATGGCGGACGGCTTGCCGCTTGCCGAAAGACACCTCTTCAGTCGAAGCGTTTGCGGGGTCGACTATTCGCTCAAGCACTTTCAGCCTGCGACGGATAAAGATGCTGGCAAAACCGCCATTCATGCACGGGCTGGTCGTCAATATAGGCTGTGGGCTTGGGCAGGTAGCCGTCAAAACAGTCGCTGATCCCGAGCTCAAGGGCCGTGGTTTTGCAGTACTCGGCGCCTCCGGAACTCCAGAGAAACAAGGTCGCGCCTTCGGATTTGAGTCGCTTGACCTGGGCAATCACGGCTGGCATGGGAATGCGCTTCGCACCCACGGATCGGACCATGGTGTCATCGACATCCACAAAAATGATTTGTGCGGTCATGAAGGTTGAGTAGTCCGTGCTTTGCGAAGCGTATGCGACGCCAGCAGCCACAAGGCCACCGGCAGCAACAGCGCGGCGGCAACAACTTCCGAAAGAATCGTGACATTGGCCATCAAGGGGTGCAGTTCCAGGGGCGCCACCGCATAGTGGCCCAGCCCGTCAAAACCCAGCGCCGCGTAAACGGCCACCAGCAGCAGGCCCGTGGCCATGAACTTCTTGCGCATCATGAACAAACCTAGTGCACCCACAGAGGTGATGGCCGCCCACACCGCATAGACCTGCGCGCGAGTGAGCCAGACCGGCAGGTTCGGGTATTCGCAGATGAACTCGGCGTTATGGCTGAAGTGGCCGAGGCTGGTGAGAAAGTAGGCCGCCGTCAGCGCCAGCAGCACTTTGGGTAGCCGTGTCGTCCGCATGACCGGCGCTACTCTCAAGCCAGCGTATACGCCGTCTTCACCGTCGTGAAAAACTCCTGCGCGTACCTGCCCTGCTCGCGGGGGCCGTAGCTGGAGCCCTTGCGGCCGCCGAAGGGCACGTGGTAGTCCACACCTGCGGTGGGCAGGTTGACCATGACCATGCCGGCCTGGCTGTGGCGCTTGAAGTGGGTCGCGTATTTGAGGCTGGTGGTGGCGATGCCGGCCGAGAGGCCGAAAGGCGTGTCGTTGGCAGTGGCCAGGGCCGCTTCGTAGTCTTTCACGCGGATGATGCTGGCGACAGGGCCGAAGATTTCCTCGCGGTTGATGCGCATGCCGGCCGTGCTTTCACTGAAGAGGGCGGGCTGCATGTAATAACCTTCGGCGCCGCTGCCGGTATGGCAGGGGATGCGCGCGCCGCCAAAGGCCAGGGTCGCGCCCTCGGCCTTGCCGATCTCGATGTAACTTAAGTCCTGCTCGAGCTGCGCCTGCGAGGACACCGGGCCCACGTCGGTGCCGGCCGTGAGGGCGTCGCCGACCTTGATGCGGGCCATGCGTTCCTGCAGGGCTTTGACGAACGCCGGGTAAATGCCGTCGGTGACGATGAGGCGGCTGGACGCGGTGCAGCGCTGGCCGGTGGAGTAGAAGGCGCTCTGCGCGCTGAGCTCAACGGCCTGCGTGAGATCGGCGTCGTCGAGGATGACTTGCGGGTTCTTGCCGCCCATTTCGAGCTGCACTTTTTTGAGGTTTTTCGCGCAGGTCTCGGCGATGCGGCTGCCCACGCCGACCGAGCCGGTGAAGCTGATGGCGTTGACGCCGGGGTGGTTGACCAGCGCATCGCCGATCACGCGGCCCGGGCCCATGACCAGGTTGAACACGCCGGCCGGGATGCCGGAGCGCGAGATGATCTCGGCCAGCGCCCAGGCGCTGCCGGGCACCAGGTCGGCGGGCTTCAAGACCACGCAGTTGCCGAAGGCCAGTGCGGGCGCGATCTTCCAGGCCGGGATGGCGATGGGGAAGTTCCAGGGGGTGATCAGGCCGACCACGCCCACGGGCTCGCGCGTGATCTCCACGCCTATGCCGGGACGCACCGAGGGAATGGTTTCGCCCGACAGGCGCAGGCATTCGCCGGCGAAGAACTTGAAGATATGGCCGGCGCGCGTGGCCTCGCCTATGCCTTCGGGTTTGGTCTTGCCTTCTTCGCGCGAGAGCAGGGTGCCCAGCTCTTCGCGGCGCGCGAGGATCTCGGTGCCGATTTTGTCCAGCGCGTCCGAGCGCGCCTGTATGCCCGAGGTCGACCAGGCCGGGAAAGCCGCTTGCGCGGCCTTCACCGCCGCATCCAGGCCGGCCGCATCGGCCTGCGTGTATTCGCCGATCACGTCGGCCAGGTTGCTGGGGTTGAGGTTGGGGCTGTAGCTGTTGCCGGCCAGCCATTGGCCGTTGATGAGGTTGTCGTGTTTTGTGGTCATGGGTGTGCTTCCAGGAGTTGAACTTGATTCATGAATGACGAAAGGACGAGGTGGGCGCGTAGGCCGTTTCACAAAAGCGGTCTCACAAGGGCGGCGTCACATCAATCGCATAAAAACGCAGGGCGTTGGCGCACATCATCGCATGTTGCTGGTGACCCGGCAGGTGGGCCAGCATACCGGCCACACTGCCAACCAGGTCCGGGTAGCTGATACGCAGGCCGGCCACCGGAAAGTTGCTGGCGAACATGCAGCGCTGCCATCCAAAAATTGCAATCGTTTCATACACAATTCGCGCGTTCTCCTGGAGATCCCAGGGCCGGTCGCGCAGGCCGAACTCCGAGAGCTTGACGTGCACGTTCTCCTGCCGGGCCAGCGTCTCCATCCAGCCGCGCCAGCGCTTGAGGCCTTCTTCGCTGCGGTCCCAGGCAAATCCGTGGTGGTTCAGGACCATGGGCACCTTGGGAAACAGGGCCGCCACCTCGGCCGCCTCGGGCAAATGCCAGGCCGGCACGCGCAGGTCCCAGCGCAGGCCATACTTTTCAAGCAGCGAGAAGCCGCGCAGCCAGGCCTCGTCCTGCATGGTGCCGGGCTGGCCTTTGACGCTGTGCGCCGGTGAGGTCGAGGTCACCGGCTTGCTGCGTATACCGCGCACCAGCGGAAAGCGAGACTGTGCAAGCAGGTGTTCCTCGCTGTCGGGGCGGTCAAACCAGGCATGGGCGACCACGGCATTGGGGAAACCGTGCGTCGCATGCACTTCATGCAGCCAGGTGGTTTCGGCGAGCTGTTCATCACGGCTGCGCTCGGCCTCTACATGCACGGTCGCGATCACCTCGCAAGGCCCCGCGGCGGCGCGGTAGTCGGGCGCCAGGAAGTCGCGGCAGAGAGCCCGGTACTCGCCCAGGAAAAAGGCCTCGGGGTCATAGGCTTCCTGCAGCCACGGATAGTGGCCGCGCGACAGGTCCCACAGGTGGTGGTGGGCATCGACGACGGGCATCGCCGGCATCATGGCCTCAATGCCGCCAGACGTAGGATGAATCGGGTTCGCGCAGGGTCTTGATCTGCTGCCCGAACTCAAAGCTGTCGAGATCCAGGCGGCGCACCGTGTCGTCCTGGAAGGAGATATAAACCGCGCGGTCCACCGGGTGGAAAGACAGGGCCAGCGGGTTGCTGGGCAGGGCGAAACAGCGCTGCTCCTGCAGGTCAGTGCCGAAGACCGAGAGCGAATGTTCGCCCGAGTTGGTGGTGAGCAGCAGGTCCTGGCCCTGCGCTCCCTTGAAGCGGTAGACGCGGTTGGGGTCACGCCGTGTGTTGCCCCGGGCCACGACCTTCATGGTCGCGGTGTCCACGGCCACAATGCTGTCGTCGCCGCGGTTGGCCACATAGAGCAGCGACTCGTCGGCCGACAGCACATTGCCCTCGGGCACCGGTCCGGGCACCATGGCCACCGGCGTGAAGGTCGGGTCGTTGGGTTTGATCTTGGTCACGGTGTTGGACAGCAGGTTGAGCGCGTAGGCGGTCTGCGCGTCCTTGGTCAGTGCGAAAAGGTGCGTCTTGTAGCCGCCCGAGGGCACGGCGAGATCCGGCACAAACACCTTCGCCGGGTCTGAAAAGCGCAGCAGCACGTTGTGCGCCTCCGACATGACAAACAGCCGCCCCTGCCCATCCACCGTCAGGCCATGCGGCCGGTAGTAAGGCCAGAGGTTCAGCGTGGCCACGTGTTCTTGCCGCGCGAGGTCGATCACAAACACCGAGTGCCCGCCCATGTCGCCCAGGTGGCTGGCCGTTTCTATACCGTAGTGGCCCACATAGGCCAGGCCGCGCGCCGCGTCCACCGTGAACTCATGCGGAAAATTCGGCAGCACGATGTGCTTTTGCGGCAAGCCCGTGGCGAGGTCGTAAAAGCTGAAGGTATGGGCGCATTTTTGCACCAGCAAGAGTGTTTCCCGAAGCGGCATGGATGTCCTGAAAATGGGGGAGCCAGAAAGGAAACGAAGCCTGCGCCGGCAGGCGGCTGAAGCGCCTATTTGCCCCAGCGTAGCACCAGCGGGTCCAGCCGGCGCGCGGTGGCCAGCAAGCCCTTGCGCACCTCCGGGTGCATGGCGGGGAAAGGATGGCGCGGTGCCTCGCAGGCGATCACGCCGCCTTCCTTCATCAAGGCCTTGGCCGTGAGGATGCCGCCCTGGCGGTTTTCGTAATTGATCAGCGGCAGCCAGCGTGCGTATTCAGCCGCGGCCTCTTCGCGCCGGCCGGCCGCCCAGGCGTCCATGATCCTGCGTATGCCGTCAGGGTAGCCGCCGCCCGTCATTGCACCGGTGGCACCCGCCTCCAGGTCGGGTAGCAGGGTGATGGCTTCCTCGCCGTCCCAGGGGCCTTCAATCGCGTTGCCGCCCAGGCGCAGCAGTTCGCGCAGCTTGGAGGCCGCGCCCGGCGTTTCGATCTTGAAGTAGGCGACGTTGCGTATCTCCTTGGCCATGCGCGCCAGGAAGGTGGCTGACAACGGTGTGCCGCTGACGGGCGCGTCCTGGATCATGATGGGAATGTCGATCGCGGCCGACAGCGTGGCGAAGAACTCGTAGATCTTTTCTTCCGGAACGCGAATGGTGGCCCCATGGTAGGGCGGCATCACCATGACCATGGCCGCGCCCAGGTCCTGCGCGCGGCGGCTGCGTTCGGCGCAGACCCGGGTGCCGAAGTGGGTGGTGGTCACAATCACCGGCACTCGGCCCGCCACATGTTTGAGGATGGCCGCGGTCAGCACTTCGCGCTCCTCGTCCGACAGCACAAACTGCTCGGAAAAGTTGGCGAGTATGCACAGGCCGGTCGATCCCGCGTCAATCATGAAATCGACGCAGCGCTTCTGGCTTTCCAGATCGAGCTCGCCCGCGTCGGTGAAGGTGGTGGGCACCACCGGAAACACGCCCTGGTACCTGGCAGCCATGGTGCTCATTCGACGATGTTGAAGTCTTTGAGAAACTCGGTCTTCATGGTCAGGCCCAGGCCGGGCTTGTTGTCGTCAAGCTGCAAAAAGCCGTTCTCGGCCACGGGCTCGCCGTCGAAGATGTAATAAAACAGCTCGTTGCCCACTTCCACATCGAACATCGGGAAGTATTCGCTCATGGGCGAGGCCAGGGTGCTCATGGTCAGGTGGTAGTTGTGCATCTGCCCGGCATGCGGTACCACCGGCACGCTATAGGCCTCGCACAGTGCGTTGATCTTGTGCGCGGCCGTGATGCCGCCCACGCGGTTGGTGTCGTACTGCACCACGGACACGGCTTTTTTGTCGAGCAGCTGCTTGAAGCCATAAAGGCTGAACTCATGCTCGCCGCCGGAGATCGGGATGCTGGTCAGCTGGTTCAGCTCGGCATAGCCGTCGATGTCGTCGGCAATCACGGGTTCTTCGACCCAGCGCGGCTGGAATTTCTCGAGCTTGGGAAGCATGCGTTTGGCGTATTCAAGGTTCCAGCCCATGTAGCACTCGAGCATCAAGTCGTTGTCGTAGCCGATCACTTCGCGCAGCGCCTCGACGGCCTTCAGGTTTTCCGCCACGCCTTTGGTGCCGTGCGCCGGGCCGTAGCCGAAGCGCGACTTGAACATGGTGAAGCCCTGGTCCAGGTAGGTTTGCGCCTCGTCCTGCATGGCCTTGATGTCGGTGCGGTAGAGCTTGGAGTAGTAGCAGGGAATCTTTTCCTTGGTGCGGCCGCCCAGCAGTTTGAACACCGGCTTGCCCACCGACTTGCCCAGAATGTCCCAGATGGCGATGTCCACCGCCGAGATCGCGGCCATGGCCACGCCCTTGCGGCCCCAGGCGTGGGTGGCGCGGTACATGCGCTGCCACAGGTATTCATAGTCCCAGGGGTCCTGCCCCAGCACCAGCGGCGTGAGGTACTGGTCGATGATGGCTTTGGCGATGTGCGGCGCCAGCGCGACGTTGCCCAGGCCGACGATGCCGTCGTCGGTTTCAATCTCCACCACCGTCCACGAGTGGAAGCGGAAGGTACTCATGGTCTCGGTGTTGGAGTAGACCAGGTCCATGGCGTTGGAGCAGAAATTGCCCTGGGGTGGAACGGTCTTGCCTTTCCATTCGAAGACGCGTGCGCGTACGGATTTGATTTTCATATTGGTTCTCTAGCGTTTTAAAAAAGAAAAAGAGGAAGCTCAGGCAACGGGCCGCAGCCGAGCCGCACCCATGCGCTGGGCAATGCGGAATGCATTGAGGGTGGCATTCACGTCGGCCACACCCTGGCCCGCAATGTCATAGGCCGTGCCATGGGCCGGCGTGGTGATAGGCACCGGCAGGCCGCCCTGCACCGTCACGCCTTTGCTAAAGCCCATGAGCTTGATCGCGATTTGGCCCTGGTCGTGGTACATGGTGACGATAGCGTGGTAAAGGCCGTCGCGTGCTTTCAAAAAGATGGTGTCGGCCGGGAAGGGGCCGTCCACCGGCACGCCGGCGGCGCGCAGCTCGGCCACGGCGGGCTCGATGATGTCGATCTCTTCGCGCCCGCAGACACCGCCGTCGCCGCCATGCGGGTTAAAGGCCGCCACCGCAACTTTGGGATGGGCATTGCCGCTGGCCTGTAGCGAGGCGTAGATCAACTTTGCCGCATCGACGATGCGTTGTTTGCTCAGCATGGCCGCCGCGTCTTTGAGCGGGATGTGGGATGAGACACGCGATGTCCACAAATCGCCCAGGGTGTTGAACTCGCAGAAGTAGCCGGTCACGCCCAGGTATTCGGCGAAGTGGTGCAGCTCGTCTTCGTGCTTCAGGCCGCCCAGCTTCATGGCCTGTTTGTTCAGTGGGGCGAAGCAGATCGCGTCGACTTCGCCGCGTTTGGCGCCGTCCATGCAGAGGTTGAGCACCTGCAGCACGGCCGCGCCGCAGGCGGCCTGTGCCTGGCCGCGCTGCACCTGTGCCGCTTGAATCGTGTCTGTGGCCAGGAAAGCCGGCAGGCGGGTGTCGGCGCGGCCGCGCACCTGGTCCAGGCTGGTGACGGCCTGTGTGGCCACGGTTTGCCGAGCGGTGAGCTGGCCCTGTTGCCAGAGCCAGTTGTCGCCCACCAGCACGATGTTGGCACCTGCGGTGATGCCGGGTTGCGCCAGCAGCCGGGCGATCAGTTCGGGGCCTATGCCGGCCGCGTCGCCCAGCGTGAGGGCGACCACGGGCAGGGCTGCGGGCGGCGTCTGCGTGTTGCTCATGCGTTGATCCAATCAGTCGAGTTTGATGTTTTTCCGGGCGATCAGCTCACCATAACGCTTGTTTTCATCGGCGTGGAACTGCGCGAACTGCGCCTGCGTCATGGGCGTGAGGTCGGCGCCTATGGCGCCCAGCCGGGCTTGCGTTTCAGGCATGGCCAGCACCTTGCTCACTTCGGTGTAGACGCGCTCCTGCACCGCCTTGGGTGTGGAGGCCGGCATGTAGATGCCGTACCAGGCGCTCATCTCCACGCCCTTGAGGCCGGCTTCGGCCATGGTGGGCACATTGGGCAATTGCGGGTTGCGTTTGGCGCTGGCCACGGCCAGGGGCTTGATGCGGCCGTTCTTGATCTGGCCGATGACGGACGGCATGGTGTCAAAGCTCAGTTGCACCTGGCCGGCCACCAGGTCGATCAGCGCCGGGCCGCTGCCGCGGTAGGGGATGTGGGTGATGAAGACGCCGGCCTGGTCCTTGAAGAGTTCGGCCGCGATGTGCTGGGTGCTGCCCGAGCCGCTGGTCGCGTAATTGAGCTGGCCGGGCTTGCTCTTGGCCAGCTTGATCAGCGACTGCACCGAATCAACCGGCAGCGCGTTGTTGACCACCAGTACATTGGGCACCGCGCCCACAAAGACCACGGGGACCAGGTCCTTGTTGTTGTCATAGCCCAGCTTGAGCAGATGCGGCGCGATTGCGTGCGCGGTCGAGACGCCCATCAGCAGGGTATGGCCGTCGGTGGACTTGGCCGTGAGGTCGGCCGCCAGGGTGTTGGAAGCGCCGGGGCGGTTCTCGACCACCACGGGCTGCCTGAGCAGCGGGCCCAGCCGGTCGGCCACGGCGCGCGCCATGGCGTCGGTGCCGCCGCCCGGGGCCGAGCCCACCAGGATGCGCAGCGGCTTGGCGGGCCATTCCTGCGCCTGTGCCAGGGCGGGGGAGGCCGCGACCAGAGCGCAGGCGGCCGCCAGCAAGGCGGGGAGAAATTGCAGGGATTTCAGGCGGGGCATGGGTCTTTGTCTCCGGGTCATTGTTGTGGGGAAAGCGCAGGAAAGCTGGAACGAGTGCCCTGATGGTAGGGACGGCGACACTTAACGTAAATTGAAAATCCCTGATTATTTGATAACCTGCGGTGATCAATTGAAATCAGCATCGAAAGCGACCACCATGCCCGCCTCATCCCATGCATCCCGCGCATCCTCCATCCCGCAACTGCTGAACCGCCTGCGCATGCGGCAAGTGGCATTGATCCTGGCCGTGGGCGAGCACGGCACGCTGCGCAAGGCCTCGGCCGAGCTTGGCATGACGCAGCCGGCCGCCACCAAAATGATCCAGGAGCTGGAGTCCGCGCTGGGCCAGCGCCTGTTCGAGCGCGTGGGCCGCGGGCAAAAACTCACGCCGGCCGGCGCCAGCGTGCTGCGCTACTTTCGCGGCATGCGCGGCTCGGTCGAATCGATGACGCGCGAACTCGCCGAACTGGAGCAGGGCGGCTCGGGCCGCGTGTCGGTCGGCAGCATCATGGCGCCTTCGCCCAATCTGCTCACGCAGGCCATCATCGCGCTCAAAAAAGCCTATCCGCTGCTGTCGGTCGATATCACCATGGACACCAGCGACCGGTTGTTCGAGCTGCTGCGCGAGGGTGTGCTCGACGTCGCCATAGGCCGCATACGCGACGAGCACCGCGCCGACTACAGCTTCACCCCGCTGGAGAACGAGGCCCTGGCCCTGGTGGTGGGCGTGCGGCATCCGCTGGCCAAAAAGAAAGCCGTGAAGTTCGCTGACCTGCTGGGCTACGGCTGGATTTTGCAGCCCACCGGCAGCCCCATGCGCGAGGTGCTGGAGCAGGAGTTCCGCATGCTGCAGGCGCCGTCACCCAAGGGCCTGATAGAGACGGCCTCTATCCTGACCACCACCAACCTGATCGCTGAAACCGAAATGGTCGGCGTCATGCCGCAGTCGATTGCCGACACCTACGCGCGCCACGGCCTGCTGGTGATATTGCCCTGTTTTATCCGCCACAAGATGGAAGCCTTCGGCAGCATCACGCGCAAGGACAGGCCGCTGAGCGAGGCGGCGCGGTTTTTCCTGGCGGCGTTGCATGGGAGCAGGCCTGCCGGCTGAGCCTTATGGCTGGGCCTGCCAGCCCCCACCCAGCGACTGGATCAGCGCCACGGCTGTGGTCTGCCGGTCGGCCATGGCCTGCACCAGGGCCCGGCGCGCGCTCAGCGCAGTGGCCTGGGCGGTGATGACTTCGGTGTAGCCGACCTGGCCGCTGCGGTAACGGTTGAGCACTTGCTGCTCGACCTGGTCGGCGGCTTCCGAGGCCTGGCGGCGCAATTCTTGTTGGGTTTGCAGCACGCGGGTGGCGGAGAGCTGGTCTTCCACGTCCTGGAAGGCGACCAGCACGGTCTGGCGGTAGCGGGCCACGGCCTGTTCGTGCGCGGCGCGTGCACCGTCCACGCGGGCACCGGTGGCGCCGGCGTCAAAAATCAGCTGCGCGGCTGAGAGACCCAGGGACCAGACGCTGCTTGAGGCTTTGAACAAATCGGCCACGCGGCTGGCGCCGGTGCCGGCCGAGGCGCTGAGCGACAGGCTGGGAAAGTAGGCGCTTTTGGCGATGCCTATCTGTTCATTGGCCGAAGCCACGCGGCGTTCGGCCGCGGCAATGTCGGGCCGGCGCTGCAGCAGGGCTGAAGGCACGCCCAGCGGCACTTCGGGCACCAGCGGGTTCCAGGTGGCGGGCGGCAGGCTGAAATTGGCGGGCGCTTCGCCGACCAGCACGGCGATCGCGTGTTCAAGCTGGGCGCGCTGTCGCACCAGGCCGGCGTTGTCGGCCTGGGCATTGGCGAGCTGGGTTTGCGCCTGCAACACGTCGGTCTTGGCGGCGATGCCGGCCTTGTAGCGGTTTTGCGTGATTTCGAGCGCGCGCTGGTAGCCGGCCAGCGTGGTTTCCAGCAAGGCCTTTTGCGCATCGGTCTGGCGCAGCGAAAAATAATTGGCAGCGAGCTCGCCCTGGGCCGAGAGCTTGGCCGAGGCCAGATCGGCGGCGCTGGCCTGTTCGCCGGCCGTGGCGCTGTCCACCGCGCGGCCCAGCCGGCCCCAGACGTCGGGCTCCCAGCTGCCGCCTATGCTGAGCTGGTAGTTGTTGCCGACGCGGCCGGTGCTGCCCGTCGTGACGTTGCCGCTGGAGCGCGAACGCGTTGCGCCTGCATCCAGCGTGACCGTGGGAAACAGCGAGGCGCGCTGCTCGCGCACCAGCGCGCGCGCCTGGGCATAGGTGGCCACGGCCACCGCGACGTTCTGGTTGGAGACGTCGACGCGCGACTGCAGCTGGTCCAGCACCGGGTCCTTGAAGAGGCTCCACCACGGGCCGCGCTCCAGCGCATCGGCCGGCGCGGCCGGTACCCAGCCTTCGGCTTCCTTGAAATTGCTCACTTCGGCGGCGGTGGGCCGCTTGTAGTCGGGGCCGACGGCGCAGCCGGTGGCGAGCAGGGCCAGCAGGGCGGCTGCAACAAGCCGGCGTTCAAAGCGGGGAGTGTGGGAGAGGTTCGTCATAGTCTTGTCCATCATTGCGCTTGCGGCGCCGCATCGGTTTCGCCAGGATGGCGGCTGAGCTGGCGCTCAAGAGGGCTGCGGCGGCGCAGTTTGTCCATCAGCACATAGACGACGGGTGTGGTCAGCAGCGTGAGCAGCTGGCTGGCGATCAGCCCGCCGATGATGGCGATGCCCAGCGGCCGGCGCAACTCGGCGCCTTCGCCGAAGCCGATCGCCAGCGGCAGCGCGCCCAGGATGGCGGCCAGCGTGGTCATCAGGATGGGGCGAAAACGCAGCAGACAGGCTTCACGCACCGCTTCCAGCGCCGAAATGCCGCGCGCGCGTTCGGCCTCGAGCGCGAAGTCGATGATCAGGATGGCGTTTTTCTTGACGATGCCTATCAGCAAAAAGATGCCTATCAGCGCGATGATGGAAAAGTCGAGCTTGAACATCAGCAGCGCCAGCACCGCGCCCACGCCGGCCGAGGGCAGGGTGGAGAGCACGGTGATGGGGTGGATCAGGCTTTCGTAGAGGATGCCCAGCACGATGTAGATCACCACCAGCGCGGCAAGGATCAGCAGCGGCTGCTGGCCCTGCGATTGCTGGGCGCTGAGCGCCGTGCCGGAAAAACTGCCGCGCACATTGGTGGGCAAGCGTATGTCGGCTTCGGACTGGCGCACGGCCGCCTCGGCGTCGCTGAGCGTGAAGCCCTCGGCCAGGTTGTAGGAGATGGTGGTCGAGAGTTCGCCGTCCTCATGGCTGATGGAGGCGGCCGTCGGGTTCTCGCTGAAACGCGCGATCGCCGACAGCGGCACCATGGTGCTGGGCGCGGTGCTCAGCACATTGCCGCTCGAGGAATCGCGCAAGCCGGGATTGGCACTGATGGTGGGCGTGGTGCTGCTTGTTGTGCTGCTTGTGGTGGCGGCCGAACTGCCGGATGTGCCCGTGCTGGCGGCTGTGCCTGCAGTGGACCTGGTGGCGGCCGCCGTGGTGCTTGTCGTACTGGTACCGGTACTGGTGGTAGTGCCCGTCCCGCCTCCGGCATTTTTGGCCGGCACATAAATGTCTTTCAGTGACTCGGGGCTGCGCGTGTAGCGCGGCGCGACCTCCATGATCACGTGGTACTGGTTGAGTTCGGCGTAAATCGTGGCGACCTGTCGCTGGCCGAAGCCGTCGTAGAGCGCATTGTCCACGTCGCGCGAGCTGATGCCCAGGCGCGCGGCGCTTTCCTTGTCGACGGTGACCATGGTTTCCACGCCGTTTTCCTGCTGGTCGGTATCCACGTCGGTCAGCGCTTCCTGGGTTTTCATGCGCTCGGCCAGGCGCGTGGCCCACTGGCTCAGGTCGGCCGCGTTATCGCTCTTGAGCGTGTACTGGTAGGTTGAATTGGTCTGGCGCCCGCCGCCGCGCAGGTCCTGCACGGTGTTGAGGAAGAGGCTCACGCCCGTCACCTGCGCCAGTTGCGGGCGCAGGCGCGTGATCACGGCCTGGCCGCCTTCCTTGCGCTGGCCGACCGGTTTGAGGTTGATGAACATAAAGCCGCCGCCGGCGCGCGAGCCGCCGGTAAAGCCGACCACGGTGTCCACCGCCGGGTCGGCGCGGATGATGTCGACCAGCTGTTTGAGCTTGCCCTGCAGCGCCTGGAAGGAGATGCTGCGGTCGGCGCGCAGGCCGCCGTTGATCTGGCCGGTGTCCTGCTGCGGGAAAAAGCCTTTGGGCGCTTTCACGTAAAGGTAGACGTTCAGGCCCACCACCGTCGCCAGGATCAGCATCACCAGCAGCTTGCTGTGCAGCGCCCAGTCCAGGCTGGTCTCATAGCTGCGGTGCACACGCTGGAAGGCGCGCTCAAACCAGCGCGCAATGCGGCCAGGCGGCTTGCTGTGCGCGTCGGGCTTGAGCAGCCAGGCGCACATCATGGGCGTGGTGGTCAGCGAGATCAGCAGCGAGATCAGCACGGCGGCCGACAGCGTGACGGCGAATTCGCGGAACAGCCGGCCTATCTGCCCGCCCATGAAGAGCAGGGGGATGAACACCGCCACCAGCGACAGGCTGATGGACAGCACGGTAAAGCCCACCTCGCGCGCGCCCAGCAGCGCAGCCTTGAAGCGATCCATGCCAGCCTCGATATGGCGGCTGGTGTTCTCCAGCACCACGATGGCGTCGTCGACCACAAAGCCGGTGGCCACCGTGAGTGCCATCAGGCTCAGGTTGTTGAGGGAAAAACCCATCAAGTACATCACGCCGAAGGTGCCCAGCAGTGAGGCCACCGTGGCCACCGCCGGGATGATGGTGGCGCGCGCGCTGCGCAAAAAGGCGCTGACGACCAGCACCACCAGCACGATGGAGATGATCAGCGTGAGCTCGATTTCATGCAGCGAGGAGCGTATCGAGTTGGTGCTGTCGGAGGCGACCTGCAGGCGCACGTCCTGCGGCAGCTGGGCCTGCAGCTCCGGTAGCAGGTCGCGCACGCCATCCACGGTTTCGATCACGTTGGCGGCCGGCTGGCGCGTGACCAGCACGATCACGGCCGGCTCGCCGTTGAACAGGCCCAGCGTGTTGGTGTTCTCCACGCCGTCCTGCACCTCGGCCACGTCGCGCAGGCGTATCGCTGCGTTGTTGCGCCAGGCGACGATCAGGTCCTGGTAGTCGGCGGCGCGGCGCCCGCCGCTCGCGGTGCTGGAGCCGCTGTAGATCTGGAATCGCTGGCCGTTGCCTTCAATCGCGCCGCGCGGCCGGTTGGCGTTGGAAGCCTGCAGCGCCGCGCGCACGTCTTCGGCGGCCACGCCGTAGCGGTTCAGCGCGAAGGGGTTGAGCTCCACCCGCACGGCGGGCAGCGAGCCGCCGCCCAGTTCAACGTCGCCCACGCCCGGCACCTGGGCGATTTTTTGCTGCACGAGGTTGGAGACTTCGTCGTAAATCTGGCCCGGCGAACGCGTCTTGGAGGTCAGCGCCAGGATGATGATGGGCGCCGAGGCCGGGTTGGCCTTGCGGTAAGTTGGGTTGCTGCGCAGGCTGGCCGGCAGGTCGGCCCGCGAGGCATTGATGGCGGCTTGTACCTCGCGCGCGGCCGAATCGATCTTGCGGTTGAGGTCGAACTGCAGGCTGATGCGCGTCGAGCCGCTGCCGCTCGAGGAGGTCATTTCATTGACACCCGCGATAATCCCCAGGCGCCGCTCCAGCGGCGTCGCCACGCTGCTGGCCATGGTCGAGGGGCTGGCGCCCGGCAAGGTGGCGCTGACCGAGATCACCGGGAAGTCGACTTGCGGAAGTGGCGACACCGGTAAGACGAAGAAGGCGCCTATGCCGGCTAGGCACAGCCCTATGGTTAATAGGACTGTTGCTACCGGGCGGCGGACAAAAGGCTCGGAGAGGTTCATGGGGTGGTTCCTCCCCCGCCCTTGCTGAGCTTGCTGCTGCCGGTTCTTGTCCCGGCGGGGCGCGCTCTTCTAAGTTCAGTTGGCCGGGTCTCGCCCCGGCGGGCGAGGCACTTTTCTTTGCTTCGCCAAAGAAAAGTACCCAAAAGAAAGGCGACCCGCAGTCTGGGTCCCCTGCGCTGCGCTCCGGGGCAACCTGCGGTGCTCGAGCCAAGCGGGGTCCGGCTAAACTCGCTTCGCTCAGACAACGCCGGCCCTGATCCGCTTGTCTCTGCGCTCCTCGGCCCAGCCAGGACGGGGCAATCGGGAGCGGGGACAAAGACAAACAAGGACACGCCAAGGCGTGTCCTTGTTTCTTCAGGTATTCGGTATTGGTATTCGGCTGTTTGGTATTTTTGTCCCCACCCCCTTGTGGATGCGCCGAGGAGCGCAGGGCCAGACGGATCAGGGCAAAAACTTGTTTGAGCGAAGCGAGTTGTTTTTGACCCCGTCTGGACCGAGCACCGCAGGTTGCCCCGGAGCGAAGCGCAGGGGACGCAGGAACCAGGGTCGCCTTTCTTTTGCTTACTTTTCTTTGGCGAAGCAAAGAAAAGTGAGTTGCCGCCGGGCAACCCCCGGCCAGCAGCCGTCAGCAGAGAACCAGAATCTTGAAAGCGGGAGATTGAGGGAAAGGCCCTCATACAAGAACCTCTTTCTTTCGCCCAAACCTGCGCCCCAGACGATCAAACCCAAGATAGATGACGGGAGTCGTAAACAGCGTGAGCATCTGGCTGACGATCAACCCGCCAAAAATCGACAACCCCAGCGGCTGCCGCAACTCAGCCCCTTCACCAAACCCCAGCATCAGCGGCACAGCGGCGAAGAGCGCGGCCAGCGTTGTCATGAGGATGGGGCGGAAGCGCAGCAGGGCCGCCTGGTGAATCGCTTCCTGGGGGGACTTGCCTTCGTTGCGTTCGGCGTCGATGGCGAAGTCGATCATCATGATGGCGTTTTTCTTCACGATGCCTATCAGCAGGATGATGCCTATGATGCCTATGACCCCCAGGTCGGAGCCGCTGAGCATGAGGGCCAGCAGCGCGCCCACGCCGGCCGAGGGCAGGGTGGAGAGGATCGTCAGCGGGTGGATATAGCTTTCGTAGAGCACGCCCAGCACGATGTAGACGCAGATCACGGCCGCCAGGATCAACCACAGCTGGTTGGACAGCGAGGCCTGGTAGGCGCCGGCGGCGCCGAGGAAGCTCAGGGTCACGCTGCCGGGCAGGCCAACGTCCTTGGCGGCTTGGCGGATCTCGTCGACGGCGCGGCCCAGGGAGACGCCGGGCGCGGTGTCAAAGCCCAGGGTCGTGGCCGGGTACTGGGCCACGCGGGTGATCTGCAGCGGCGCGGGCTGCTCGCGTATGGTGGCGATCGCCGACAGCGGCGTGGTGCTGCCCGAGCTGGTCTTGAGCCGCAGCGCGCCCAGCGAGGCGGGTGTGGCCAGCGGGTCGGGCATGGCTTCGAGGATCACGCGGTACTGGTTGGTCTCGGTGAAGATGGTGGAGACGATGCGCTGGCCGAAGGCGCTGTACAGCGCGTCGTCGATAGCCGAGGTGGTGACCGCCAGGCGCGAGGCGGTGTCGCGGTCCACGTTGATATAGGCCGAGGTGCCGCTGGAGCCGGCGTCCGACGCCACGTTGCGTACGCCATCGAGCTGGCGCATGCGTTCGGCCAGCTTGTTGGCCCAGAGCACCACGGTGGCGTTGTCCGAGCCTTCGAGCGAGACGCGGAACTGCGTGGGGCCGGTCTCGGCGTCAATCGTCAAGTCCTGCGTGGGCTGCAAATAGAGTGTCACGCCAGCCACCTTGCCGACGCGCTCCTTGAGCCTGTCCATGGTCTCCTGCTGGCTGCCGCTGCGGCTGGACTTGAGGTTGATCAGCATGCGGCCGGTGTGCAGCATGGTGTTGTTGGCCGCGTCCACGCCTATGAAGGAGCTCAGCGTTTCAACGTCCGGGTCCTCAAGGATGGCCTTGGCCGCCGCCTGCTGCAGCCCGGCCATGCGGGCATAGGACACCGACTGCGCGGTCTCGATGCGGGCCTGCAACTGGCCGGTGTCCTGCGTGGGGAACAGGCCCTTGGGGATCAGCACATACAACAGTACCGTGAGCAGCAGGGTGGCCAGCGCCACCAGCAGGGTCAGGCCCTGGCGCCTGAGCACCCAGGTGAGCCAGCGGTCGTAGTGGTGGATGACCTTGTCGAAAAAGCGCTGCATCCACTGGCCGAACCTACCGCCTTCGACCTCGCCTTCTGGGTGGCGCGTGAGCCAGCGTGCCGACATCATGGGCACCAGGGTCAGAGAGACCACCGCGGAGATCAGGATGGTGATGGCCAGCGTGACGGCGAACTCGCGGAACAGCCGCCCCACCACGTCGCCCATGAAGAGCAGCGGGATCAGCACCGCAATCAGCGAGACCGTCAGCGAGATGATGGTGAAGCCAATCTGCGTCGCGCCCTTGAGGGCGGCGGCCATGGGCGCCTCGCCTTCCTCGATGTAGCGCGAGATGTTTTCGATCATCACGATGGCGTCGTCGACCACAAAGCCGGTGGCGATCGTCAGGGCCATCAGGCTCAGGTTGTTCAGGCTGTAGCCCAGCAGGTACATGGCGCCGCAGGTGCCGACCAGCGAGATCGGCACGGCCAGGCTGGCGATCACGGTGGCGCGCAGGCTGTGCAAAAACGCAAAGATCACCAGCACCACCAGCAGCACGGCCAGCACCAGTTCGATTTCGACATGCAGCACCGAGGCGCGTATGCCGGTGGTGCGGTCGCTCAGCACGTCAACCTGCAGCGCGGTGGGCAGGCCGGCCTGCAGCTCGGGCAGGCGGGCCTTGATGGCGTCCACCGTGGCGATCACGTTGGCGCCGGGCTGGCGCTGCACGTTGAGGATGATGGCCGGCTTCATGCCGGACCAGGCGCCCAGCTTGATGTTTTCTGCGCTGTCGACCACTTGCGCGACGTCGGAAACGCGAATCGCCGCACCGTTGCGGTAGGCGATGACGAGACGCTGGTAGTCGCTGGCGGCAACCAGCTGGTCGTTGGAGTTGATGGAGTACGAGCGTGTCGGCCCGTCAATGCTGCCCTTGGCGCCGTTGGCATTGGCGGCGCTGATCGCGGTACGCAGCGAGTCCAGGCCCAAGCCGTAGGAGGCCAGGGCGCGCGTGTCAGCCTGTATGCGCACGGCGGGGCGCTGCCCGCCGCTCAGCGAGACCAGGCCCACGCCGTTGACCTGGCTGATCTTGAGCGCCAGGCGCGTGTTGACGATGTTCTGCACCTCGGTGAGCGGCAGCGTGTCGGAGGTGATGGCCAGCGTGAGCACCGGCGCATCGGCCGGATTCACCTTGGCATACACGGGCGGCGCGGGCAGGTCGGCGGGCAGCAGCGAGCCACCGGCGTTGATGGCGGCCTGCACTTCCTGCTCGGCAACGTCCAGCGTCAGCCCCAGGCCGAACTGCAGCGTGACGATGGAGACGCCGGCCGCGCTGGTGGAGCTCAAGCGCTGCAGCCCGGACATCTGGCCGAACTGGCGCTCCAGCGGAGCGGTCACGGTCTGGGCCATGACCTCGGGGCTGGCGCCGGGGTAAAGCGTCTGCACCTGGATGGTCGGGTAGTCGACCTGCGGCAGGGCCGACAGCGGCAAAAACCTGAAACCCACGAGGCCGGCCAGCACGATGGCCACCATCAGCAGCGAGGTGGCGACCGGGCGCAGGATAAACGGGCGTGAGGGACTCATGCGGCGAGATCCCTATTTTTCACTGCGCGACCCGCCGCCCTGGCGTCTTTCCCTCATACTGCGCCAGCGTTCGAGCGCCGCGGGGTCGCCGGCGTCGATGGCCGCGAGAAAGCGCTGGCGGCGTTCCAGGGCTTCCGGGTCGTCCTTGACCTGGTCCAGCATGCGCTTGCGCTGTTCCGGGGTCGGGCCTTCAGCGGAGGCGGCGGTTGGGGCACTTGCCGCAGGCGAAGAAGAGGAGGGCCCCGAAGATGCCGGTGCCGAAGGGGCCGGTGCGGAAGAGCCCGAGCCCGGTGCGGAAGCCGCGCCGCGTTGCCGCTTGCCGCCGCCGCCGCCGGGGCCGCGCCCGCCGCCGCCGGGCGGATCGCCGGGCAGGACCACGGACGCGCCGTCCTTGAGCCGGTCCGCGCCTTCGGTGATGACGCGCTCGCCCACCTCCAGGCCGGAGACGATCACAACCTTGTCGACGGTGGCCTGGCCGCGCTTGACGGGCCTGAGCGACACGGTGCGCTCCTTGGCGTTGACCACATAAACATACTCGCCGTTGCTGCCCATGCGCAGGGCCGTCACCGGCACCACGATGGCGTTGTCGATGGTGCGCACCTGCAGGCGCACGTTGACGAACTGGCTGGGGTAGAGCTTGAGCTCGCTGTTGGCAAAGCGGGCCTTGGCCTTGACGGTGCCGGTGGTGATGTCGACCTGGTTGTCCAGCGAGGCGAAACTGCCGGTGTCCAGGGTGACGGCACGCGTCCTGTCGAGTGCGGTGACCTGCATGGCGATGCCCTTGGCGGCGTTCTGCTGCAGTTCGCCGACCTGGTCCTGCGGAATCGCGAAAACGACGTCTATGGGCGTGACCTGGGTGATCAGCGCGATGCCGTTGGCATCGCCGCCGCTCACCACATTGCCCACATCCACGTTGCGCAGGCCGACGCGGCCGCTCACGGGCGCGACCACACGCGTGTAGCCGAGGTTGAGCCGGGCCGTGCCCTCATTGGCCTTGTCGACGACGACCGTGCCTTCGAGCTGCTTGACCAGCGCTGCCTGGGTGTCGACGTCCTGGCGGGCGATGGAGTCCTGCTCCAGCAATGTCCTGTAGCGCTGCAGCTGCACGCGCGCGCTGTCGAGCTGGGCCTCGTCGCGCTGGCGCTGGCCGCTGGCCTGCATCAGCGCCATTTCAAACTGGCGCGGGTCTATGGTGGCCAGCAGCTCGCCGGCCTTGACCATCTGGCCTTCCTTGAACAGCACTTTTTGCATGACGCCCGAGACCTGGGGCGTTACCCTGACGCTGGCCTGCGGCGTGACGGTGCCCAGGGCCTCAAGAACAATCGGGATGCTGGCGCGTTCGGCGGTGGCCACGCCGACCGTGGTGGCCGGCGCGCCTCGCCGGCCGCCGGCAAAACCGCCACCAGCGGCGTCGGCGGAGGGATGAGTCAAATGCCAGGCCAGCCAGCCTGTGCCGGCCAGGACGATCACGGCGATCACGCTGCCGAGGATGGACGCGCGGCGGCTGATGCGCTTGCGGGGAGGGGTTTGCGCGCCGGTCTGCGGCGTTTCGGCTTTCGGGTCCATCGGCTGTCCTTGGGTGCCCGCCGCGCCCACGGGTGGATGCGGCATTTTTTTGTGTTGGATGGGGCTGTTCGCCAAGCCCTGAAGGCCTGTTCATACAGCGCTCAGGAATTATCACTGCTAGCCTGAGGGCGCAGGTATACGGCCCGAAAGAGGCGCGTAAATATCCGGTAAAGCGGCCTTGGCCCTACACGGTGACGGGCAAAAAGGCCGTGAAAAAGGACGTGAAAAAGGCCGCGGTGGTTTCAGCCGAGGAGCGCGGCCACATCCGCCAGCTGCGGAATGCCGTCTATGGCGCCGTGGCGCGTCACCGAAAGCGCGGCCGCCGCATTGGCCCATTGCATGGCGGCGGGCAGTGCTTCACCGCGTGCCAGTGCGGCCGCCAGCGCGCCGGTGAAGGTGTCGCCCGCGCCTATGGTGTCGCGCACGGCCATGGGCCGGCCTGGTATGGATTGCGGCGCCTGGCTGGCCTGGTAGAGGCGGCAACCGGCCGCGCCCAGCGTGACCAGCACGGCGCGGGCGCCGCGCTCCAGCAAGCGCGCGGCGGCCTGGTCGGTCGAGCCGGCATGCGTCTCGCCGGCCAATAAAAGGAGTTCGCTCTCGTTGGGCGTGAGCACGTCGACCAGGGCGAGCATCTCGTCGCCCAGCGGCCGCGCGGGCGCGGGATTGAGCACGGTCAGCGCGCCGGCGGCACGGGCCAGCTGAAAGGCTTGCAGGGTGGCCTCGGCCGGCACCTCGCAGGAAGCCATCACGACGCGGCAGCCCGCGAGCAGCGCGGCTGCGGCCTGCGCATGGCGCGCGCCCAGGCCGCTGCCGGCGCCGGGATAAACGGCAATGCTGTTGTCGCCGTCTTCATAGACCAGGATTTGCGCGACGCCGCTGCGCTCGCCGGCCACCTGCTCGACATGTGTGGTGTTGATGCCTTCGGCATGCCAGAGATCCATGCCCATGCGGCCGAAGTCGTCGTCGCCTATGCGGGCCAGCAGCGCCACGCGCGCGCCCTGGCGCGCGGCGGCCACCGCGGCATTGCTGCCCTTGCCGCCCGGGCTGATGCTGAAGTCGCCGGCCATCAGTGTCTCGCCGCGGGCAATCGGGCGCGCTACCTTGGAGATCAGGTCGGCGTTCCAGCTTGCGACGCAGACGACATCTGCCACAGTCATTTACTTGGCTCCGTAGCCCATGGTTTGAGGGAGCCACAAGACGATCTGTGGAAAGCAGGTCATGGCCAGCAAGAGCAGCAGGAGCATGACCAGGAAAGGCCAGCCTTCCTTCATCATCTCGCCGATGGGGATGCCGGTCAGCGCCTTGGTCACGAACAGCAGCATGCCGAAGGGCGGGTGGATCAGGCCGATCATCATGTTGAGCACCACCAGCACGCCGAAGTGCACCAGGTCCACGCCCAGCAGCTTGGCCGCCGGCAGCAGCATGGGCACAAAGACCAGCAGCAGCACCGAGACGTCCAGGAAGCAGCCCAGCACCAGGAACATGACGTTCACCATCAGCAAAAAGCCGATCTGCGAGAAATGCATGCTGTCGACCCACATGGCCATGGACTGCGGCACGCCTTCGGCGGTGAAGGCATAGTTGAGCATGAAGGAGCCGGCCAGGATCATGGTGATCACCGCGCTGGCGCGCGTGGATTCCATCACCACGCCCCAGAAGCTGCGCCAGGTCAGGGCCCGGAACACCAGGGCCGCGAGGATGAGCGCATGCAGCGCCGCCACGGCGGCCGCTTCGGTCGGCGTGAAGATGCCCGAGTAGATGCCGCCCAGCAGCACGATGGGCATGGACAGCGGCAGCGCGCCGCGAAAGATCAGGCCTGCCCATTCCGAGCGCGGCACGGGTTCGTCGCGCGGCATGTTGCGCTTCTTGGCGATGACCGCGACCACGCCCATCATGAGGCCGGCCATCAGAAAGCCCGGCACCACGCCGCCCAGGAACAGCGCGCCCACCGAGGCGCCCGAGACCAGCGCGTAAATCACCATGGGGATGGACGGCGGAATGATGGGCCCCAGCGTGGCGCTGGCCACCACCACGGCACCGGCAAAGCCGCGCGTGTACTCGGGCTTCTTGAGCATCTGGCGGATCGTGACCAAGCCGGGGCCGGCGGCGTCGGCGATGGCGCTGCCGCTCATGCCCGAGAAGATCACGCTGACCAGGATGTCCACCTGCGCCAGCCCGCCGCGCATGCGGCCCACCAGGATGCGGCAGAAGTCAAAAATTCGCTCGCTGACCGTGCCCGCGTTCATGATGTTGGCGGCGAACACAAACAGCGGCACGGCCAGCAGCACATAGCTGTTGTAAAGGCCGTTGCCGATCTGCTCAGCCACCAGGCCCACGTCCTGGCCCTTGGCCACGAGGTAGCCTATGCCGGCCGCGATCATCGAAAAACCGATGGGCATGCGCAGCAGCATGCCGCCCGCCAGCACCCCAACCAATATCCAGATTCCGCTTGTCATATGCGCAGCTCCGCTTCAAGACCCTTGCCAAGGATCGCATTCCAGATCGCCCAGGCCGAGCGAACCGCCACGGCGGCAAGCAGCAGCACAAAAGGCATGAAGACCCATTGGAAGGACACGCCCAGCACGGGCGTTCCCTCGCGGGCCATGAAGTGCACGTAATCCCAGCAGCCCGGGATGCCCCAGGCCGCAAGGCCGCCGATCAGCAGGTTGCCGACAATGGCCATAGCCTGGCGGACACGGTAGGGCGCGTTGTTCCACAGCAGGTCAAAGACCACATGCTCACGCTCGGGCACCACCACGGCGGCGGCCCACAGAATGACCCAGACATAGAGGATCACGGCCGCTTCATCCGTCCAGGCCAAAGGCTTGCCGAAGAAAAAACGCGCCGTGATCTGGATCACGAACACGATGAACAGGGTCAGGAAGAGTCCGCCGCCAATCAGGTTGGCGGCTTTTTGGGGCCAGCTTTTCATGGGCGTTGTGGTGTTTGCCGCGGGACTTATTTGGTCGCGTTGATGCGCTCAAGCAGGCCCTTGGGCCAGACCTTGGCGTACTCGGAGTTCAAATAGGTGGTCTGCACTGTCTTGCGGAAGGCGTCCACGTCGGGTGTGGTGACCTGCAGGCCTTCCTTCTTGAAGAAGTCGACCAGCTGGCCTTCTTCCTTGATGCGGTTTTCGTTGTTGTAGACGGCTGCCGCCTGTGCCGCGGCCTTGACCTTGGTCTTTTGCGCCGGGCTCATGGCGTTCCAGGCCTTGTTGGAAATCGAGATGAAGATGCCGTCCACCAGGTGGCTGGTCATGACGATCTGTTTGGTGACTTCATAGAACTTGGCGGCGCGCACCGAGGGCAGGGGATTGTCCTGGCCGTCGATGGTGCCGGTCTTCAGGCCCAGGTAGACCTCGCCGAAAGCCAGCGGCGTGGGTGTGGCGCCCAGCGCCTCGCCGAGGAACAGCCATTCCTTGGAGCCGGGCATGCGCAGCTTGATGCCCTTGAGGTCGGCCGGCACCTTGACGTTGTGGGCCTCGCGCAGGTTGACCTGGCGCGTGCCGAGGTAGACGGTGGACAGCGGCGTGACTTCCATCTTCTCCGAGACAGTCTTGAACATCTCGGTGCCTATGGGGCCGGAGAACACCTTTTGCTGGTGGTCCGGGTCGCGCACGATGTAGCCGGCGGTGAAGATGGAGAACTCGGGCACCAGCTTGGCGATGTCGAAGGCCGAGATGGAGGAGAGCTCGAGGTTGCCGCGCGCCATGGCGGTGGGCTCGGTGCCCTGCTTGAACAGCGAGGCGTTCAGGTTGATCTGCACGTCGAATTCGCCGGGCGCGCTTTTTTCGAGGTTGTCCTTGAAGACCGTCCACATCTTGGCGTGCCAGTCGTCGGGCACGGCCGGGGTGGATACGCGCAGCACCATCTTGTTCTGGGCCTGGGCCGCGGGCAGCAGCGCGCCCATCAGCAGGGTGGCGGAAGCCGCGGCTAAAAGAGTGCGGCGAAGGGTGGACGAGAGGATGGTGGAAGTCTTCATGGTTGTCTCCTTTTTTAGGTCAATCGTTGTTGGGCTCATGCCCCGGGTCGGCGTTCGGCAGTCACTCGGATTTTGTATCAATCCCGAAAGCGGTGATGGTTTTTTCCAGCGCCTTGTATTCGGTATCCGTCAAGGCCACCAGCGGCGCGCGCACGCGTAGCCAGCTCGGGTCGCCGCTCAGCATGGCCATGATGCCTTTGAGCGCCGGCATCAGTGAATAGCCGTCCAGCAGGCTTATGAGCTTGATCACGCGCTCGCGTTCGGCGGGCGTGGCCGGTGCCGCGGGTTCGGTCACCAGGCGCTTGACCAGGCGCGGCATGAAGTTGGCCACGCCGCTGATGGCGCCGGTGCTGCCGCGCTTGCCCATCTCGGGCAAGTCCGGTTCAAAACCGACGTAAACCGTCATGTCCTTCATGAAGGCATTGGCCAGGCCCACCGAGTGTTCGGTGCTGCAGGCGCTGTCCTTGATGCCGACGATGGTGTCCGGGTATTGCTTCTTGAGCGTGGCGATCACGTGGTGCGACAGCGGCACACCCGTGACCTGGGGGATGTGGTACAGGTAGAGCTTGAAAGGGGTGCCGGCCATGCCGTCGATGACATAGCGGTAGCTGTCGATGATGCCCTGGTCGGACACGCCCTTGAGGAAAAACGGCGGCAGCATCAGGCAGCCGTGCACGCCGGCTTTCACGGCATGGCGCGTGAGCTCCAGGGTTTCGGGCAGGGCGGCGCAGCTGGTCGAGACCATGATCTGCCTGGCGGGAATGCCGTTCTTGATGAGCTGCTCGATCGCTTCCTTGCGTTCGGCCAGCGAAAAGGACGGGCCTTCGCCCGTGGTGCCGAAAGCCGTCACGCCGGGGCAGCCGCTGGCGATCAGCGCCTTGCAGTGGGCGGCGAACTTGGCGTGGTCTATGTCCAGGCCGGCCGTGAGCGGCGTCAGCAGGGCGGGCCAGATGCCGCGAAAGGATTTTTCGGCGGCGGGAAAGGAACTCGTCATTCAGGGATCTCCAGGGACCACGGCATTGCGGGCCGCGGCAGGCCGAGCACGCGTTTATGCGCGCTCTCGATGTGATGGCCCAGGCGGTCGACCACGGCTTGCGGGTCGCGCCGCTTGAGGGCATCGATGAACCAGAGGTGCTCTTCCATCGCGGGAATCAGCACATCCGGGGAAAGGGATGAGGCTTCGAGCTTGATCAGGCGCACCCGCAGGCTGTTGATGCGGTAGACCTCGGAAATCAGCTCGTTTCCCAAGGCGTCGATCATCAAGTCGTGCAAGCCCCAGTCGACCGTGGTGGCGTCTTCGAGCAGCGCATCGTCGATGGCTTTCTTGCGCGCGCGCCTGACGATGTTGAGGTGTGCCTGTTCGATGGCGGCCAGGTCGGCGTCGGACACCGTGGTGACAAAGCGGCTGGCGGCCTCGCGCTCGAGCAGGCCGCGCAGCTGGAAGGCGTTGTTGATCAGCTTGAGGTCCACATGGGCCACCTGCAGGCCGCGTTGCGGCACGGTCTTGACCAGGCCCTCGGCTTCCAGCCGCGGGATCAGTTCGCGCACCGCGCCCAGCGGCATGCCCAGCAGCTGCATGAGTTCGCGCTGCGAGACAAATTGCCCGGGACGTATGTTGGCGTCGACGATCTGTTGCTGAAAGCTCTCATAGGCCTGGGCGCGCAGGCTGATGGGAGGGGTGTTCGACGGGTGTGCGGCGCTGCTCATGGGATCAGGCGTGGTCGCTCGCGATGACACCCTTGCGCAGCAGGATGTTGCCGTACTTGCGCTGCTCGCCCGTCTGCAGGATCAGAAAGGCCGATTGCGCGTGTTCGTAGAACGCAAAGCGCTCCAGCGAGGCGGCCGGGCGCTCACCGGCCTGGTGCAGCACGGTCGTAAATTCGGCCACCGGCGGGGGAACGGCCTCGGGGTCGCCCACCACCTGCATGGTCCAGGCGGCGTCGGTCACATATTCGTCCAGCGGCAGCAAGCGCAGCACCGCGGCCAGCGCCTGCGGTGCGGTCACACCCGCCAGGTGCACCAGCCGGGCGCCGCTTTTGCGGGCCACCTGCGCGGCCGGGAAGTTCGCGTCCACAATCGCCACGTCATCGCCATGGCCCATGCTGGCCAGGGCATGCAGGGCGTCGGGCGTGAGCAGCGATGGAATGTTCTTGAGCATGGTAGAAGCGGCATTGGCGGGGAAGCCGGGGTTTTTTGAAAACCTCGGGATTTCCCGCTGTCGATCACTGACATGTTAGTCATAACATGACTGAACTTTTATTGGGATTAACCCTGAACCGGCTTTGACATGACGACTTTGGACATGGCTCCTGTGTTTTCCGCCTGTAAAGAAAGCGGCCTGCGGCTGGGCCTGGGCGGCGCGCCGCTAGGCAACCTGTTTGCCGCCGTGAGCGATGCCGAGGCCAGGACGCTGGTCGATGCGGCCTGGGCCGACGGCTGCCGCACTTTCGACACCGCGCCGCATTACGGCCACGGCCTGTCGGAGCGGCGGCTGGGCGACGCGCTGCGCGGCCACCCGCGGGACAGCTATGTGCTGTCGAGCAAGGTAGGCCGGCTGCTGGTGCCAGACGCAAATGCGGCGCGCGCCCAGCACAGTTATGTGGACATCCTGCCCTTTAACCAGGTGTGGGACTTCAGCGCCGCGGGCACCCGCCGCAGCGTAGAAGACAGCCTGCAGCGCCTGGGCCTGCCGCGGCTGGACGTGGTCTATGTGCACGACCCGGACGCGGCCTCGCACGGCGAGCGCGCGCCCGCCGTGCTGCGCCAGGTGCTGGATGAAACCCTGCCCACGCTGCGCGCGATGAAGCATGAAGGGCTGATACGCGCCATCGGTCTGGGCACCAACGATGTGGAGGTGGTGCTGCAGGTGCTGCGCGAAGCCGGGCTGGATGTGCTGATGCTGGCCGGGCGCTACAGCCTGCTGGACCACAGCGCGCTGCCGGCGCTGCTGCCGCAGTGCGCGGCGCGCGGTGTGCGCATCGCGCTGGGCGGCGTGTTCAATTCGGGCATCCTGGCGACCGGCGCGCGCGGCGGCAAGGCCCGCTTCAACTACGCGCCGGCCGCCCGCGAATGGCTGGAGCGCACGGCCCGCATCGAGTCGGTTTGCGCCGCGCACGGCGTGCCGTTGCGCGCGGCGGCGCTGCAGTTCCCGCTGGCCCATCAGGCCGTCGACATCGTGATGCTGGGCGCGCGCCGGGTCGCCGAGTGGGCTGATGGGGTGGCCATGATGCGGCACCCGATTCCCGCGGCCTTCTGGGCGGATTTGCGCGCCCAGGGCCTTCTGCCCGGGGAGGCGCCCACACCATGAAGATCATCGATGCGCACTTTCACTGCTGGGATCTGGCGCGCGGCGACTATGGCTGGCTCACGCCGGCGCTGGCGCCGATTTACCGCGACGTGGCCGTGGCCGACTGGCAGGCGCAGTCGCGGCCGCATGGCGTGAGTGGCGGCGTGCTGGTGCAGGCCGCGCCCACCGAGGCGGAAACGCAGTTCCTGCTGGAGCAGGCCGACGCCAACCCGGCGGTGCTGGGCGTGGTCGGCTGGGTCGACATGCTGGCGGCCGACGCGCCGCGCCGCATAGAGGCGCTGGCGCGGCACCCGCGGCTCAAAGGCTTGCGGCCCATGCTGCAGGACATCGCCGATCCCGAATGGATATTGCAGCCGACGCTAGCCCCGGCCTTGCGCGCCATGGCTGAGTGCGGCCTGGTATTCGACGCGCTGGTCAAGCCCGTGCACCTGCCGCACATCCTCACCCTGGCAGCCCGCCACCCCGAACTGCGCATGGTGATAGACCACGGCGCCAAGCCCGATATCGCGGCCGGCCAGTGGCAGCCCTGGGCCGATGGCATGGCGCGCATCGCAAATGAAACGCAGGCCATGTGCAAACTCTCGGGCCTGCTGACCGAAGCCGGTCCGCGCCCCGCGCCGGGCGCGGTGCGGCGCTGGGCCGAGCATGTGCTGCAAAGTTTTGGCGCGGACCGTGTCGTCTGGGGCAGCGACTGGCCGGTGCTGGAGCTGGCCGCTCCCTACGCGCTTTGGTGGGCCGCGTCACGGCAGTTGCTCGAGGGCCTGGGCGCTGAAAGCCAGGCGGCGGTGATGGGCGGCAATGCCATAAGGCTTTACCGGCTTGAGCCGCCTTAGAGGCAAGGCTTTCCTAAAATCGCCTGATGACCGAAGCCACCACCTCCCTTTCTCCTTCCCCTTCTTCCCTGCGCGTCTGCCGCGCCGACTATGCCGACCCGGTGCACGCGCGCGCCCTCGTGCAGCTGTTGGACAGCTATGCGCGGGACCCGGCCGGTGGCGGCAAGCCGCTCAGTGATTTCGCCAAAACCCACCTCGTGAAGGAACTCGCGGCGCGACCGCAGGCCTTCAGCGTGCTCGCGTTTGACGGCGACGAGGCCGTGGGCCTGGTCAACTGCATCGAAGGCTTTTCCACTTTTGCCTGCCGTCCGCTGGTCAACATCCACGACGTGGCCGTGCTGCCCGGCCACCGCGGCCGGCGCATTGCCGAAAAAATGCTGGCACTGGTGGATGAGATCGCGCGCGAGCGCGGCGCCTGCAAGCTGACGCTGGAAGTACTGCAGGGCAACCTGGGCGCGGTCAAGCTGTACGAGCGCGTGGGCTTTGGTGGTTACCAGCTGGACCCGGCCATGGGTCAGGCGCGGTTTTTCCAGAAGTGGCTGGACTGAGCGCTCAAGCCTTGGGCTGTTTTGAGCCTGTACCGCGAGAAGAAGCTGTGGCGCGCGCGACCAGGCGCTCCAGGTAGCTTTCAAACAGGTCCCGGGACGCTTGTTTGAACATGCGTATCTGCCCTGTGTGGCTGAGCACCAGCAGCCCAACCGTGTGCGTGAACAGGGCCGTGATTTCGGCAAGCGCCTCGCCGTCGGGCATGCCAAGCGCTTCAAGCGCCTCCTGGGTGGGCAGCAGCGCATCGCGCAGCCGCTGCTTCAGGTGCTCATCCAGCTCGGGTGCCAGCCCCCGCGGCTGCATGCCCTGGAACAGGTAGAAACCGAGGTCCAGGTCGCGCGGGTTGTCCCGGTAGAAATCAAAAAACGCGGTCGCCGTGGCGCGGCCCGCAGCCGCCGCTTCGCCATGGGATTGCGCGCGTGCGCCCTGGACCCTCTCGTTCAGGCGCTCCAGCGATTCGCCGAGCAGGGCCGCATAAACCTCTTCCTTGCTCGCGAAGTAGCTGTAGATCGCGCCCGGCGTATAGCCTGCGCGTTGGGCGATCTCACGGATGCTGGTGCCTTCGAGCCCATGCTCGAAGAAAACGGCGCGCGCCGCATCGAGCACCAGGGAGCGCCGGACATCCGTCAGGGCCTGCCGGCGAACGTCCCGGGCCATAGAAGGCTGCTGCACCGTGCGCGCACGGCCAGGTTTGCCGGGGCTGCTGGTTTTGGAAGGTTTGACCATTGAGGAACACTTTAACGCCTTGCGAAGTTGGTTAAACGGTGTTTAATCACAAAAAGCACTGTCCAGCTTCCAGCTGGGCGAGCTTGCACGCAGCTCAATCCCGGCGCCGGGCGGTCGCGGACGGATCGTGCAAGAGCATCAAGGCCGCAAAAGCCAGCAGCCCCAGCGCCGCTGAAAACCACAGCGCCCCTGCGCCGAAGCGGTCAATCGCCAGGCCGAACAGCCAGGGCGCGGTCGCCTGCGCAAAGCGCGCCGGCACCATCAAGAGGCCCTGGCGCGCGCCGTAGTCGCGCACGCTGAACAGCACCAGCGGCAGCGTGCCTTTGGCAATCGTCAGCACGCCGTTGCCGGCGCCGTGCAGCAGCGTAAATACCGCGCCGGCCGGCACGCCGAAAAACAGGAAAGCCGCCGCGCCCAGCGTGTGCAGGCTGCCGGCCACGCGCGCCGAGACCAGCGGGTGGATGTTGCGCAGCAGGCCGTATTCGAGCAGCCGGCCGGCGACCTGCGCGGGGCCGACGAGGCCGGCAAACACCAGCGCGGTGGCCAGCGGCACCCCATGGGCTTGCAAGAGGCGCGGCAAATGCGAGGCCATGGCCGTGCTGATGAACCAGGTCACGGCAAACACCAGCGCCAGCAGCACCGCCGTGCGTGTGCCGCTGCCGGATGCGGCGGGCGCAGCCGCTTCGGTTTGGGCCATGCTTGCATGGGCTTCAGTCGGAACGGCTGCGGCAGGTGAAGCCGGCAAGCGCCAGTTCAGCGGCAGGCCCAGCAACAGGTGCAGCGCCGCCCAGGCCAGGCAGGTGGCGCGCCAGCCCCATTCAAGCTCCAGCCAGGCCGACAGCGGCCAGCCCACGGTGCTGGCAAAGCCGGCGAACAGTGTGATGCCGGTGATGGCTCCGCGCGCATCCCTGCCGTACAGGTGCACCAGCGCGGCAAAGCCCGCTTCGTAAAGGCCCGCGGCCATGGCCACGCCCAGGATCACCCAGCCGGCGAACAGGCCCACCGGCCCCTGCGCCACTGCCAGCACGGCCAGGCCGGCGGCAAACACAAAGCTGTTGGCGCTGAGCACCGGCCGGCCGCCATGGCGGTCTATTGCCTTGCCTGCGGCCGGCCCCAGCAGGGCGGAGACTACCAGCGCGGCCGAAAAGGCGGCAAACACCGTGGGTGTGCTGACGCCCAGCTCGCGCGCCATGGGTACGGCCAGGATGGCGGGCAGGTAGTAGCTGGAGGCCCAGGCCAGGGTTTGGGCAATGCCCAGCTGGACGATGGTGGCGGTGCGGCTGCTTGTTCGACTCACGGCTGCAAGGGTAGCAAGAAAGGCCGTGGGCCTCAGCCTTTGCCGGCGCTTGCTTGCGACCCGCCCAGCGCCTGATGCAGCGCGACACCCACCAACGCACCTGCTGCCTGGGCCAGCACAAAGCCGGGGGCGCTGGCCGGTGCGATGCCGGCAAAGCTGTCCGAGAACATGCGACCCAGCACGGCCGCCGGGTTGGCGAAAGAGGTGCTCGCGGTGAACCAGTAGGCTGCGCCTATGTAGCAGGCGACCATGGCCGGCGCCTTGGCCGCGGGCGCGCGCAGTACGACGAGGATCAGCCCGGCGGTCGCGACGGCCTCGGCCAGCCACTGGCCGGCACCGCTGCGAATCTTGCCGCTGAACTGCAGCACGCTCATGTCAAACATCGCATGGGCCAGCCAGGCGCCCGCGACCGCGCCCAGCAACTGGCAGGTGATAAAGAGAAGAGTTCTTCGCGTGCGCTTGCCGGAGGCCGCGGTTTTGGGCCCGAGCACCAGGGTCACCAGCGGGTTGAAGTGCGCGCCGCTGACCGGGCCCAGCAATTCAATCAGCACATAAAGCGCGAACACGGTGGCCAGCGTATTGGCCAGCAGGGCCACGCCCATGTTGCCGGCCGAAAGCCGCTCGGCCATGATGCCCGAGCCTATGACGGCGCAGAGCAGGGCGGCTGTGCCCACAAACTCGGCGACAAGCTGGTGTGTGAGGCGGGGCTCCTGGCCTTGGGCGGCCGTTGCAGGCTTTAACAGCACGCCGCAGCCGCGCCCGATGTTTTGCTGTTCGCTGCGGCGCAGCAGGCCGAAGCGGCGGCCGGCTTCGTCTCACTGAACACCGGAATGCTGCCCAGCGTGTGGAATTGTTCCCAGGCAATGCCTTGCGGGTCGGTGAGCCAGTATTTGTCGCTGCGGGCATAGCAGCAGGTGGTGGGGCCTTCGTCGAGCAGCGTCATGTCGGCGCGGGTCGCGTTGGCCTTGAGGGCTTCAAGTTCTTCCGCATGGTCGACCTGTATGCCCAGGTGGTCGACGCCGGGCGCATCACCGCGTGTGGAGATCGCGAAGTTGACCGGCGGGTCGCTCAGCATCCACTTGGCGTAGTCGGCTTCGGTGCGCGCGGGCTGCTGGTCGAACATGGCTGAATAAAAGGCGATGTTTTTTTCGAGGTCCTTCACGTGGACGTGTACATGGAAGCGTTTCATGGGGCTCTCCTGGGGTGGTGGGGGTG
>NZ_JBKBEX010000033.1:0-44860 GCF_047303325.1 Polaromonas sp. CT11-55 | reverse complement strand
GGGCGGGGGCGGCAACCGGGGTGGCGGCAATCGCGGTGGTGGAAACCGTGGCGGCAACCGCTGAGCGCCGCAGAAGCACCTTGAATCACAGGGTTGATCTGCGGTAGAAAGCCCGCAGGTTAAAATCATGGGCTTTATTCAATTTTTGAATAATTTAAAAATCCAAAAAATCTCAGTTAAGGAACTTTCATGGCTATCGAACGCACTCTCTCCATCATCAAACCCGACGCAGTGGCCAAAAACGTGATCGGCCAGATCTACGCGCGTTTTGAAGCCGCCGGCCTGAAGGTTGTGGCCGCCCGCATGGCGCACCTGTCGCAAGGCGAAGCCGAGGCTTTCTACGCCGTGCACAAAGAGCGTCCTTTCTTCAAGGACCTGGTGTCCTTCATGATTTCCGGCCCAGTCATGATCCAGGCGCTGGAAGGCGAGGGCGCCATCCTGAAGAACCGCGACCTGATGGGCGCCACCGACCCGAAGAAGGCCGCTCCCGGCACCATTCGCGCCGACTTCGCCGACAGCATTGACGCCAATGCCGTGCACGGTTCCGACGCCGCGGAAACCGCCAAGGTGGAAATCGCCTTCTTTTTCCCCGGCATGAACGTCTACTCGCGTTAAATCATGTCCGACCCCATGCTTCGCTACCCTTTGCCGGGGCTGTCGCTTGCCTGGGGCGGTTCAGCCGGTTGCCTGCTGCGATGACGGCCAACCTTCTTGACTTCGATCTCGATGGTTTGGCCGCCTTCTGCGAGCGGCTCGGCGAAAAGCGCTTTCGCGCCACCCAGCTTTTTCGCTGGATCCATCAAAAGGGGGCGACCGATTTCACGCAGATGACGGACCTGGCGAAGTCCCTGCGCGAAAAGCTCACCGGTTCGGCCCATATCCAGGGACCCAAAGTGGTGTCCCGACACGATTCCGCCGACGGCACCATCAAATGGCTGTTCGACGTCGGCGCAGGCGATGTCATTGAAACCGTTTTCATCCCGGAAACCGACCGCGGCACCCTGTGCATTTCCTCCCAGGCCGGTTGCGCCGTGGGCTGCCGTTTCTGCTCGACGGGCCACCAGGGCTTCAGCCGCAACCTGACCACCGGGGAAATCATCTCCCAGCTGTGGTTTGCCGAACACTTCCTGCGCCAGCACCTGGGCCGCGAGGAGCGCATCATCTCCAATGTGGTCATGATGGGCATGGGCGAGCCCCTGCAAAACTACGGGCAATTGCTTCCGGCGCTCAAGGTCATGCTGGACGACCACGGCTACGGTCTGTCCCGGCGCCGCGTCACGGTTTCCACCTCGGGCGTGGTGCCCATGATCGACCGCCTTGCGGGCGATTGCCCGGTGGCCCTGGCCGTCTCGTTGCATGCCCCCGAAGACGCGCTGCGCGACAACCTCGTGCCGCTGAACAAAAAATACCCCATCGCGGAATTGCTGGAGGCCTGCACTCGCTACCAAGCTTCGGCCCCCCGGGACTTCATCACCTTTGAATATTGCATGCTGGACGGGGTGAACGACCAGCCCGCGCATGCGCGCCAATTGGTGGCGCTGGTCCAGGCGCACGCGGCGCGCGGCCTGTCCTGCAAATTCAACCTGATTCCCTTCAACCCTTTTCCGGCCTCGGGCCTCAAGCGCTCCGACATGACGCAGGTCGCCGCATTTGCGAAAATCCTGATGGACGCGGGCATTGTGACCACGGTGCGAAAAACCCGGGGAGACGATATCGATGCGGCTTGCGGGCAACTCGCTGGCGATGTGCAGGACCGCACGGGAGTGGAGCAGCGCATGGCCGCCCAGCGGCAAGGTATGCTCGGGGGAATTAAAGTCGTTGTGGCCAAGGGGATGGGTGTATGAGGTTTTTCTCCAATGTGATCTGGTTGCCGGTGTGCTGGCTGGTCGTGATGCTGGCGGGTTGCGCCAATCAGCCAGGCGCTCCCGGGTCGGCCGGGGCTTCCACCGGCCGTACTGACATCGTCACCGAATCGGATGAGCCCGACGGCCGCCGGCGCGCCCGGCTCAGGCTTGAACTGGCCTCGGGCTATTTCGAGCAAGGCCAGACCAATGTGGCGCTCGACGAAATCAAGCAAGCCTTGCTGGCCGACCCGACTTACGGGGATGCCTACAACCTGCGCGGCCTGGTGTACATGCGCCTCAATGACATCCCGATGGCCGAGGACAGCTTTCGACGCGCGCTCGCGATGAATGCGCGTGATTCGGATGCTGCGCATAACTACGGCTGGCTGATGTGCCAGCAAGGGCGTTACAACGATGCCCTGCGTTTGTTCGGCCAGGCGGCGTCCAACCCCAACTATGGGGGGATGGCCAAGACTTTGATGATGCAGGGGATCTGCCAGGTTCGCGCGGGGCAGCGCGCCGAAGCCGAGCAAAGCTTCATGCAGTCCTACGAGCTGAACGCGGGCAATCCCATTACGGGCTACAACCTGGCCCATCTTTTGTATGAGCGCGGTGAACTGACCCGCGCCCAGTTCTACATTCGCCGCATCAACAACAGCGACCTGGCCAACGCCGAAAGCCTGTGGCTGGGCATCAAGACCGAGCAAAAGCTGAACAACCGGCAAGCGGTGCTTCAGTTGGGCGAGCAGCTGAAAAAGCGGTTTGCTCAGTCTCGCGAAGCGGCGGCCTACGAGAAGGGCGCTTTCAATGAGTGAACTTGACCCGATACCCCTGGGGCCCTCGAGCAGCGAGGCGGCGCCCTCCGGCTTCAGCCACAGCGGCATGCCGGCGCCCGATGCGACGGCTGGCAGCCTGTTGCGCGAGGCCAGGGAAGCTGCGGGCATACACATTGCCGCGCTTGCGGTGTCGCTCAAGGTTCCCGTGAAGAAACTCGAGGCACTCGAACAGGACCGCTTCGACCTCCTGCCTGATGCCGTTTTTGTGCGGGCACTGGCCTCCAGCGTATGCCGCACCCTCAAACTCGATGCGGCCCCCGTGCTGGGCCTTCTGCCTCAGACCAGCGCGCCCAAGCTGACCTACCAGGGAACGAGCATCAATGCCCCGTTCCGCTCGCCGGGCGAAGGCCCTGGGCCTTCGATTTGGACCCAGGTTTCCAGGCCTGCGGTCCTGGCTGGCCTGCTCCTGCTGCTGGGCGCCTTGGTCCTGATTTTCCTGCCGGCCGTCAAACACGACGGCAGCAATGGCAACGCCGACGCGACCATGCCACCGGGCAGCGCAGACGTCGGCAAGCCGCTACCGGTTGCCATCGCCGGCCCTGGCCTCGCCAAACCTGCCGTCCCGGCTGAGCCGTCCAACGCGCCTGATATCGCTGCTGGCCCCGCTGTGGCTCCCATGTCTACCGCTGCACTTCCCCCGACGCTGGTCAACCCTGCGCCGCCGGCAGCCAGCGTCTCGGCGCCTGCCGTCGCATCTGTGGCCCCTTCGGTACCTGCGACCCCTGCTACCCCTGTGGCGCCAGCTCCCGTCGCCGCCGCCTCGCAGCCTATGCCCGCAGGCATCGTGACCTTCAGCGCCAAGGGTGAATCCTGGGTGGAGGTGACCGATGCCAGGGGCACGGTCGTGTTGCGCCGCACCCTGACGGCCGGTGAGGTCGCCGGCGCATCCGGTGTCTTGCCGCTGGCTGCTGTGGTCGGCAAGGCCGATCTGACGCAGGTGCAGGTGCGCGGAAAGGCCTTCGACCTGAACGCCGTCGCCAGGGACAACGTTGCCCGCTTCGAGGTGAAATAGTGCCGCAGGCCAGTCTTCCCATTGAATCCGCCTTTCCCAAGGCGCGGCGCTCCCTCCAGGCGCAGGTCGCCTGGGGTTCGCGCATCGTCACCGTGGGCGGCGATGCGCCGGTGCGCGTGCAGTCCATGACCAACACCGACACGGTCGATGCCATAGGCACCGCGATCCAGGTCAAAGAACTCGCGCTGGCGGGCTCCGAAATGGTCCGCATCACGGTCAACACGCCCGAAGCTGCCCAGGCCGTGCCGTACGTGCGCGAGCAGCTCGATCGCATGGGGATAGACGTACCTTTGATCGGCGACTTCCACTACAACGGCCACCGCCTGCTGACCGACTATCCGGACTGTGCCCAGGCCTTGTCCAAATACCGCATCAACCCCGGCAATGTCGGCAAGGGCGACAAGCGCGACCGGCAGTTCGGCCAGATGATAGAAGTCGCCATGCGCTGGAACAAGGTCGTTCGCATAGGCGTGAACTGGGGCAGCCTGGACCAGGAACTGCTGGCCAGCCTGATGGATGAAAACAGCGCGCGTGCGGTGCCCTGGGATGCGAAGCAGGTGATGTATGAGGCCCTGATCACCTCCGCGGTGGAGTCGGCCCAGCGCGCCGAGGAAATGGGCATGCCCCGCAGCCAGATCATCCTGTCCTGCAAGGTCAGCGGCGTGCAGGACCTGATTTCGGTCTACCGCGAGCTGGCCCGGCGCACGGACCATGCTCTCCACCTGGGCCTGACCGAAGCCGGCATGGGCACCAAGGGCACGGTGGCCTCGGCCACGGCGCTGTCGGTTTTGCTGCAGGAGGGCGTGGGCGACACCATACGCGTCTCCCTGACCCCCCAACCGGGCGAGGCCCGCACCCAGGAAGTGGTGATCGCTTCCGAAATCCTGCAGGCGCTGGGCCTGCGCACCTTTGTGCCCAGCGTGACGGCCTGCCCCGGATGCGGCCGCACCACCAGCACCACCTTCCAGGAACTGGCCAAGCAGATCGACGACTTCCTGCGCGCCCAGATGCCCGTCTGGCGCGAGCAGTACCCAGGCGTCGAAGGACTCAAAGTGGCCGTGATGGGCTGCATCGTCAACGGCCCGGGCGAGAGCAAGCACGCTGACATCGGCATCAGCCTGCCAGGCTCGGGCGAAGCACCTGCCGCGCCGGTCTTCATCGACGGCGAGAAAAAGCTGACCCTGCGCGGCGACAACATCGCGCGCGAGTTCCAGGTCATCGTTGAAAACTACATTGAAAAACGGTTTGGCGCGCACGCTGTCGCCGAAACCGCGTAATACCCATGGCTGAAAAAACAGTTGCCGCTGCGGCGGAGAAGCCCGCTTTGGCGAAGACGGAAAAACTCCTGGCCGTCAAAGGCATGAACGACATCCTGCCGCCCGAATCGGCGCGCTGGGAGTGGTTTGAGGCCAAGGTGCGCGCGCTGATGGCGCGCTATGCCTACGCCAATGTGCGCACCCCCATCGTCGAGCCGACCGCACTGTTTGTGCGCGGCCTCGGCGAGGTCACCGACATCGTCGAAAAAGAGATGTACTCTTTCGTGGATTCGATGAACGGCGACAGGCTCACGCTGCGTCCCGAGGCCACGGCCGGCATCGTGCGCGCCATGGTCGAGCACAACGCGCTGTACAACGGGCCCATGCGGGTCTGGTCCGCGGTGACGCTGTTTCGCCACGAAAGGCCGCAAAAGGGGCGTTACCGCCAGTTCCACCAGATCGACGTCGAGGCCCTGGGCTTTGCCGGGCCCGATGTGGACGCCGAGCAGATTCTGATGTGCCGGGCGCTGCTGCGCGACCTGGGCATTCCCATGGAGCACGTGCGGCTCGAGCTCAACAGCCTGGGCCAGCCCGGCGAACGCATGGCGCACCGCGCTGCGCTGATCGCGCACTTCGAGGCGCATGCCGAAGTGCTGGACGAAGACGCCAGGCGCCGGCTGCACAGCAACCCGCTGCGTATCCTGGACACCAAGAATCCCGCCATGCAGGCCATCGTCGAAGCGGCGCCCAAACTGATGGACTTCCTCGGCGAAGCCTCGCTCGCCCACCTGAACGCGGTGCGCGCGGTGCTCGACGCGGCGGGGCTGGCCTACAACATCAACCCGCGCCTGGTGCGCGGCATGGACTACTACAACCTCACCGTGTTCGAGTGGATCACCGACAAGCTCGGCTCGCAGGGCACGGTCTGCGGGGGAGGGCGCTACGACGGCCTTTTCGAGCAGCTGGGCGGCAAGCCGACGCCAGCGGTCGGCTGGGGCATGGGCGTGGAGCGCATGCTGCTGCTGCTTGAGGCGGTCGGCGTGCTGCCGCCCGACAACGCGCCCGACGCCTACGCCATTCTGCCGTCGGCCCAGGCCTTGCCCGCCGCCATGGCCGCCTGCGAGGCCCTGCGCGGCGCCGGCATCAAGGTGCAGATGCACGGCGGCACGGCCGAAGGCATGGGCAGCATGAAATCCCAGTTCAAGAAGGCCGACGGCAGTGGCGCGCGTTATGCGCTGATTTTCGGCGACGACGAACTGGCCCAGGGCCGGGTCGCCGTCAAGCACCTGCGCGGCGAAAAAGACCAGGCCCTGCAGGCCCAGATACTCCAGCCGCTGGACGACGTAGCTACCTGGGCCCATACCCTGCGCGGCTGAACCAGCGGGTAGCGCCCCCCCCCCCGGGCGCCTGTCGCTGGCCTCTACAATCACCCCAACTCAATCCGCGCCGTCACCGGGCAGAACAAGAAGACTTTTATGGCAAAACACCTCGATTTGGAAGAACAGGAACAGCTTGACGAACTCAAGCACTTCTGGAAACAGTACGGTGACATGATCACTTGGGCGCTGATTGTCGTGTTGGGCGCCTTCGCGGCCTGGAATGGTTACCAGTACTGGCAGCGCAACAAGGCGGCCCAGGCCGCGGTCATGTACGAGGAGGTCGAGCGTTCCGTGCAATCGGGCGACGTTGCCCGAATTGACCGCTCCCTGGCCGACATGAAAGAACGTTTCAGCGGAACCGCCTATGCCCAGCAGGCCGGCCTGCTGGCCGCCCGGGCTTACTACGACAAGGGCAATGTCGACGCTTCGCGTGCCGCCCTGACCTGGGTTGCCGAAAAGGCCTCCGACGAAGGCTACCAGGCCGTCGCGCGACTGCGCCTGGCGGGCCTGTTGCTCGAGAAGAAGGCTTACGACGAAGCGCTCCAGCAGGTTTCGGGCAGCTTCCCCAAGGGTTTCACGGCGCTCGCCGCCGACCGCCGCGGCGACATCTTCGCCGCCCAGGGCAAAAAGGCCGAGGCCAAGGCGGAATATGAGAAGGCCTACAAGGAGCTCGACGAGCGCGCCGAATACCGCCGCCTCGTGGAAGTCAAACTCAATGCGCTGGGTGTAGACCCGGCCGCTCAGGCCAAATCCGCAACCGCAGCATCGACTACCGAGGTGAAGAAATGATCCGTCCGTCTTTCAGGCCCCTGACCCATGCCGCGCGAGTGCCGGCCCTCATCCTGTTGCTGGCCGCCCTTGGCGGGTGCTCGATGTTCGGCAGCGGTCCCGCCAAGCCCCAGCCCGCTGAACTCCAACCGGTGACGGCCCTGGTGTCGGCCCGCCAGACCTGGGCCACGCGTGTCGGGCCGGTAAATTTCCCATTGGATACCGGTGTTTCGGGCAATAGCGTGGCGGTGGCCAGCGGGGACGGCACCGTTGCCCTGATTGACGCCCAGACCGGCCGTGACGTGTGGCGTCTGGCGCTCAACACGCCCTTGGCGGCAGGCGCCGGCAACGACGGCAAAGTCGTAGCTGTGGTCACCAAGACCAACGAAATCGTCGCCCTGCAGGATGGCCGCGAACTGTGGCGCCAGAAGTTGGGTGCCCAGGCCTTTACCGCACCTTTCGTGGCCGGCGCACGAGTGTTTGTGCTCGCGGCGGACCGCTCGGTCAACGCCTTTGACGGGCAGACCGGGCGCAAGCTTTGGACCCAGCAGCGCCCCAATGAGCCCCTGATCCTGCGCCAGTCCGGCGTGATGCTGGCCGTCGGTGACACCCTGGTGGTGGGCCTGGCTGGCCGCCTGGCGGGCCTGAATCCCTCCACCGGCAGCATCCGCTGGGAAGCCCCGATCGCGACGCCGCGCGGCATCAATGACGTGGAGCGCCTGGTCGACCTGGTCGGGCGCGTCAGCCGCCAGGGCGACGTCGTTTGCGCGCGCGCCTTCCAGGCCAGCGTCGGCTGCGTCAACGCCGCGCGCGGCAACCTGCTCTGGACCAAACCCGCCAATGGCGTGCAGGGCCTGGACGGCGACGACCGATTTGTGTTCGGCACTGAAGCCGACGGCAACGTGCTTGCCTGGCGCCGCACCGACGGCGAGCGCGCCTGGAGCACGGACCGCCTGCGTTACCGTGGCCTGACCGCGCCGCTGGTCGTGGGGCGTTCCATCGCCATCGGCGACTTCACCGGTTACCTGCACCTGCTGTCGCGTGAAGACGGCTCTCTGCTCAACCGCCTGCCCACCGATGGCACCGCCATCGCCGCCACCCCCGTGCTGGTGGGCAATACGCTGATTGCCGTGACCCAGGGCGGCGGCGTTTACGGCTTCCAGCCCCAATAAAGAGCCCTGCGGCTCCGCCAGAAACTGATTGATGAAACCTGTCATTGCGCTAGTCGGCCGCCCCAATGTGGGCAAGTCGACGCTTTTCAACCGGCTGACCAAGACGCGGGATGCGATCGTGGCCGACTTTGCCGGCCTGACGCGGGATCGTCATTACGGTAACGGCAAACTGGGCCCCCACGAGTACATCGTGATCGACACCGGCGGCTTCGAGCCCGACGCGGCCTCCGGTATCTACAAGGAAATGGCCAAGCAGACGCGGCAGGCGGTCGCCGAGGCCGACGTGGTGGTTTTTGTGGTCGATGCCCGCGCCGGCATCAGCGCGCAGGACCATGACATCGCCAAATACCTGCGCAAACTGGGCAAGCCCACGGTGCTGACAGCCAACAAGGCCGAGGGGATGACCGAAGGCGTGCAGATGTCCGAGTTCTTCGAACTGGGCCTGGGCGAGGTGCTTCCGGTTTCCGCCTCGCACGGCCAGGGCATGCGCACGCTGGTCGACACGGCGCTGGCGCCGCTCAACCTGCCCGACCCGGAAGAAGAGCCTGAGCCGCAGGACCCCTCCGTCATCCGCCTGGCCGTGGCGGGACGCCCCAATGTGGGGAAATCCACGCTGATCAACACCTGGCTGGGCGAAGAACGCCTGGTGGCCTTCGACCTGCCCGGCACCACCCGCGACACCATTTCCGTGCCTTTTGAGCGCGCCGGGCAGAAGTTTGAGCTCATAGACACCGCCGGGCTGCGCCGCAAGGGCAAGGTTTTCGAGGCCATCGAGAAGTTTTCCGTCGTCAAGACCCTACAGGCCATCGAAAACGCCAATGTGGTGCTGTTGCTGCTGGACGCCACCCAGGGCGTGACCGACCAGGACGCTCATATCGCCGGCTACATCCTGGAAAGCGGCCGCTCCGTGGTGGTGGCCGTCAACAAGTCGGACGCGGTGGACTCCTACCAGCGCGAACTGCTGGAGCGCTCCATTGAAACCCGGCTGGGTTTTCTCAAATTCGCCTCCATTCACGCGATTTCGGCCATCAAGCGCCAAGGCCTGGGCCCGGTCTGGAAATCCATCGTACAGGCCCATGCCTCGGCCAACCGCAAGATGTCCACCCCGGTGCTGACCCGGCTACTGCTCGAGGCGGTGCAGTTTCAGCAGCCCCAGCGCTCGGGCGTGTTCCGCCCCAAGCTGCGCTACGCCCACCAAGGCGGCATGAACCCGCCCATCATCATCATCCACGGCAACTCGCTGGAACATGTCACCGAGTCCTATAAACGCTACCTGGAAGGGCGTTTTCGCAAGGAGTTCGACCTGGTCGGCACCCCCTTGCGCATCCAGATGAAAAGCTCGCACAACCCCTTTAAGGACAAGGAATCGGCCTAGGACTACATGACCCGGCGCTAGCGCTGTGGTAAGGTCAGGTTCTATTAACTTTTGAACACGGAAAATATCGTGAGCAATAACAAAGGCCAGCTCTTGCAGGACCCATTTCTCAACACCTTGCGTCGCGAGCATGTTCCTGTTTCCATCTATCTCGTCAACGGGATCAAATTGCAGGGCCAGATCGAATCCTTCGATCAATACGTGGTTCTGCTTCGCAACACTGTGACCCAGATGGTCTACAAGCATGCGATTTCCACCATCGTTCCCGGCCGCGCGGTAAATTTCGCGACCAGCGAGTCTGAAGAAAGCCCCGCCAGCTGAGTTCGTCCGATGCTCCGGTGAGCCCGAAACCCCTTGTGCTTCTGGTGGGGGTTGATCTCGGGTTCCCGAACTTTGATTCTGATCTGCAGGAACTGGGTTTGCTCGCGCAAACAGCGGGCCTGCAGCCGGTCGCGCGCGTCACTTGCAGGCGCAAGGCGCCCGACGCCGCACTTTTCATCGGCAGCGGCAAGGCCGACGAGATCAAGCTGCTGGCGCTGGACACCGGCGCCACCGAGGTTTTGTTCGATCAGTCCCTGAGCCCGGCCCAGCAGCGCAACCTTGAGCGTCACCTCGACATGCCGGTCAACGACCGGACCCTGCTGATCCTTGAAATCTTCGCCCAGCGCGCGCGCAGCCACGAAGGCAAGCTGCAGGTCGAGCTGGCCCGGCTGCAGTACATGTCCACGCGCCTGGTGCGCCGCTGGTCCCACCTGGAGCGGCAAACCGGCGGCGCCGGCGTGCGCGGCGGCCCCGGTGAAAAGCAGATCGAGCTCGACAAACGCATGATCGGCGACGCCATCAAGCGCACCAAGGAACGCCTGGCCAAAGTCAAAAAGCAGCGGCAAACCCAGCGCAAGCAGCGCGAGCGCCGCAATTCCTTCACCATCTCCCTGGTGGGCTACACCAACGCGGGCAAGTCCACGCTCTTCAATGCGCTGGTCAAGGCGCGCGCCTATGCCGCCGACCAGCTGTTCGCCACGCTGGACACCACCACCCGCCAGCTCTACCTGGGCGATGCCGGGCGCTCGGTTTCGCTGTCGGACACCGTGGGTTTTATCCGCGACCTGCCGCACGGCCTGATAGACGCCTTCGCCGCGACCCTGCAGGAAGCCGCCGACGCCGACTTGCTGCTGCATGTGGTGGACGGCGCCAACCCCGACTATCTCGAGCAGATCGAGCAGGTGCAGCGCGTGCTCTCGGAGATCGGCGCGGCCGACGTGCCGCAAATACTTGTCTTCAACAAGCTGGATGCCATTGAAAAGGACAGCTTGCCCCTGCAACTGCAGGATATGTTCGAACTCAGGGACGCGTTTGAGGGCTCCAGCCGCAGCGCTGAACGGGTGTTTGTGAGCGCCCGGACGGGCGAGGGCCTGCCGCTTCTGCGTGCCTTGCTGGCCGGCTACGCGGCCCATGCGCCGGCCGAGGAAATCCCCCTGGCCGCCGAGGACCTTGCCTGATATGGCGAATTCATTAGGCACAATGTCGGTGTAATGAAAAAAAGTGAGTTTGATCCCATGAATCTGAACCCCGTGCTGCAGACTTTGACGACCTTGCCAGGTCGGCTCAGGCAACGCGCCCAAGGCATGTTCAACCTCAATGATCCGCGCTGGGGCCGGGACGAAGACAAAGCCTCGTCCGACGACAGCAAGCCGGAGGCGCCCCGGGACGACAAGCAGCCGCAACGTCCCCCTAACCGTCCGCAAGGGCAAGGCCCCAACCAGGGCCCGCCCGACCTCGACGAACTCTGGCGCGACTTCAATCGCAAGCTGGGCGGGCTTTTTGGTGGTGGCAAAAACAACAACCCCAACCGCGGCGGTTTCGGCCGCGGCAACGGCGGCGGCAATAACGGCGGCTTCCAGCCCGACATGAAAAGCGCCGGCATAGGCGTCGGCCTGATCGCCAGCGTCGCCGTGCTGATCTGGCTGGGCACCGGCTTTTTTATCGTCCAGGAAGGCCAGCAGGCCGTCATCACCCAGTTCGGCAAATACCACTCCACCGTGGGCGCGGGTTTCAACTGGCGCCTGCCTTATCCCGTCCAGCGCCACGAGATCGTCGTGGTCACGCAGATCCGCTCGGTGGACGTCGGCCGCGACGTCATCATCAAGGCCACGGGGCTGCGCGACTCGGCCATGCTGACCGAGGACGAAAACATCGTCGAAATCAAATTCGCCGTGCAGTACCGCCTGAGCGACGCACGCGCCTACCTATTTGAAAGCAAGGACCCGGCCGCCGCGGTGGTACAGGCCGCCGAGACCGCTGTGCGCGAAGTTGTCGGCAAGATGAAGATGGACTCGGCGCTCGCCGACGAACGCGACCAGATCGGGCCGCGCGTGCGTACCCTGATGCAGACCATCCTGGACCGCTACAAGGTCGGTGTTGAAGTGGTCGGCATCAACTTGCAGCAAAGCGGCGTGCGCCCGCCTGAGCAGGTGCAGTCGGCCTTCGACGACGTGCTCAAGGCCGGCCAGGAGCGGGAACGTACCAAGAACGAAGCCCAGGCCTATGCCAACAACGTGATCCCGCGCGCGGTCGGTTCCGCCTCGCGCCTGAAGGAAGAGTCTGAAGCCTACAAGGCCAAGATCGTGGCGCAGGCCCAGGGTGATGCGCAGCGCTTCCGTTCCGTGCTGGCCGAATACCAGAAAGCGCCCCAGGTCACACGCGACCGCATGTACATCGATGCCATGCAACAGGTGTACACCAATGTCACCAAGGTGCTGGTCGAATCGCGCCAGGGCAGCAACCTGCTGTACCTGCCGCTGGACAAGATCATGCAGATGACGGCCCAGGGCGATGCCGCTGTGTCGGGCGAGACCGCGCTGATCCCCGGCCCGGCTTCTTCCGCCGCGGTCCCTGCCGCGCCCACCTCCAGCCTGCCACCCATCGATGCCCGTTCGCGCGACTCCGCCCGATCGCGCGACCGTGAAACACGCTAAGGAAGACGATCGTGAATAGAGTTGGATTTATTGTTTCCTCGCTGCTCGTCCTCCTGGCATTGCTCAGTTCCACGCTGTTCGTGGTCGACCAGCGCCAGTTTGGCGTGGTCTATGCCCTGGGGCAGATCAAGGACGTGGTTACCGAGCCCGGCCTGCATTTCAAGATGCCGCCGCCTTTCCAGAATGTCACGTACATCGACAAGCGCCTGCTGGTGCTGGACAGCGTCGATGCCGAGCCCATGCTGACGGCTGAAAAGCAGCGCGTCGTGATCGACTGGTATGTGCGCTGGCGCATCACCCAGCCCAGCGAGTACATCCGCAATGTCGGCCTGGACGAAAAAGCCGGTGCCAACCAGCTCAACCGCGTGGTCCGCAACGCCTTTCAGGAAGAGATCAACAAGCGCACTGTCAAGGACCTGCTCTCGCTCAAGCGCGAAGCGCTGATGGCCGACGTCAAGCGTGAGGTACTGCAGGCCGTACAGGGCGCCCAGCCCTGGGGCGTGGACGTGGTCGACGTGCGCATCACGCGCGTGGACTATGTCGAAGCCATCACCGATTCCGTCTACAAACGTATGGTGGCCGAGCGCCAGCGCGTGGCCAATGAACTGCGTTCCACCGGCCAGGCCGAAGGCGAAAAAATCCGCGCCGACGCCGATCGCCAGCGCGAGGTGACTATCGCCAATGCTTACCGCGACGCGCAAAAGGTCAAAGGCGAGGGCGATGCCGAAGCGGCGCGCACCTACGCCGAGTCGTTCGGCCGCGATCCGCAGTTCGCCCAGTTCTACCGCAGCCTGGATGCCTACAAGGCCAGCTTCAGCAAGAAAAGCGACGTGATGGTGCTGGATCCTTCGTCCGACTTCTTCAAGGCGATGCGCGGCCCCGGCTCAGGCAGCGCCGCACCGGCCAAAAAATAAGCCGGCGTGGACGGCAACACCTTCTGGCTGGCACTGGCCCTGATGCTGGTCATCGAGGGCCTGTTGCCCTTCATCTCTCCCGGTGGCTGGCGCCGCATGTTCGAGCAGATCCTCACGCTGGGCGACGGCCAGATCCGCTTCTTCGGGCTGTGCAGCATCGTGGCGGGCGTCGTCCTGTTGGTGCTGCTGGGCTGAATTTCACATCCACGGTCCAGGCACTATTTCTCTGCGGGGGCCTTATCAGCCTCCGGCAAGCGGAAAACCGGCTTCAAGCCCGGTAAAATGCTGTTTTTAACAGCCCACGAAAATCACAATGCCCGCCTGGTCGTCATCATGGCAATTGCCCGATCAAATTGCCGATGTCCTGCCCTCCGAGGCGCGCCACATCGAAGAGCTGCGCCGCCTGTTCCTGGACACCGCCCGCAGCTACGGCTATGAACTCGTCATGCCGCCGCTGCTCGAGCACCTCGAGTCGCTGCTGACCGGCACCGGCGAAGCGCTGGATTTGCAAACCTTCAAGCTGGTTGATCAGCTCTCCGGCCGCACCCTGGGCCTGCGCGCCGACACCACCCCCCAGGTTGCCCGTATTGACGCCCACTTGCTCAACCGCAGCGGGGTGGCGCGCCTGTGCTACTGCGGCCCGGTACTGCACACCCGCGCCGACAGGCCCCACGCCACCCGCGAGCCGCTGCAGTTCGGCGCTGAAATCTACGGCCATGCCGGCCTCGAGGCCGACCTCGAAGCCCAGCAGCTGGCGCTGCAGGGCCTGAAGGCCGCCGGCGTCACCGCATTGAGCGTCGACATGGCCGACGTGCGCATCGTGGGCAGCCTGCTGGCCGGCGCCACCGTCAGCGCCAAGACCCTGGCCTTGATCCACGCCGCGCTGGCCGCCAAGGACGCGAGCGAGCTCGACAGCCTCACCGCCAGCCCCAGCAGCGGCATTTCCGCCGCAGCGCGCCAGGGCCTGAAGGCGCTGCTGCAGCTATACGGCGACGAAAAAGTCCTGGCCGAGGCCGAAAAAGCCTTGCCGCCGTCGACAGGCCTCAAGGCCGCGCTGCAGAACCTCAAATGGCTGGCCGCCCACACCGGTGGTGAAAGCGGCGAGGTCAAGGTCAGCTTCGACCTGGCCGACCTGCGCGGTTATGCCTATTACAGCGGCACACGCTTTGCCATCTACGGGCAGGGCGCCGAACTGGCGCGAGGCGGCCGCTATGACGAGGTCGGCGCCGTGTTCGGCCGCAACCGTCCGGCGGCCGGCTTCAGCCTGGACTTGAAGGAACTCGTCAGCGTGCTGCCGCCCCGGCCCCTGAAGGCCGCCATACGCGCACCCTGGAGCGAGGACGCCGGCCTGCGCGCGGCCATCGCCCGCCTGCGCGCCGGCGGCGAAACCGTGGCCTGTGTACTGCCTGGCCATGAACACGAAGTCAACGAATTCGATTGCGACCGCGAACTGGCCAACGCTGCCGGTCAATGGGTGGTCCAGCCCCTGAAGAAAGCCGCGTGAGGGCCCCGTGCCCCCGTCCGGCTTGATCCCAACACACCTTAACGAGAATTGAAGATGACAAACAAACAAACCGCAGACGCGGGCCGCAATGTCGTGGTCGTGGGCACCCAGTGGGGCGACGAAGGCAAGGGCAAGCTGGTCGACTGGCTGACTGAGATGTCGCAGGGCGTGGTGCGCTTCCAGGGCGGCCACAATGCCGGTCACACGCTGGTCATCAACGGCGTGAAGACCGCGCTGCACCTGATCCCGAGCGGCATCATGCGCCCGGGCGTGAAGTGCTACATCGGCAACGGTGTGGTGCTGTCGGCCGCCAAGCTGTTCGAGGAAATCGAAGGCCTGGAAAAAGCCGGCGTCGAAGTGCGCTCGCGCCTGCGCATCAGCGAGGCCTGCCCGCTGATCCTGCCATTCCACGCCGCGCTCGACATCGCGCGCGAAGCCTACCGCGAAAAGGGCGGTACCACCAAGATCGGCACCACCGGCCGTGGCATAGGCCCGGCCTATGAGGACAAGATCGCCCGTCGCGCCCTGCGCGTGCAGGACCTCAAATACCCCGACCGCTTCGCCGCCAAGCTGCGCGAGCTGCTGGAGTTGCACAACTTCGTGCTGACCGGCTACCTGCACGCGCCGGCCGTCGACTTCGACACCGTGTACGCCGAAGCCATGCGCCATGCCGAGTTGCTCAAGCCCATGATGGCCGACGTCTCGCGCGAGCTCAACGACGCCCACCGCGATGGCGCCAACCTGCTGTTTGAAGGCGCGCAGGGCACCTTGCTCGACGTCGACCACGGCACCTACCCTTATGTCACCTCCAGCAATTGCGTGGCCGGCAATGCCGCGGCCGGTGCCGGCGTGGGCCCGGGCATGCTGCACTACATCCTGGGCATCACCAAGGCCTATTGCACGCGTGTGGGCGGCGGGCCTTTCCCCACCGAACTCGACTGGGAAAAACCCGGCACCGTGGGCTACCACCTGAGCACCGTGGGCGCCGAAAAAGGCGTGACCACCGGGCGTAGCCGCCGCTGCGGCTGGTTCGATGCCGCGCTGCTCAAGCGCTCGGCCCAGGTCAACGGCCTGTCCGGCCTGTGCATCACCAAGCTGGACGTGCTCGACGGCATCGACGAGCTCAAGCTGTGCACCGGCTACGAGCTCGACGGCCACATCACCGACATCCTGCCCATGGGCGCCGAGGACATCGCGCGCTGCAAGCCGATTTACGAAACCCTGCCGGGCTGGAGCCAGAGCACGGTCGGTGTCACGGAGTACGACAAACTGCCCGCGGCCGCGCAAAAATACCTGCACCGTATCGAGGAAGTGACCGGCGTGCCTATCGACATGATCTCCACCAGCCCGGACCGCGACCACACCATCCTGCTGCGCAACCCCTACGCCGCAGCTTGAGCGGATACAGGCCACAGCTTTAGCCAAACAGCCTGCGGCCCAAACCGGTACAGGCAGCGAATACACCAGGAACATCAGGAGCGCCACCCATGTTGACAGAAGACGGCAAGCATCTCTATGTGAGCTACGACGAGTACCACAACCTGATTGAAAAACTGGCCATCAAGATCCACCAGTCGGGCTGGCAGTTCGACACCATCCTGTGCCTGGCTCGAGGCGGCATGCGCCCCGGCGACATCCTGTCGCGCATCTTCGACAAGCCGCTGGCCATCATGTCCACCAGCTCCTACCGCGCCGACGCCGGCATGACGCAGGGCAACCTCGACATTGCCCGCTTCATCACCACACCCAAAGGCGAAATCGCCGGCAAGGTGCTGCTGGTCGACGACCTGGCCGATTCCGGCCACACGCTCAATGCCGTGATCCACCAGCTCAAGAACAACTACCAGCCCATCACCGAGCTGCGCAGTGCGGTGATCTGGACCAAGGGTGTGTCCACCTTCCAGCCTGACTACTCGGTTGAGCTGTTGCCTACCAACCCCTGGATTCACCAGCCGTTTGAAGGCTATGACTCGCTGTCACCCGCGCAGCTCATGGCGAAGTGGAAGATTTGAGCCCCCACGCTTTTCACTGCGTCTTCGACTTCGTGTAATGCGCGAGGCCTTGCAGGCCGCGGCTCGCGAGACGCTTCGCCTCTGTCGCCCGTCCAAGCCTACGCAGGCAGGCTTGGAGCCGCGGGCTCCAGCCCCTCGGGGGCCGCTGCGCCAGGGGCCCGGCAAAGCCGGTTCCGCGGCCCCTGCTTGAAGTGGAAATTGACGCTTGCCGTTAACATCACTGGATGAGTGAAACATCCACCACCCTGATCCACCATCCTTATAAACCGCCCGCCGGGTTTGACGCCATCCCGCCCGGGGTTTACAAGGCTTCGACCATTGCCTTTTCCACCGTCGCCGCGCTGCGCAGCCGCGACTGGAAACACAAGACCGGCTACACCTACGGTCTGCACGGCACGCCGACCACCTTCACGCTGGAAGAGCGCATCGCCACGCTCGAAGGCGGCAAGCATTGCACCCTGGTCCCCAGCGGCCTGGCCGCTGTGGTGCTGGTCGGTATGGCGCTGCTCAAGGCCGGCGATGAGCTGCTGATCCCCGACAACGCCTACGGGCCCAACAAGACCTTCGCGCAGGGCGAGCTGGCCGCCTGGGGCATCACCCACCGGTTCTACGACGCGATGAACCCGGCCGACCTGGCTGCCAAGCTGGGCCCGAAAACCCGGCTGGTGTGGCTGGAAGCGCCGGGTTCGATCACACTGGAATTCCCCGACATGCCGGCCCTGGTCGCGGCCGTCAAGGCGCACAAGAACGCCCACCCCGCCGGCGTCGTGACCGCGCTCGACAACACCTGGGGGGCAGGGCTGGCCTTCAATGCCTTTGACCTCGGCCTGGACATCTCGGTCCAGGCCCTGACCAAATACCCCAGCGGCGGCGCCGACGTGCTGATGGGCTCCGTCGTCACGCGCGATGAGGCGCTGCATCACCTCGTCCATTTTTGCCATATGCGCGTCGGTTACGGCATAGGCGGCAACGATGCCGAACTGGTGCTGCGTGGCCTTAACAGCATGGCCTTGCGCTACGCCGCCCAGGATGCCGCCACGCGCGAACTGGCCGCCTGGCTGGCCGCCCGCCCGCAAATCGCCACCGTGCTGCACCCGGCCTTGCCCGGCTCGCCCGGCCATGAAGCCTGGAAGCGCGATTGCACAGGCGCAGCCTGCCTGATGAGTGCGGTCTTCAAGCCTGAGTTCACCCCCGAGCGGGTGGATCGCTTTTGTGACAGCCTGAAACTTTTCAAACTGGGTTACAGCTGGGCCGGGCCCATGAGTCTGTGCGCGCCCTACGACATTCCGGCGCTGCGCACCACGCCATGGCCCCACAAGGGCGGGCTGGTGCGGTTTTCGGTGGGGCTGGAGGCCGTGGCCGACCTGCAGGCCGATATCGCCCAGGCCCTGGAAAAAGCCTGACCCAAAGCCGCATCAAAAGCCTGGCATTGCCTGACGGCAATGCAGTACAGTAAGGGTTACCTCCTTACGAAAGCACGCAGTGGCAACTCCCAATTACTCTTACGAAAAGCGCCAGAAAGAGCTCGCGAAAAAACGCAAAAAAGAAGAAAAGCTCAAGCGCAAGGCGGAGGGCAAGCAGGATGATGCGGTCGACGATGAAAGCGCTGCGCCACCCGCTGACGGCAATGCGCCGGCCGGGGTGCCCCCCAGCGATTCGGCGCCCTAAAGTTTCAGGCTTTACGCACCCCGAAAGCCCGGCACACCCAGCGTGTTGCCGGGTTTTCTGTTGATGGATTCTGCTTTATTTGGGTAGCCAGCCCAGTTCCCTGGCATGCAGGCTTTGCACATACAGCCTGTCCGCCGTCTCCGTCACGGCGGTGGTTTCGGGATAGGCGCCCGACGGGTCCTGCAGGTCGGCCACCACTTTTCCTTCTTCGGTGAACGCCACCACATGGCCGTAGGCCTTGGGAATAGGCCAGAAGGCGCGCGGCAGGCGAAGCGTGAGTTTGCGCATAAAGGGCTTGCGGGCCATGCCGTCAATTTTCGGGTTGCGCGGCTTGACGAGGCCTACCCAGACTTTGCCGTCCAGGCCGCGCATCAGGTTGTCGGGGTAGCCCGGCAGGTTGTCAAAAAGCGGCTTGAGCCCGGCGCCGGGTTGACCGATGTCCTGCTCCCGCGCATCCACCGGCAGCTTCCAGATGCGGTATTTGCCGGTTTCGGCAACAAACAGCGAGCGCTCGTCCTGGCTCAAGGCCACACCGTTGGCAAAGCTCAGGCCCTTTGCCACGATGCGTGTGGCCCGGGTCGCCGGATCGTATTCAATCACCCGGCCCGTGGCGGACTGCTCCAGGATGTCGAGAATGCTGGCTTCGAAGGTGCCGCCCCAGTCCTGCGCCCCGAAGCGGGTGGAGGCATCGCTGAAATACACCTTGCCATTGCGGGCTACCACCGCCGCATTGGCATACAGAATCGGCGTGCCCGCGGCTTTGTCCGCCAGCACCGTCACTTTTTTGTCCGGCGAAATCGACAGCAGGCCCCTGAAGGCATCGGCGGCGATGATGTTGCCGGCCGCATCGAAGTCAAAACCCAGCACGCGGCCGCCGGTGTTGACCACCACCTCCCGGCCGCTGCCGTCCGGATTCATCCGCAGGATGGCGCCACTGGCCATCGCGGCGTAGAGTTTTCCATCCCGGGCCACCACCAGGTGCTCAGGGCCTTCTTCAGCCCCCAGCGGGATGGTTTTGAGCTTCGCGAGTTTGTCGTTGACCGCGAATGGGCCGCTGTAGCCGGGCGCCGCGGGCGCTTCCCAGCTTTGCGGCGTGATGGGCACCGGCCACAGGCACAGATAGGCGGCCAACCCGGCGAGGGCGATGCCGGTGGCGGCAAGGATTTTTTTCATGTTGTTGTCTCCTCCTCAAGAATGGCTCTGGCCAGCCCCGCCATGGTCTGCCTTGACCGGTCGGCCGCATTGAGCGGGGTGGCTTTCGGGTACTGGCTGAAGTTGCGCTCCATGGAGCGCGCATAGCCCGGGTCGTAGTGCAGGGTCAGCAACTCGCGCACCACCGAGGCCGCGTCGCCGGCGCGCGCGCGGGCCTGCCAGTCCTGCACCGTGGCCTTGCCGCGCACCTCCGTCAGGGCGCCCAGCCGCTCGCAGAAAAAAGCGGTGTCCGTGACGAAGAAGTCATAGTCCTCGAGCAGCAGCGCCACGCGCTCGTCTTCATGCAGGCGCAGGTCCAGGCAGGGACTGGCCCGCATGGCGGTCATCAGGCCTTCGGGCACCGCCACATTGCCGACCTTTTTACTTTCGCTTTCAACATAGACCGGCCTGGCCGGATCGAAGCCGCGCAGGGTGGACCAGATACCACTGTCAAAGGCCTTCTGGCTGGGCTGCTCAAGGCCGGGAATCGCGCCCAGCACCGAGCTGCGGTGCCTGGCCAGCGCCTCCAGGTCCAGAACCTGCGCGCCTTCGGTCGCCAGGGCCTGCAGCAACCGCGTCTTGCCGGACCCGGTGGGGCCGCACACCACGCGGTAGTGAAAGCGCGCCGCCAGCCGGGGCAGGTCGGCCACCAGCGCCGCCCTGAAGGCCTTGTAGCCGCCGTCGACCAGCGTGACCCGAAAGCCGATCTGCTCCAGCACCAGCGCCAGCGCGCCGCTGCGCTTGCCGCCGCGCCAGCAGTAGAGCAGGGGCTGCCATTCCCGCGGTTTGCCCAGCACATCGCGCTGTATGTGTTCGGCGATGTTTTTCGCGACCAGTGCCGCGCCCAGTTTTTTGGCCTCGAACTGGCTGATCTGCTTGTACCGGGTACCGACGATTTTCCGCTCCTCGTCGTGCAGGCTGGGCCAGTTCAGCGCACCGGGCAGGTGGTCCTCGGCGTATTCGCCCTCGCTGCGCGCGTCGATGATGTCGGAGTACCGGCCCAGGCTGGCCAGCGCTTCCTCGGCGGAAATGCGGTCCAGGCTCACTTGAGCAGTTTCTTCAGTTCGGGCCACACATTGGCCAGCATGCGGGCCTGCGACTGCTCGTTGGGGTGGATGCGGTCGGCCTGGAAGGCGGCCACCGGGTCGGCGGCGTCGGCGACGCCCTTGAGGAAGAAGGGCACCAGCGCCACTTTTTCGGCCTTGGCAACCTTGGCGAACAGGCCCGAAAAACTCGCCGCATAGGCGCTGCCGTAGTTGGGCGGCACCTGCATGCCGACCAGCAGTACCCGCGCGCCGGACTTTTTGGCGGCCTGCGTCATCGCGCTGAGGTTCTGCTCGGTCATGTCCAGCGGCAGGCCGCGCAGGGCGTCGTTGCCGCCCAGCTCTATCACCACCACGGCGGGCTTGTGCTGCGCCAGCAGGGCCGGCAGCCGGGAGCGGCCGCCCGAAGTCGTGTCTCCGCTGATGCTGGCGTTGATGACCTTGGCGCTTTTCTTTTCGCTGGCGATCTGCTTTTCCAGCAGCGGCACCCAGCCGGTGCCGCGCTTGAGGCCGTATTCGGCGCTCAGGGAGTCACCGACGACCAGCACCGTGTCGCCCTGGGCGGCGGAGGCGGGCGCCTGCGCCCAGGCAGACAGGGCCGCGCCCAGCAGCACCGCCGTGAACAGCGTGGCCAAAGGTTTTGCCAACCGTTCCGCCGTTTGACTGGCAAGCTTGGTAAAGTCGGATTTCATATTTTTTGACAAGGCTGACATGTTTGAACCCGCGGTGAATGGCGTGAACGATGCTTCCATGGCGTCCACAGCGTCCGGCATGGCCGGCGCGGCTGCAAAGCCTGAGGCATCAATTATTTCCGTGGAGCATGTTTTCAAGTCGGTCACTGACTCCACCGGCACATTGGCCATTTTGCGCGATATTGACTTCGCGCTCGCCGCGCGCGAAACCGCCGCCATTGTCGGCGCTTCGGGCTCGGGCAAAAGCACCTTGCTGTCCATCATCGCGGGGCTGGACACGCCCAGCCAGGGCACGGTCAAGCTGGCCGGGCAGGACCTGTTCGCCCTCAGTGAGGACGACCGCGCCGCCCTGCGTGCCCAGAAGGTCGGTTTTGTGTTCCAGAGCTTCCAGCTCATGGGCAACCTGAGCGCACTCGAGAACGTCATGCTGCCGCTGGAGTTGTCAGGCGCCAGGAATGCGCGCGCGCAGGCCACCGAGATGCTCAAGCGCGTCGGTCTGGGTGAGCGCCTGGGCCACTACCCCAAGGTGCTGTCGGGCGGCGAACAGCAGCGCGTGGCGCTGGCGCGGGCTTTTGTGGTGCAGCCGGCGGTGTTGCTGGCCGACGAGCCCACCGGCAGCCTGGATTTCGCCACCGGTGAAACCGTCATGTCGCTGATGTTCGAGCTCAACCGCGAACTTGGGACTACCTTGGTGCTGGTGACGCACGACCAGGGCATTGCCGCGCGCTGCGAGCGGCGCATCACCATAGACGCGGGACGGGTTGTTTCGGCCTGAGCACGGGCCACCCAGGCCGGCGCCGGGTTCAGCGCAGCTTTTGCGCCGCAGCCAGGAATTTCGCCCGGTCGTCGGGCTTGTCGATCTGCAGCGCCAGTGCCTTGGCCAGGCCGCCCAGCGTGGTGTGGCGCGCCGATTCCTTGCGCACCAGTGTCTTGGCCAGCGGGCCTATGTACAGGCTCAGCATGCGTTCCAGCTGGGCCTGCAGCTCGGCGCTGAAATACTGCACATTGATGGAGGTCGAGGTCGCGGACGGTCCCGAAGGCGACGACAGTCCCGAGGGCCGACTCATCTCCTGCCGCAGGCCGGACACCGGCGTGGACAGCACGCGGCTGGGCACGCTGGTGGCCCCGGTAGCGCTCGTGGTGCCGGTGCGAAGGCCCGAGGCGCCCAGCGGCGTTGAATGTACGGGCATGCTGGCATTGCGCGGCCGCACAAAGGCTTCGCGCGCCGTGGCGTCCGGGATGGAAACGGCCAGCAGGTCGCGCAGGCCCTGGGCGCTCACCGTGCGCGGCACGGACTTCTTGACCAGCACGCGCGCCAGCGGCCCGATCAGCTTGGCGAGTTCGGTTTCAATGTCGTGCACGACTTCGGGCGTCAGCGAGGCCAGCGCGGCGAAGGAGGCCGTGTGCTCGAACTCCAGGTTGCGCGCCGCGGGCGCCGCCGGGGCGGCGTTCGGGTCCAGCACCGCGTAGATCTCGTGCGAGCGCAGGTGCTTGTCCATGTGCGGGCCGAGGTAGTCGAAATGGCCGGCCGCGCTGTCGGTGATGCGCGAGATCACGTCGTAGTAGGCGCGCGAAACCACCACCTGGTTGGGCCTGGCGAAGTCCATGATGCGCTGGGCCACGTTGATGCCGTCGCCCACCACGTTGACCCGGTTGTTGATGTCGAACACCATGCGGATGGGCCCCAGGTGCAGGCCTACGCGCAGCGACAGCCTGCGGCCGTACTTCTGCGCCAGCAGGTCGCGCAGCAGCAGGGCCGACTGCAGCGCTTCCTCGGGATCGCCCAGGAAGCAGATGGCCGCGCCGTCGCCGGTATCTATCATGATGCGCGAGGACTCTTTCACGCCGCCTATGGCCTTGGTGATCAGCTCGTTGAACAACGACTTGACCACCACCTGCTGGTCCACCGAATAGGTGGAATAGGACACCAGGTCCAGGAACATGATGGTGCCCAGCACGTTCTTGCGCAGGTTTTCGGCGCTGTTGAGCGGGATGGACTGCGAATTGGCCGCGTAGGCGAGTAAGGCGTTGTCGGGCGGCGCAGTGACCGTTTTGGCTTCAACGGGCGCCGCCACGGGCGGGGCAGGGGATGCGGCGGGCACCAGCACGCTGGCCGCGCGCAGGGTTTGCGTCTTCACGAAGTCCGAGCTCAGCAGCGCCTGGCGCAGCGCCGCGATGTCCTGCGGCCGCTGGGTTTCGTTGGGCGTCATCGCCCAGTCGATGGCGCGCAGCAAAGGCGCGCCAAAGACCACCGCGCTGGCGGTGTCGGCGGCCTTGGGCATGCTGTCCTCGCGCACGCGCGAGGCCGACTCCATGGGCTTGTGGCCGGTCGTCATCCAGTACATCACGGCGCCCAGCGAATAGACGTCCGTCCACGGCCCCTGGTGGCCCTTGCTGTGGTATTGCTCGAACGGCGCAAAGCCCGGGCTCACGATGTTGGTCATGTCCTGGTTGCCGGTCAGGCGCCTGGCCGCGCCGAAATCCAGCAGCACCGGCGTGCCGTCGGCGCGGATGTAGATGTTGTCCGGCTTGATGTCGCGGTGCAGGAAGTTCACCTTGTGCACCGCCTCCAGGCCGTCCATCAGCGGATAGACGATCTTCAGCAGGCCTTGCTGGTCCAGCGCGGGCTGTTTGGCCAGCCAGCGCTTGAGCGGGTCGCCCGACTCGTACTCCATGACGATGTAGGCGGTGCCGTTTTCCTTGAAGTAGCGCAGCACCCGCACGATGTTGGGATGGCGAAATGAGGCCAGCGCGCGGGCTTCGTCCAGGAAGCGTTCCAGGCCCCACTGAAACTGGCCCCGGTTTTCGCCGGATCGGACATGGACCGACAGGTCGGCTGCGCGCACGGCCAGGTCGCCCGGAAAATATTCCTTGATGGCCACCGGCAGCTGCAGGTTGATGTCCTGCGCCAGGTAGGTGATGCCGAAACCGCCGCCGCCCAGCATTTTTTCAATGCGGTATTCAAAGACGGTCTGCCCTGGCGCCAACGCGGCCGCATCCCCGCTTCCCGCGGCGTCGGGCCGCACGGGCAGGGTTCGGGTCTTGTCTTCGGGTTCGGTCATGCGTGCGGTGTCGTGGTGTCGGGCAATCCGCTGGTCAGTCGCCGCGGTCAATCATCTGCATGGCTTTTTCCAGGCTGCGGCGCATGCGGTTGAAGGAACTGCCCAGCACAGCCATCTCGTCCTTGCCGCCGTCGGCGAATTCGGGCACCTCGAAGTCGCCGGTGCTGACCTTGTCGGCCGCCTGCGACATGCGGCGTATGGGCCGCACGATGAGCCAGCTCAGCATCAGGTTGAGCACCACGAAGACCACCGCGAACACCACAGCCAGCGAGATCATGAACGTCTTGAAGGTGCGCTCGGCATTGCGGATGGGAATCTCCATGGGCACCGTCACCACCTGCGCACCTATGATTTCATTGTGTTTCCATCCGAAGCCGTTGGCCTCGCCGTAGATCTTGATCATGCTGGCCGGCGCGGCGGCCGGCACGCTGTGGCACTGCAGGCAGGCCGCGTTGGTGATCTGTATGGGCTTGGCGATATACAGCAGCCGGCCCGTGGCCGCGGCGCGCTCCGAGATCAGCTCTTTCGAGTCGGCGTTCTGGCGAAACTGCTGGACGATGTCGGCTTCCCAGTCGGTGGCGCGGTCGCGCGGGTTTGTCGGGTTCAGCGTCGCTTCCTTGTAGCCGTAGTCCCGGTACTTTTTCTGGATGTGGCCCAGGGTTTCGGTGGCGGCGTAGGCCGGCACGGTCTGCGGCAGGAAGACTTCCTCGAGCTGCTTGTCAAGGTGCGGCTTGATCTGCTCCACCGTGTAGGCGCGCACCGAGAGGGCGGTGTCCATCATGAGCCGCGCATTGCGCAGGACTTCCTCGCGAGCGTTTTCCTGCAGCAGTTGGCGCGATATGAATCCGGCGGCGCCGAAGCCGGCCAGGAACACCACGATCAACACCAGATTAAATTTAAGCCTCAATCCCATAGTGCCCCCAACTGTGCGCGTTATGACGGAAAACGTCCTGCCTGCAGGATCAACAAATTGTTACTATTTTAGACTTACCCAGCCCGCATTGTGACCGCCGGTCGGCCCTGATGCACCGGTAGTAATGCCTAAGAAGCCATTGACGGCCTCCACAGGGTTCCGTTCAGACGTCAACAGCTTCCGGGGCTGCAGTGATAATCCCCTGCATGTCATCTACCCCCAAAGTCCTTTTTGGCTTCCATGCTGTCGGCGTGCGTATCAAAACCGCGCCCAAGTCCGTTCTGGAGGTGTTCTTCGACGCTTCGCGCCGTGACGCGCGCATGCGCCAGTTCACGGACCGGGCCCGCGAGGCCGGTATACGGCTGATCGAGTCCGACGGCCTGCGCCTGGCAAAGATGTGCGGCAGCCACGGCCACCAGGGGGTGGTTGCCCGGGTCGATGCGCTGGCTCAGGTCAAGTCGCTCGATGAACTGCTCGAACAACTCGAGGAGGCCGGTGTTGCCCAGCCCCTGCTGCTGGTGCTGGACGGCGTCACCGACCCGCACAACCTGGGCGCCTGCCTGCGCGTGGCCGACGGCGCCGGTGCCCATGCCGTGATCGCCCCCAAGGACCATGCGGCCGGCATCAACGCCACCGTCGCCAAGGTCGCCAGCGGCGCGGCCGAGACCATGCCTTATTTCATGGTCACCAACCTGGCCCGCACCCTGGGCGAGCTCAAGGAGCGCAACATCTGGTGCATAGGCACCAGCGACGACGCCGAAAAAACCATTTACGACGTGGACCTGAAAGGCCCGGTCGCCCTGGTGCTGGGCGCCGAAGGCGAGGGCATGCGCCAGCTCACGCGCAAGACCTGCGACGAACTGGTCAGCATCCCCATGCGCGGCGCGGTGGAAAGCCTCAATGTGTCCGTAGCCAGCGGCGTCTGCCTCTACGAAGCCTTGCGCCAGCGCAGGGCATGATGCCGCAGCGCTTTGACCTCGTCGTCATAGGCGCGAGTTTTGCCGGGCTGGCCTGCGCGCGCGCCGCGGCCCGGGCCGGCCTGCGAGTCGCCGTGGTGGAAAAGAAGTCTTCCTCGGGGGACAAGCTGCACACCACCGGCATCATTGTTAAAGATGCCATAGACACCATCCCCTGGTTGCAGCAGGTACCCGCGGCGCTGGTGCGCCAGGTGGACGGCGTGCGGCTGTATTCGCCCAACCTGCGCCACGTGGACCTGCACGCGCCCGGCTACTACTTCTGGGCCACCGACACTCCGGCGCTGCTGGACTGGATGTGCGCGTCCGTCCAGGCAGACGGCGTCACGCTGCTGGCCGGCACCTTGTTTGAGAGCGCCGCGCGGGACAGCGGCGGTGGCTGGGTCGTGTCGGTCAAATCGGTGGCCTCTCAGGAGCCGGCCGTGCTGCAGGCCGGCTACCTGGTCGGCGCCGACGGCCCGCATTCGCGTGTCGCCAAGGCCTTGGGCCTGTCGCTCAATACCCAGTTCCTGTTCGGCATCGAGCATGAATACGGCCAGGCCCGGCTGGACGTCAACCTGCTGCACTGCTTCATAGACCGCAAGCTCGCCCCCGGCTATATCGGCTGGGCTGTCGCCGGCGTCGGTATCCAGCAGATCGGCCTGGCCCGGCGGATGTCGGCCTCGGGTGTGCCCCCCAAACAGACCTGGATGGACTCTTTCACGGCCAAGATCGCGCCTCACGTCGATGTCGGCAATGCAGCGCCGCTGGCGACGCGCGCCGGCATGATTCCCTGCGGCGGCGTGTTGAAGCGCGTGTCCGATGCGCGCGTCATGCTGGTCGGCGACGCCGCCGGCATGGTGTCGCCGGTCACGGCCGGCGGCATCCATACGGCGCTGGAGCATGGCGACGCGGTGGGCAGCGCCGTGGCGGCGTTTCTGCAAGGTGGCGCGGTCGACGGCGGCGACCCGGCCGATCCGATGCGCGGGCTGGTGCGGAACTACCCGACATTTCGCGCCAAGCGCACGCTGCGCTGGCTGTTTGACCATTTCCAGGCCGACTGGATCTTCAACCTGGCCCTGGACACCGAGCCCATGCGGCAGGCGGCGCGCATGGTGTACTTTCACCGGCGCGGCAAGCCGAAGTAGCTGTTCGGCTGCGGCTCAGATCAACCCGTACCAGCCCAGCAGCGCGCCCGCGCCCAGCAGCCACAGCAAATGGATGCGGGTGCGCCAGACGATGATGGCCGAGGCCGCCGTCACCAGCCATACCGGCCAGTCCTTCAGCGAGCTGCCGTTGGCGCTGGCCAGAATCCAGCTGGTGGCGATCAGCAAGGCCACCACGATGGGCGCCATGCCCTGCTTGAAGGCGCGCACAGCCCGCAGTTCGCGGTTGCGATGGCCCCACTGCGCGGCGGTGTAGGTCAGTGTGGTGCTCGGAATCAGGATGCCCAGCATCGTCATGAACACGCCCAGCAGTCCGGTCAGCATGCCGCCGGCGTTCAGGCCCACGTTCCAGCCCAGCAATGCGATGAACAGCACGTTGGGCCCGGGTGCCGATTGCGCGATGGCGATGGAGGCGTTGAACTGTGCGTCGGTCAGCCAGTGTTGCTTGTCGACCAGGAAGCGGTGCATGTCGGGTGCGGTGGTGATGGCCCCGCCCACCGACAGCAGCGACAGCGAGAGATAGTGCAGGAACAGGTCGAACCAGTCGCGCGCACCGAAGGCCAGATGCAGCGTTTGAAGCGATTCGTTCATGGCTTGAGCTTCCGGTAGGCCAGCACGCAGGCTATGAGGCCCAGGCTCAGCAGCACATAAGCCAGCGGAATGCGCAGCAGTGCGATCGACGCAAAGCACAGCACACCCAGGCCCACGCACAGCCGCATGCCTAGCACGTTCTTCTTGAGTGCGCCGAAAAGCTTGAGGCCAGTCGCGCCGATCAGCCCGGCGGCCACCGCTGCCATGCCGCGCAGCGCGCCCGCCACGCCGGGGTGGCCCGCGAACTGGGCATACAGCACCGCCAGCAGCAGCACCAGCACCAGCGGCACCGTCAGCATGCCGGCCAGCGCCGCGAGCGCGCCCTTGAGGCCGAAATAGCGCCCGCCCACCATCAAGGACAGGTTCACCACATTGGGGCCCGGCATGATTTGCGCCACCGCCCAGTCTTCGATGAATTCCTCGCGCGTCATCCAGCGTTTTTTCTCGACCAGCTCGCGCTGCACGACAGCGAGGACGCCGCCGAAACCCTGCAGGGCCAGCAGCGTGAATGAAACAAAGAGGTCGGTAAGGGACTTGGGTTGCGGATGCTCTTGCGCGGGCGGGAGGCTCATGCGCCCATTATCGCCGCGCCTAGCGCATGGCCCGGTTCGCGCGCAAGAAGCCGAGGCGCTTCATCTGCTATTAAAACAATAGCCCGCCCTTCGCGGTTCACGAGGCCCCCCGCGCTGAGGACTTCCGGAACGTTCAAATCTGTAGCCTTAAAGCTTTAGCTCCCAGGTCTCACCCACCAACTCATGGCCAAAGCCCTGGTAGGGCTCGCTCTTGACCAGTTCGAAGCCGCGCTTCGCATAAATCGCGCGCGCCGCTGTCAGGCAGCTGTTGGTCCAGAGCACCATTTTTTTGTAGCCCTTGGCACGCGCGAAGGCGATGCATTCGTCCGAGAGCCGCCCGCCCAAGCCCAGGCCGCGCGCGCCCGGCGCGAGGATCAGCATGCGCAGCTGCGCCACCGTGGCCGACTTGCGCACCACGAACACCGCGCCCACGCGATCGCCGTCGAGCTCGGCGATCCAGCATTTCTCGCAGTCGGGCCGGTGGTTCTTGAGGTATTTGCCCGCGATGTCGGCCACCAGCGCCTCGAACTCGCTGTTCCAGCCGTATTCACGCGCATAGATTTCACCGTGCTGCTGCACCACCCAGCCCATGTCGCCGGGCCGCGGGTCGCGTAGCACCACCGTGCGCGTCGCCGCGGCCTCGTCCGGGCTGGCCAGCAGGCGCTGCACCGTGCCCATCGCGCTCACCACTTTGTGCTGGTCCTCCGGCGCCAGCGGGGCCAGCAGGGCGGCCGCCTCGTCGCGCGACTGCTGCTGCAGCGGCGCGAATACCTTGTGCCCGGCCTGCGTCAGCTTGAGCAGGCTTTGCCGCGCGTCGGCCGGCGAAGGCACGCGCGCCAGCCAGCCTTTGCTTTCAAAGCGCCGCAGGATGCGGCTTAAGTAGCCTGCGTCCAGCGACAAATCGCGCCCCAGCTCGGTCGCGGTCGGCTGGTCGCGGTGGGCCAGTTCGTAAAGCACACGCACCTCGGTCAGCGAGAACTCGCTGCCCAGGTAAGGGTCCAGCACGCCGATGCGCTGGGTGTAGAAGCGGTTAAAGCCGCGTATTGCCTTGATGTGCGCCGTGGCAGGGGGAGTGGGAAGGGTGGGGGAGCTTGACGTGGCCATGTCGGCTATCGTCAAGCAATTAATTGACAAAGTCAAGTAATTGAATTCCCCGATGGATTCCAATGCCGAGGTCCGGCTTCAGATCACCCTGCGCGGGGCCGCCGTGGCCGCATCGCCGCTGTTGGGCGCACCCGTCGGTTCTATCAGCAGCAGCTGGGCCTCCTGTGCGGCGCGCGGCCGGTGCCGCACGCCGCGCGGCACCACGTAAAGCTGGCCGGGCCTGAGTATCACGGTGGGGCTGCCCTCGATGTCGATGTGCAGTTCTCCCTTGAGCACCAGGAAGAAGTCGTCGCTTTCGGGGTGCGAATGCCAGCTGTACTCGCCTTGCACCTTGACCACCATCACGTCATGGCCGTTGAATTCGCTCACGGTGCGCGGCTGCCAGTGGCCCTCAAAGCTCGCGAGCTTGGCCTGCAGGTCTACGGCGTCTGTTTTCACGGAAAACTCCTCTTGCGTTGTGTTGGAAGAAAGGAGTCTGCTTGTCCGCGCCTGCCGCGTCTTGTACGATTGTTTCATGCACCACGCCCAGGAACCCACTACCCAGGACTGGGCTCGCTTTCGTCCCGGCGCTTTAGCCGGCGTGACGCAGATGAAGGCCCACTTCACTGAACACACGTTTGAGCGCCACAGCCACGAAACCTATTCCATAGGCGTCACCGCCTCCGGCGTGCAGACCTTTCATTGCGGCGGCAGCCTGCATGCCAGCCTGCGCGGCGACGTCATCCTCTTCAACCCCGACGAGCCGCACGACGGCCAGCGCGGCACGCAGGAGGGCTTTGGCTACAGCATGCTTTACGTGGCGCCGCAGGTGGTCGATGAATGCCGCGACAAGGAAGCCGGCCTCGACATGGCGGCCTACTTTCGCCAGCCCGTGGTGCGTGACGCGGCCATGGGCCGCGCGCTGGCGCAGGCCATAGGCGCGGCCGGCCAGGCCCAGGAGTCGCTGCGCGCCGAGGAGCTCACGCGCGACGTGCTGGTGCGGCTGCTGCAGCGTTACGGCGAGCGGCGCAGCGCGGGCGAGGACAGCAAGGCCGCCGGCGCCGTCCGCATGGCCCGCATCCGCGACTACCTGCGCAGCCACTACGACCAGGACATCACCGTCGATGCCCTGGCGCGCGAGGCTGGCCTGTCGCGCGTGCACCTGACCCGCGCCTTCGCCCGACAATTCGGCGTGCCGCCCCATATCTACCTCAATGCCGTGCGCCTGGAACGCGCCCAGTCCGCCATGCTGGCCGGGCAAGGCCTGGCCGAGGTGGCCGCCGCCTGCGGCTTCGCCGACCAGAGCCACTTCAGCCGGCGCTTCAAGGGCAGTGTGGGGCTGGCGCCCGGGGCGTGGCTGCGGCAGATGAGGGCTGGGTTCGTGATGTCATCTTCGTGAGTGCAAAATGACGGTCAACGTCTTCGGCGAGCGGATGGACCCAGGGTGGCCGCTCATCTCCAATCCTGAGTCTCTACATCATGCGCATCGAATACGAAAACAAATTTTCCGATCTTCTGCTTTTTAACGCCGTGCATCAGTTTCGCTCCCCGGTTCTTCAAGGCTTGTATCTGCTCTTTTTTGCTTTGTTCTTTTGGTCGGAATTGAACTATGGGACCACGTCGGCTGCGGCCACTTCTGCCTCTCTTTGGTACCTTGCCATGTGGGTATTACAGTTCGGTTTTAACGCTGCGTACCTTTTTTCAAAAGACAACAAGAGTGTTCTGACGATGCACATTGTTGAAATTCAAGATGAGGCTTTTTTTGAAGAAACAAAGTTCAACAAGTCATTCTTCTATTGGCCGGGAATCGTCAAAGCAGTTTCCCGTCCTGGTTTTGTTGCCGTCTATGTAGCCGCTCACATGGCGCACATCATTCCCAATAGGGCGTTCTCCTCGAAAGAACAAAGAGACCGCTTTTTGGCGTTGGTCAGGGAAAAAATAGATGCTGCTTGAGCCGAGGCCCTACCTGCTGCTAATTCATTGATCCGCCGGACCTATGCGCGTACTCCTCTTGCTCCTGACTCTGCTCATCTATCCCATTTTGTGGGTAGTCGTTGTATGGCGGTTTGGGCAAGTCGAAGGAATCCGTTTTGCCGGAATAGGCGTGTTGCTCATCTGGCTTGAAATGGTGACGGCTTCCCGGTTGTTTCTGCGCTCTGAAGGGCGCGAGATTGCCGTGTTGCGTGGATGGATGAAGTTTCTCGTCGTTTTACCGTTACTGGCTGCAGGGTTGCTGGTTGTCATATATCCGCACGAAGCTGCTTGTATTGGTGGTATTTCTTTGAAGGGCTGCTGACGAGTCGAACGGTCGCGCTTCTTTTCTTTATGTGGAGAACGCGCACCCGGCTGATTTTTAAGTTGATCATTCGCCAAATGAAGAGCCGCTTGCCATCTTCAACCCCCAGGACACACTGACAATGCACGACCTTGTCACTCATCAGGACCAGCGTTCGCTCATCTCGCTCCGGCGGGATGAGATCGACGACCACACCATTCAGGGATTCGTCATCGGTGCGTCGGACGAACTGGTGCTTCTTCAGTATGTCTACGATTTCCACCTCGATGGGCTCATGGTTCTGGCTGTTGCCGACATCACGGAGGTGCGTTGCACTGCAACGGATAGATTCCAACAAACCCTTCTGGATGCGGATGGGCTTGTAGCGCAGGTTCCGTTTGGACTACGAATCAATTTGGAGGACTGGAGCTCCGCCATCGCTGATCTCGCACACAGGTATCCACTGCTGATTCTTGAATGCGAGCGCCTGGAGGCGCCGGACTTCGTGATTGGAAGGGTGAAAGAAATGGCGCATGGCGAGGTGCGGCTGGAGTGTTTTTCAGGCGCCGCAAATTGGGACGATGAGCTGGTGAGCCTCAAGTACGAGGACATCACCTCGTGCCAGGCAGGTACAAATTACACCAATGTCTACCAACGGTACTTTGAGCGAAACGCTGCCTGAGACTCGATGCCACCTTAGGGCGTGAGGTGCTGTTCTGGTGTCTTTGGCCGAAAGCTGTCCATTGCGGCGATGGCCGATGCCGGATAAAACGATGACGACAAACTCTACCCTCCTTGCCCATGACAGACATCACCGTTGAATACCGCCACAACTACCCGCTGGACCCGATTGACGTCGTGCGCGTCTTTGACCAGTCCGGCCTCAAGCGCCCGACGGGCGACCTGCCCCGGATCGCGCGCATGTTTTCCGTGCCCAGCCTGGTGCTGTCGGCCTGGGTGGGCAATGAGTTGGTGGGCCTGAGCCGCTCGCTGACCGACTATGCCTATTGCTGCTACCTCTCGGATCTCGCCGTCGATAAAAAGTACCAGGGCGCCGGCATAGGCAAGGAGCTGATCCGGCGCACGCGCGCCGTGATTGGCGACCAGGTGTCCCTGATACTGCTCTCCGCGCCCGACGCGATGTCTTATTACCCGACGCAGGGATTTGAGCCGGCTGGCAGCGCGTTTCTGATCCGGCGAAAGCACTAAGGCCAGGCGCCACGGCCTGCCGCAAGCGCCTGGGGGCTTTGGAACGCGGCATTCTCCTACAGAATGTTACTTTTGGCTTGGCTATATTGAAGCTGCGGTCCCGTCCAGGGACCGCACTCACTCCTCTGGAATTACCAGTTTCAAGGCCCGGGCCGCCCGGGTTTTTTTTTGCCTGGGTCCTCTTGTGATGCTGTATTTGTACGCAGTCAGCTCAATGTTCACGCCGAGCGTGCGCGAGCCGTTTGCCAGGGCGGGAGATTGAGCGCCGTGAACCTCAGTGCCGTCCTGCCGGTGGATTCCGTCAGCATCGAACGCTTTCGCCTGCTGGTCGATTCCGTGGTGGACTACGGGATATTCATGCTGGATCCGGACGGGCACGTGGTGTCATGGAATGCGGGCGCAACCCGTATCAAGGGCTATACCGCCGATGAGGTGATAGGGCGGCATTTCTCCATGTTTTACACGGACGAGGCGCGGGCCACCGGCTGGCCCCAGCAGGAACTGGCTTTCGCCAAAAAACAGGGCCGCTTCGAGGACGAGGGCTGGAGGGTGCGCAAGGACGGTTCGCGCTTCTGGGCCAACGTGATCATCACCTCGCTGACCGATCCGGACGGGACCCATGCGGGATTCGCCAAGGTGACCCGCGACCTCAGCGAAAGGCGCAGGCAGGAACAGGCCCTGCGCGAAAGCGAAGAGCGGCTGCGCCTGATGGTGGAGGGCGTGCAGGACTATGCGATCTTCATGCTGGACCCCGAGGGCATCATCCAAAGCTGGAACACCGGTGCGCAGATCCTCAAAGGCTACACCGCCGCCGAAGCCATAGGCCGGCACTTCCGCATGTTTTACCGGCCCGAGGAGCTGGCGATCGGCATGCCCGAAAACGAGTTGCGGACGGCGCTTGAAAAAGGCCGCGCGGAAGAAGAGGGCTGGCGCGTGCGCAAGGACGGCACCCGGTTCTGGGCGAATGTGGTCATCACGGCCATCCGCGATGCCGAAGGGCAGTTGCGCGGCTTCGCCAAAATCACCCGCGACATGTCCGAGCGCCGGCGGCTCGAGGAACTGGAGCGCTCCAGCCGACGCATGAATGAATTCCTGGCCATGCTCGCGCATGAGCTGCGCAACCCGCTGGCGCCCATACGCAATGCCGTCACCGTCCTGCAGCTCGAGCCCGCGCCCAGCCCGGTGGTCAAAAACAGCCGCGAGATGATAGACCGCCAGCTGACCCATATGACACGGCTTGTCGACGACCTGCTGGACGTGGGGCGCCTGACCACGGGCAAGATACATCTCAAAAAAGAAACCGTGCTCTACAACCAGGTCCTGAGCCGGGCCGCGGAGGCCATGCGCCCCATGATGGACGCCAGGCACCACACTTTCTCCCTGGAGCTGCCGCAGGACGACGTCTATGTGGACGCCGACAGCATACGGCTGACCCAGGTGGTCCAGAACCTTTTGACCAATGCGGCCAAGTACACGCCATCGGGCGGGCGTATCACGCTGCGCTGCTGGGCGGAAGGGGCCCAGGTGTGGACCGAGGTGTCGGATACCGGGCTGGGCCTTACCAGGACCGCGATCCAGGAGATTTTTGAGCTGTTTTCCCAGGGCGACATGCAGTCGGCCGCCAAGGAAAGCGGCCTGGGCATAGGCTTGACGCTGGCCAAGTCGCTGGTGGAAATGCATGGCGGCGTGCTCAGCGCCGAGAGCGAGGGCCCAGACAGGGGAAGCCGCTTCAAGTTTTCAATTCCCGGGGCCAGCGTCGGCAAGCCGGCGGCTGCCGATGAACCTGCAAAAAAATTCCTGGTCGTTGACGACAACCGGGATGCGGCCGACAGCCTCGCGGAAGTGCTCCGCCTGCTTGGGCATTCGGCCAAGGTTGCTTACAACGGGCCCGACGCGCTGGAGATCGCAAAAACCTACCGGGCGGATGCCGCGCTGGTCGATATCGGCATGCCGGGCATGAATGGGTTTGAAGTCGCCAGCGAGCTGCGCGGCTTGTCGTACGGCCCCGGCATGCTCATTGCCGCCATTACCGGTTACGGCCATGAGGACGACAGGAACCGGACCCTGGCCGGCGGCTTTGACTGCCACCTGGTGAAGCCGGTCGATTTTCCTTCCCTGGAAGACCTGATCCAGCGCCTGGACTGACCTGGCTGAGCGCCTAGCGGGACAGAGGCGCCTCCGCCAGCAGCCTGCCCATGGCCTGCTCGAATGCGGCGTCTTCCCTGCATTGCTCTAATTCCGCGGCAGTTGGCGCGGGGCCGGTGCCTTGCCGGTGCGCGGCTATCCTCGCCGCCAGGCTGTTATGACGCTCCTCACGCGCTGCACCGTCGGCATGCCGGGTTTTCTCGAGGGTGGCATCCCCGGGAAGGGGCAAACGGGTGGGCAAAACGGCGGGCATGTATTTCCTTGGGTGTTGACTGAATGCTGACACGTCGGGCGCCGGCGCGCCATGGCATTTTGCACACCTTGAGTGAGTAGTTTCCCGAGAGGCCGAGGCGAGGCCCGTGGAAGCGCAATATGTCACGGAGGGGGGATTCGCCACTTTCCGGGGCGTTTCGGATTAAGCCGGCGGCGGCCAGGCGCGGTTTTGAGGCGCAAAACAGGAACTAATTTCGGTGAAAAATTCCGTTTCCTCCCGAAGCTGTTGACGCGCCCTTGCCATAAAGCATCATCCAGCCATCGCTGATTCAGCTGCCTTGCAGGACTCACATCACAAGCCATGGGTACGTTTACTTCCCAGCCGGAACTTCCTGAAAAAGTAGCGCTCGCCTTTGTCGATGCAACGGATGCGCGGTGGTCGATCCCGCAGGTTGAGCTCTATGAAAAAGAGGCCCTGGTGATGGTGACGGTTGAAACACTGGCATCAGACGGGAAGGACGTCGATGTGGGAATCAAACAAGCTGTTGCGCGGGCGCTCAACAAATTGATCCCCCCTGATTCCGACCACAAGTTCGGGCTTTGGATGGTGGTCTTCTGCTGCGAAGGCCATGTCTACGACACGATTCATCCGAGTGAATTTAATGACTGAATGCAAAGAACGGCCCTTGGTGGCCGTTTCTCATTTTGGCGGCGGTGCATCGCCATGACAGCTTTCGAACGGCAGAGGGGCGCGTCGGCGTTTGCCCAAGGGCTGGTTTTGCCGGTAACTTTTTTTTGAACTTGTTAACCCCGCTGTAACAGTTGCTTCGTTTCATACGGCTCCACCACTTTTACGGAGCAATCGTGAATCCGAAAATTTTTGCCTCTTCGACCACAGGGCGGCTGCGGCGCCTCGAATGGCTCGTCGGCCAGTTGAGGCGATACCTGGAAGGTCCCGGTTTTTTTGACAGCGGGCCCAGGCCGGCCGTGAATCGCTACATGGCCTTTGGTTTTTCCATGGGTTTCACCCGCGCGGAGCTGCAAGCGTCTTTGATTTCAATGCCGGAGCTCCAACCCGTCGCCGCCAGCCTGTCGGATGAAGAGGTGACCCAGGGGAAGCCGGAGCCGGAATTTTTTCAGGGCCAACTCGTTGAGGTTCTTGCCCATGCGGGTAATCCCTCCTACCGCGTGGCACCGGTGCGGGGCCGGAACTGGCACCACCAGCAAGGCCGGTGGGTTTTCTTTCTTGAGGAGCAGGGCCGGAAAGTGAGCAAGCGTTATGAGGCAAAGGACCTCCGCGCCGCCGGGGCCGGTACGGCCATGGGCGAAGGCCACCGCCAAGGCGCGGGCGGAGATCACACATGACGGGCCGGGATCGGAGCCGTGCCAAACCGGCGTTGCCTGCGCGGGCTACCGTTTCCTTTTTTGTGGTTTACCTGCTCTTGGGCCTGCAAAAGGTGCAGACGCAGAGTGTCTCGTTTCCCGGACGTCTGGACCTGGCTCTCATATCCGGGATCCTGGTCTATAGCCTGCGGTTGCAACATATAAGGCGGCTGAAATGATGGCGGGCCGGCGTGGCCCAGGCCGCACATGCGCCGTCCCAGGCCCAGCGCAGTCTGTCTGTACTCCATTTCATGAAAGAGGTTTTCCGATGTTTATCCGAACCATGGTCTGTGCCTTGGGTGTTTTTTTTCTGGCGGGATGCGCGGGGCCAGGTGCGCATCTTCCCGTACAAGTACCCACGGAAGAGCAAGCCGCCATTACCATATACCGGCCAGGCGGATTCGTGAACGGCGCGGGCTATCCCTACGTCTACGTTGACGACGCCAAGGTCGGCCGCCTGATGAATGCGGGCCACCTTTTTTTCGGCGTTTCGCCAGGAAGCCACAAGTTGACTTTGCAAAACATTTGGTGGTGGGACGGCAAACAGGAGCTCACATTTGATGCCCAGAGTGGACAGCGCCGCTATTACCGTGTGCTTTCGCGCTTCAACTCAGCCATGGTCATCCGCCCCATGCTCATGGTTTCAAAGACAGTGCTAATCGAGGAAGTGCCGGAAGCCGAAGCCCTGCCGGAGCTTGCAAAGACGACCCGGTCCGACTAGTTTGGGCTGGGGCCATCGTTTCGGCATTCCTATCCCGGCGCAAAGCAGTTCACGGGGGCGAATACAACACCATCGGTTGTTTTTGCCTGCGCCGGTCCATTTTGAGGAGACGGCGCGCAGGCTGCACACCTAGAATCGTTTGAGCTCAGGTTCCGTTTCGCCGTCGTCCTTTCAGCACACTTTAAAAATGAATTGTTTTAAACATGGTCCGGCACCGGCCGTGGGTTTATGCAAAACCTGCTTCAGGGCGGTTTGTCCCGAATGTGCCGTAGACGTTGGAAATGGGCTCGCCTGCAAAGGCGCATGTGAGGCCAAGGTGCTTGAGCTCAATGAAATGTGGGATCGAAGTGCAAAGATCTACGGGATAGGCGCTTACAAGTCGCGCATGCCTTCGACCGGCGTCCTGCTCTGGTTGCTGCTCTCCCTGGTGATGTGGGGGACCGCGGCGGTCTCTTACTTCCTCAAGGACGAAATTGATACGGCATCTATTGTCACGGCCGTAATTTTTACGATCGCCCTCGGCTTGGTTTATTGGAGTTCCCGCAGGACCGGCCTGAAATGCTAGCGTGTGTGAGTTCCCTTATGCCGCTCAAGGCGGCGTGCCTCGCCTGCCCATTGACGGCCGCTTGTCTCCAGAGTTAGGCCTCAAACAATGCCCCAGCACAACGAACTGCCGCTCATGCTGTACACAAGCAAGCGAAAGATGCTGGGCGTCCTGTTCGGCTCGCTCCTGTTCGTGGCGGGCGGCGTGTTCCTGTTGGACAAGGAGCCGTTGACAGGGTGGATGAGCATCGCATTCTTCGGGCTGTGTGCGGTGGTCGGCGCGGTGAACCTGCATCCACGGGCCTCCTGCCTTGAACTGACGGAGCAGGGCTTTGCGTTCACGAGCCTGTTTCGGCGAGCCTTTGTGCCTTGGCGCGATGTCCGGGGCTTTATGCCGATACGTATTCAGATGAATCAGATGGTAGGCTGGAACTATGCCACTGATTTTCAGGGCAGCGTGAAGATGCGTAAGGTTTCAACCACGCTGGCCGGCGTCGAGGCTGCTTTTCCGGACACCTATGGCATGGACGCCGAAGAGTTGGCCGCGCTGTTGAATGCTCTCCGAGCCAGGTACCAGGCGTGAGGCCCGAACTTGCCATCGTGCCGGCGGCTGCCGGCAAGTGCTAGTCCGGCCGTTTTCGGGATTCACATTGCAGCCTGCTTGCGATCAAAACGGAGACCAGGTGTACGTCGGTGGCACAGGACGCAGTGAAGGGGGTACACATATGCGCTTCCTGTCACCCACGGAGTTCTCTGTTCCAATGGGCATGCATGGCGTAGAGTGCTATAGCAAGGTCCCCGGTGAAAGTTAGCGCACGGCGCTTGGTCGGCCGTTCGTATCCAGTCAATAAAGTGGATGCTATCCCCACACATCAAAACATGAAAAATTCAAACCTCAAGCTGTGGATATGGGGCGCCTTGCTGGTGCCTTTGCTGTTCGTGCCAAGCAGCCATGCGCAAGTCTATAAATGGGTAGATGCCAAGGGGCAAACCCATTATTCCGCGAACAAGGATGATGCGGGCGCGGCCAGGACAGACGTCGTGAAGTTGCCAACGCAGCCGGCACAGGCCCCAATCGCCAAACCCTCAACTGAATACCTGCGTGAATCCAGCAAACAAAGCCAATCATCTTCGCCGGAGAGCGGAGTGGACACGTCACTCCCGCCAAAGCCTCCCCGTTCACTCTCAGGGGGCAAAGAAGATGGCACTGATGCGTCACGATGCGTGCTTGCCCGTGATGTTCTGAGCGGCGCAGTCAGGCACAGCAATGGAAAACCCACGGACAAATATGATCTTGAGGTTGCGCAGAATGATGTGCGCGCGTTTTGCCGCCAGCGGTAGCGCCGGCGTTTTCCCGGAAGCCGCAATTCCACGCCAATGAAACCGCCCCTCGGGGCAATTCCTCGTATCGCATGCGAATCACGGCCCGGGTTCCTCCTGCCTCGCCCGCTGCTCCTTCTTCGACCCGACCATTTTCCCGGTATCAACCTGGCGGTATACATTACGTTAGATGATGAACACACTCGCCCTATGCGTCGTCGTTCTGACCGTGGCGAACATTGCCCTCACTGCATGGGTTGCACTCATGCCGGCACTCACTACGACTCAGAAGGTCCTTCAATGCCTGATCGTGTGGTTACTGCCTATCCTCGGAACAGTCTGCGTTTTGCTTGTGCACTTTACCGACGCAGGGCCTCGCAGACGCAAAACGCCTCCGCCAGGTGATGGTTCTGATCCAATGCCAGGAGGCGCTCAATGAGCGAGCTGGTTTCCTCGCTGGCTGTCAGTTCGCCGAGCATGTCCAGGCCAGCAAGCCAAACAATCAGGATCGTCCCAATCCCCATGAGGACTTAGCTGGCCATCACGATCGAGCCTCCCCATGCATCAGCGCGTGCACCTTGGCGGCCGAGTCCAACAGTGTCGGTTTGACCCCTGAACTGCCCAATATGACGGCCGTCGTCTTCCAGTTGTCCGCGTCGTAGTTCCCCTCGATCAGCTTGTGCAAGCCTCGCGGCTTCAAAACGTCTGCGGCCTTGGAAGGCGCCTTGCCCGCGTCGTGGTCCTTCTTGTAGCGGCCCGTGATCTCTTCCTGTTGGGCCTTGGTTAGTCCCTGAATGAGTTCGCCGACCGATAGATGTGCCTCATCGGTCAGCTGGTCGTTGAGATCGCGCTCCGCGTCCCAAGCGTCCGCTTCCGCCGCTCCTAAACCGACATCCCCCCAGACACCTCAATCACCGCCCCGTTGACATAACTCGCCTCGTCGCTTGCGAGGAAAGCGTAGACATTGGCAATCTCCTCAGGCCGGCCCAGGCGCTTGAGCGGCACGTGGGCTTCCATTTCTTTCAGGACTTTCTCGGGGATGGTGTCCAGGATGTGCGTGGCCACAAAACCCGGTGCGACGGCGTTGACGCGCACGCCCTTGGGGCCCAGTTCGCGGCTCCATGTTTTGGTGAAACCGATCACGCCGAACTTGCTGGCGGCGTAGTTGGTCTGGCCGAAGTTGCCGTAAATGCCGACGACGGAGCTCGCATTGAGGATCACGCCGCTGCCCTGGGCCACCATGGTGTCGGCCACGGCTTGTGCGCAGTGAAAAACGCCGCGCAGGTTGACGTCTATGACTTTGTCGAATTGTTCCAGCGTCATTTTCTGCAGGCGGGCGTCCTGGGTGATGCCGGCGTTGTTGACCAGCACGTCGATGCGGCCGAACTGGTCTTTGACCTTGCCGACCACGGCGTCGACCATGGCGCGCTGGGTCACGTCCATCACAAATCCCATGGCCTGGGCGCCCAAGGCCTGGCACTGCTTGACGGCGTCGTCGACGCCGGCCTGCTTGACGTCGCAGATGATGACGGTGGCGCCTTCTGTCGCGAACTTGAGGGCGGTGGCCAGGCCTATGCCCTGAGCGGCGCCGGTGATGAGGCTGATCTTGTTCTGGAGTCTTGGCATGAAATGGTCGGATGAGGTGAATGAAAAAAGGGGCGAGGCGCCGTTCAATATACAGGCTGGTGTCTGCGGATCGTGTCCTTGACTGTGTCGCTGAGCGCAAAACCGGAGCCGTGCTTGGCGGCCAGTTCGGCACAGCGTTTGGCAAAGGCCTCAAACCCCATGCCGTAAATGAACTGCATGGCGCCGCCCGTCCAGGCCGGAAAGCCTATGCCGAAGATGGAGCCAATGTTCGCGTCGTGCACCGTGGTCAGCACGCCTTCGCTCAGGCAGCGGGCGGTCTCCACGGCCTGGCGGTAGAGCAGGCGGTCCTTGAGTTCCTGGATCTCCCAGGCCATGCCGGGTTTCTCGAACAGGGCCTTGAGCTCGGGCCACAGCTGCTTTTTCGCGCCGGGCTCTGTGGGGTAGTCGTAAAAGCCACCGCCGGCCGCGCGGCCGGGGCGCTTGAGTTTTTTCACCATGCGCTCGACCAGCAGTTCGCCGGGCGTTGCCGTGTAGGTCTTGCCTTCGGCCGTGAAGTCGGTGCGGGTCTGGTCCAGCACGTGCACGCTCAGCGAGAGCGCGGTTTCATCAAGGACGGCCAGCGGGCCCACGGGCATGCCGGCCTGGATGCCGGCGTTCTCGATGGCGGCGGCGGGAATGCCTTCGCCCAGCATGGCCGCGCCTTCCATCACAAAGGTGCCGAAGGTGCGGCTGGTGTAAAAGCCGCGCGAGTCGTTGACGACGATGGGGATCTTGCCCAGGGCCTGCACATAGTCGAAGGCGCGGGCCACGGTTTCGTCATCGGTTTGTTTGCCGCGGATGATCTCGACCAGCTTCATCTTGTCGACCGGGCTGAAGAAGTGGATACCTATGAATTTTTCAGGGCGGTCGCTGGCCGTAGCCAGGCTGGAAATCGGCAGGGTGGAGGTATTGGAGGCAAAAAAGCCGCCGGGCGCGAGCAGCGGTTCGGCCTCCTGCGTGACCTTGGCCTTGAGGTCGCGCCGCTCGAACACGGCCTCGATGATGAGTTCGCAGCCGGACAGGTCGGCGGCCTGGCCGGTCGCGGTGATGCGCGCGAGCAGGGCGCTTTGCTCGGCGGCCGTCATGCGGCCTTTCTCGACGCGCGGCGCGGTGATCTTGCCGCTGTAGGCCTTGCCGGCCTCGGCCTTGTCCTGGCTGACGTCCTTGAGCACGGTAGCGATGCCCCGGCTGGCCTGCGCATAGGCGATGCCCGCGCCCATCATGCCGGCGCCCAGGATGCCAACCTTGTTGGGTTTGAACCTGGGCACCCGCGCCGGGCGCGACTGCCCGCTCTTGATGGCGTTCAGGTTGAAGAAAAAGGTGTTGATCATGGCCTTGGCATTGCTGCCGGTCATGAGCCTGGCGAGGTAGCGGCTTTCAATGCGCAAGGCGGTTTCCAGGTCCACCTGCGTGCCTTCGACCATGCACGCCAGGATGGCTTCGGGCGCGGGGTACAGGCCGCGCGTCTGCTTTTTGAGCATGGCGGGCGCGACGCTGAGGGCCGCGGCGATCTTGGGGTTGGCGGGCGTGCCGCCCGGGATTTTGTAGTCCTTGGCTTCCCAGGGGTGTTGCGCCTGGGGGTTGGCGGCCAGCCAGGCCAGGGCCTTGGCGCGCAACTCGCCCGCGTCGGCCACCAGTTCATGCACCAGGCCCAACTCCAGCGCCTGGCGTGGGCCAAAGGTCTTGCCCTCGACCAGGTAGGGCTGGGCGCCCATCAGGCCCAGGTGGCGCGTCATCTTGGTCACGCCGCTGGCGCCGGGCAGCAGGCCCAGGGTCACCTCGGGCAGGCCGAACTGGGTTTTGGGGTCGTCCACCGCCACGCGGTAGTGGCCGACCAGCGCGACCTCCCAGCCGCCGCCCAGCGCCGTGCCGTTGAGGCAGCTGGCCACGGGAATGCCCAGGGTTTCCAGGGTGCGGAAGTTTTTCTTGACGCGCTCGACTTCGGCATAGGCCTTGGGCGCGTCAGCCGGCGTGAGGCGCATCACCGCCTTGAGGTCGGCGCCGGCAAAAAAAGTGGATTTGGCCGACGCCAGGATGATGCCCTTCAGCGCAGCTTTGTCTTTCACCACCTGGGCGGTGACTTCGCTGAGGTCCTCCTGCCACTGCAGGCACATGGTGTTGACGGGGGAGTTGGGCTCGTCAAAGGTGATGGTGGCGATGCCATCGTCGATCTGGTACTGGATGGTCTTCATGGCGTTCAGACTCTTTCCACAATGGTGGCAATGCCCATGCCGCCGCCCACACACAGCGTGGCCAGGCCGTAGCGCAGCTTGCGCCTGTGCAGCTCGTCGACCAGCGTGCCCAAAATCATCGCACCGGTAGCGCCTAGCGGGTGGCCCATGGCGATGGCGCCGCCGTTCACGTTGACCTTGTCGTGCGGCACCTTCATCTCTTTCATGAAGCGCATCACCACGGCGGCAAAGGCCTCGTTGACTTCGAACAGATCGATCTGCTCCACCGTGAGGCCGGCCTTGGCCAGGGCCTTGCGCGTAGCCGGCATGGGGCCGGTCAACATGATGGTGGGATCGGCGCCGCTGAGCGCCGCGGCGACGATGCGGGCGCGCGGCTTGAGGCCGTGGGTTTTGCCGGCGGCTTCCGAGCCCACCAGCACGGCGGCCGCGCCGTCGACGATGCCTGAAGAATTGCCGGCATGGTGCACATGTTGTATGCGCTCGACCTGCGGGTAGCGCTGCAGCGCCACGGCGTCAAAACCCATGGCGCCCAGCTGGTCGAAGGCGGGCCTGAGCGAGGCCAGGCCTTCGAGCGTGGTTTGCGGCTTGATGAATTCGTCTTCGCCCAGGATGGTCTGGCCCAGGAAGTCCTTGACCGGAACGATGGAGTTGGCAAAGTAGCCGGCAGCACGCGCCCTGGCGGCGCGTTGCTGGCTTTCGAGCGCGAAAGTGTCCACGTCGGCGCGGCTGAAGCCTTCGAGCGTGGCGATCAGGTCGGCGCCTATGCCTTGCGGCACAAACAGGGTTGCGCTGTTGGTTTCGGGGTCTTGCGCCCAGGCGCCGCCGTCGGCGCCAATTGGTACGCGGCTCATGCTTTCAACGCCGCCAGCCACCACCAGCTCTTCCCAGCCGGAGCGCACTTTCTGCGCGGCCAGATTGACGGCCTCCAGGCCCGAGGCGCAAAAGCGGTTGATTTGCACACCGGATGCGCGGAAGTCCCAGCCGGCCTTGAGCGCAGCTACCTTGGCAATGACGGCGCCCTGTTCGCCCACGGGTGAAACCACGCCCATGACCACGTCGTCGACGGCCGCGGTGTCAAAGCCGTTGCGCTTTTGCAAATCCGCCAGCACGCCGGCCAGCAGGTTGACGGGCTTGACCTCATGCAGGCTGCCGTCTTTTTTGCCCTTGCCGCGCGGCGTGCGGATGGCGTCGTAGATAAAGGCTTCGGTGCTCATGGGTTTTTCCTCGGGGGAGGGCGGGGATGATTCGGAGC
>NZ_JBKBEX010000032.1:0-52796 GCF_047303325.1 Polaromonas sp. CT11-55 | reverse complement strand
CAAGGCGCAAAACGCAGGCGGGGTGAACCCCGTCAAGGCTTTGCAACGCCGCGCAAGGCCTTTTTGATCGCAACCCGGAGGGAATGGGGTAAAAACAGCGCCACTCGGCGTTGCGCTCCTAGCCCAGACGAAAGTCTGGGCGTCGTCGCGCGCCTTGATTGGCGCTGTTTTTACCCCATTCGCATTTGCAAACATAGTGTTAACAGGCCCCAACCTGTTAACGCTGTGTTTTCAAGCCCTAACCCATGATGCCCACGGTGATGTCCACAGTCAAACTGCTGCTGGTGGAGGACGATGCCTCCATGCAGGCGGCGCTGCAGCGCGCCCTGGGGCGCCGCGGCATGGAGGTTTTCGGATGCACCGACGGCCGGCAGGCCCTGGCGCAGTGGAAGGCCACGCAGCCCGACGTGGTGGTGCTGGACCTAACCCTTCCCGGCCTGGACGGCCTGCAGGTGCTGGCGCAGGCGCGCGGCCAGGGCCTGACGACCCCGGTGCTGATCCTGACGGCCCGCGGCACCGTGGGCGACCGCATCGTCGGCCTGAACACTGGCGCCGACGACTACCTGCCCAAGCCCTTTGACCTGGACGAACTCGAGGCGCGGCTGCGCGCCCTGAGCCGCCGCCGCCCCACGGCCGGCGCGGAGCCCGGCGCCGCGCCCCAAGTCGTGGGCCACTTGCGCTATGACCGGGAAAGCGGCGCCATCTACCACCGCGACCAGGTACTGGAACTCACGCCGCGCGAGCTGGCCCTGTTACAGACACTGATCGGCAAGCTGGGCCACGCCGTGTCCAAGGAGCGCCTCTTCGAGCTGGTGTTTCCCGGCGAAACCGACGTGCAGTACGAGGCCGTCGAAGTGGTGGTCTACCGCCTGCGCAAAAAGCTGGCCCAGACCGGCGTCACCCTGGTTACGCTGCGCGGCCTGGGCTACTTGCTGAAAGTGGATGCATGAGCGGCCGGGAGCCTGTGCCGCTGGTGCAGGCAGCGCCAGCAAGCCCGGCAGCGCAGGAAGCAACCGTCCAACGGGCCATCTCCCTTAGACGTTACCTGCTGACCGGCATCCTGCTTCCCGTCGGCCTGCTGATCATCGTGAACACCGCCAGCCTTTACCGCCAGGCGCTGGCCGCGGTGAACACCGCCTATGACCGCACCCTGCTGGCCTCGGCCAAATCCATAGGCGAGCAGCTGGACGTGACCGGCTACGACGAACAGTCCGAACTGCGCGTGACTGTGCCTTATGCCGCGCTGGAGGCCTTCGAGGCCGACAACCAGAGCCGTTTGTTTTACCGCGTCTCCAACCTCAAGGGGGACCTGGTCTCGGGCTTTGCGCAACTGCCCTTCTGGCGCGGAGAGATCCCCATACGCCCGCCGTATTCGGCGCTGGTCGATTTTTACGACGACGTGTTCCTCGAGGACCCGGTTCGCGTGGCCGTGCTGCTGCAACCCGTGGCCAGCGGCAAGGGCCGGGCCATGGCCGTGGTACAGGTGGCCGAGACCCTGGAGCTGCGCAAGACGCTGGCGCGCAAGATCCTCTTTGACACCTTGTGGCGCCAGGCCATCCTGCTGGCGGTGATCGCCCTGGTCGCGGTGGTGGTAGTGCAGCGCGCCACGCGGCCGGTGCGCCGGCTCAGCGCCGAGCTCAAGGCCCGCCCCGAGGGCGACCTGACGGCCATCACCGCCCCCGACGCACCGCGCGAGCTGCTGCCGCTGATCGAGGCGACCAACCAGGTCATGGGCCGGCTGCAGCACCTGCTGGACAACCAGAAGCGTTTTGTGCGGGACGCGGCCCACCAGCTTCGCACGCCGCTGGCGGTGCTCAAGGTGCAGGTGCAGTCGGCGCTGCGCGGCGACATGGAGGCGCGCGACGCGCTCGGTGAGATCAACCAGACCGTGGACCGCGCCACCGTGCTGGCCAACCAGATGCTGGCCCTGGCCAAGGTGGAGCAGCTGCGCCAGCAGGCCGACCTGCAGGCCATAGACCTGGCGCAGGTGGTGCGCTCGGTGGCGCTGGACCTCTCGCCGCTGATCGCCGAAAAAGACATCGACTTCGAGATTGAAACCGTGCCCGCCCGGGTCAGGTCGCATGAGTGGATGCTGGGCGAACTCACGCGCAACCTGCTGCACAACGCCATCAAGCACACGCCGGCTGGCGGCCCGCTGGCCGTGCGCATCGTGCGCGACGCAAGCTTTGTCGCGATGACCTTGAGCGACAGCGGGCCCGGCGTGTCGGCCGAGCTGTCGGCACGGCTTTACGAGCCGTTTTCGGCGGGCGACGTGCGCCATGGCTCCGGCCTGGGGCTGGCCATCTGCCGCGAGATTGTTGAAACCATGCACGGCAGCATCACGCTGGAAAACCGCGTCGTGCACGGCCAGGTGACCGGGCTGGACGCGGTGGTCCGCCTGCCCACGGCCTGAAGCGCCCACGCGCCCGGCAGGGGCGTTGGGTATTGGTTCAAAATAGCCGCCAATGGATAAATTGCGCATCGACAAATGGCTGTGGGCGGCCCGCTTCTACAAAACCCGCGCGCTCGCGGTCGAGGAAATCGACAAGGGCCGGGTCAAGGTCAACGGCGCCGAAGCCAAGCCCGCGCGCGAGGTCAAGTCCGGCGATACCGTGTCGCTGCGCCAGGGGCAAGTCCACCGCACCGTGGTGGTCCGCGGCATCAGCAGCCAGCGCGGCTCAGCCCCGGTGGCCCAGCAACTCTATGAAGAAACCGAGGAAAGCTTGCGCCTGAAAGCCGAGGCCGCCGAGCAGCGCCGCCTGAACAGCGACCCCGCCGGCGCCCAGGAACACGGCCGCCCCACCAAGCGCGACCGCCGCACGCTGGACAAGGCCTGGAATAACCGCTGGAGCGCGTCCGCGGACTAAGAGCCGCTCAAGCCGCGTAGGCCCGCTGCGCCAAAGCCTGCGCCAGCAATGCGGCCGGGTCCACCAGGTCCAGTGCCTCCATGCCGGGCACCACGCTAAGCGCCAGCGGTATCTCGGTGCAGCCCAGTATCAGCGTGGACAGTCCATGCCGCGCGGCCAGCGCCTCGGCCACGCCCGTGAAGCATTCGCGCGCCAAGGCCATATTGCCCATTTTCACGCCCTCATAAATGCCGCGCATCAGGCGTTCGCGGTCATCGGCCGCGGGTGTATGGCACTGCAGGCCGGCCTGGCGCAGTGCCTGGTCGTAAAGCCCCGCGCGGTAAGTGCCTTCGGTGGCCAGCAGGCCCACTTCGCGCACGCCGCGCGCGGCCAGCGTCTGCGCCACCTCGCGGGCCACGTGCAACACTTCGAGCTGCGGAAAACGTTCCTGCAGCTGGCCATGCCAGGCGTGGGCGGTATTGCAGGCCACCGCGACCGTCGTGGCGCCCAGCGCCGCCAGCTTGCCCATGGCCTGCAACATGGGGTCCAGCGGCTGGTGGCCGCCCGGCCCGGGCAACTCCAGTGCCGCGCTGCGGTCGGGCACCGGCACCTGGGCCAGCCAGTGCTCGGGAAAGCCCTGATCCGAGACCGGAATACCCAACTCGCGCATGTGGTCCGCGCAGGCCTGGACAAACAGGCGCGCGAAATCCGCGCCCGCCGCGGGCCCCATGCCGCCCAGGATGCCGACCACCCGGGTTCTGTTCATGTCATGCCTTTCAATAGTGAGCGTATCCGGAACAGAATCCAGGCGAACGCCCGCCGCCGGGTGCCTCAAGGCTCCCGGCCGGACTTTGTTGTTGGAGGGAAAAACCGCCGGCCCACAAAGGCCGGCGCGGGATGGCGTGATGCCATCAGCGGGAAGCGGCGCGCCGGCGCTCCCCGCGAGGCTTACATCGCCGGCTTGTCGCTCAGCGCCTTGAGGTTGGCCTTGAGTTCTTCGCTCATGGGCAGGTTCAGGTTCACGCCCTTGGGAGGGATCGGCGAGGTGAACCACTTGGCGTACATCTTGGTGAACTCGCCGGACTTGATCAGGCGGGTGATGGTGCCGTCGACCAGCTTCTTGAACTCGGGGTCGTCCTTGCGCAGCATGCAGGCATAGGGCTCGACCTGCAGGGAATCACCGACGACTTCCAGCGATGCCGGGTTCTTGGAGTTGGCCATCAGGCCGAACAGCAGGATGTCGTCCATGGCGAAGGCCAGCGCGCGATCGCTTTCGACGAGCAGCAGCGAATCGTCATGGTCCTTGCCCAGGATCAGCTGCATGTCCAGCTTCTTGTCGGCGCTGTACTTGCGGATCACCTGCGCATTGGTGGTACCGGTGGTGCTGGCCACCGTCTTTTTGGCCAGGTCGGCGTAGTTCTTGATGCCGGACGATTTTTTCACCAGCAGGCGCGTGCCGGTGTAGAAATGGTTGATGGCAAATGCCACGTCCTTGCCGCGCGCGGTGTTATTGGTGGTCGAGCCGCACTCCAGGTCGTAGGTACCATTAACCAGCAGCGGGATGCGGTTCTGCGAGGTCACGGGCATGTAGGCGACTTCGAGGTTGGGCTTCTTGAGCTTCTTGCGCACGTCGTCAACGATGGCCTCAGTCAGTTCCGCGGAAAAACCCACGGAGGTCTTGGAGCCGATCAGGTAGCTGAATGGCACCGATGCTTCCCGGTAGGACACCGTGATCTTGTTGCTGTCGGCGACCTTTTTCAGCGTCGGCACGGTTTGCGCGCTCGCGGTGGCGGCCAGGCCGGCTGTCAGCAGCACGGCGCTCATGAGGGTAGTGAATTTCATGCGAGTCCTTTCGGGGGCAATGGGTTGGTAGTTTCGGTAACCGGGTGAAACTGGCATCGCTAGTGTAGGAACTGCGGCGCCCGGCGTGTCATTCATTTTCGCGTCAAACCCATGACAAAAACTCATGGTTTACCCAAGCGCACCACCATGGCCCGAGCGCGCACCAAAGGCATAACCGCAGGTCATGGCCTTTGTGAATTCGGCATTGTTCAAACGCACACGCCTTGCGTACAGTCGCGCTCATTCGAGAAACAACCAAGGGTTTTTATGCATGTGTGCGTGCTCGGTGCGGGAATCGTGGGCCTCGCGACCGCCTACAGTTTGCGCCGCGCCGGCCATGAGGTCACGGTGGTGGACCGCGCCAGTCCCGGCAGCGGCGCCAGCGGCGGCAACGGCGCCCAACTGAGCTACTCCTATGTCCAGCCGCTGGCCGACCCGGCCATCTGGCGGCAGTTGCCCAAGCTGCTGCTGTCGCCCTCCTCGCCGCTCAAGCTGCGCCCGCGCCTGGACACGCGGCAGTGGCTGTGGGGCCTGCGCTTCCTGGCCGCGTGCAACAGCAAGACTTCGCGCGATACCACGGGCCAGCTGCTGTCGCTGGCGGCGCTGAGCCGCCAGTCCTTCGACGCCATGATGGCCGAGGAAAAACTCGACAACGATTTCTCCGCCACCGGCAAGCTGGTGCTGTATTCCGACGAGGCCGCTTTCGCGGCCGCGCAGCGGCAGATGCTGCTGCAGCGCGAACTGGGCAGCAGCCAGGAAGCCGTCAACGCCGACCGCTGCGTGGAGATTGAACCCGCGCTCAAAAGCCGCCATGGGCAGATCGCCGGCGCCATCTATACGCCCGGCGAATGCGCCGCCGACTGCCAGAAAACCTGCGACGCGCTGGGGGTGGTGCTGCGCCGGCTGGGCGTGCGCTTTTTGCTGGGCACGCCCATCGAGCAGCTGGTGCAGCGCGGCAAATCCATCGTCGCCGTGGCCACACCGCAAGGCCACATCGAGGCCGAGCGTTTTGTCATGGCGCTGGGCGCGGACTCGGCCCTGATGGCGCAAGGCCTGGGCCTGCATTTGCCGGTTTATCCGCTCAAGGGCTACAGCATCACGGTGGATGTCGCACCGGGAGAGCATGCGGCGCCCTCGGTCAGCGTGACCGACAGCGCGCGCAAGGTGGTGTTCGCCCGCATAGGCTCGCGCCTGCGGGTGGCCGGCATGGCCGAACTCTCGGGCTACGACACGGCCGTGGACCCGGCGCAGATCGCCTCGCTGCAGGCCTCGACCGAGACGGTGTTCCCGGGCTGCAGCCGCTTTGAGAACCTGCACCCCTGGGCCGGCATGCGCCCGGCCACACCCACCGGCCTGCCGGTGATAGGCCGCCACGCCAAAGGGCCGGACAACCTGTTTTTCAACACCGGCCACGGCGCGCTGGGCTTTACCCTGGCCTTCGGTTCGGCGCAGCGCATCAGCCGCATGGTCGCGAGGTGAGTTAGCCCCCTTCTCGGCTCACTTCGTGTAGCCGGATCCCCCCGCAGGGGCAACAGCAGCGGCCCGGCAAAGCCGGTTCCGCGCTGTTACTTGCGAAGAGAGCAGCAAGCCGCACCTGGGGTTTCAGGCCCGCTGCGTCAAGGCCTGCTGGAAGCAGCGCACAAACGCCCTGACCACCACCGAGCCGGGCTTGCCCGCCGGGAACAAGGCCTTGACGGGCACCGGGATCAGCGGTTCCAGCTCCAGCACGTCCACGCGCGCCGGATCGGCCGAGGCCGCGGTGCAGGTATCGATCACGGCAATGCCCAGCCCGTGGTGGGCCAACGCGAGCGCCGAGTGGTAGGTCTGCACCGTGATGGGGAACTCCAGGCCCACACCGGCTTCGCGGCAGGCCTGGTTAAGGCTGCGGCCCACCGGGTCCAACGCGTCCAGCCCGACCACCGGTGACTTGCTCAGGTCGGCCAGCGTGACGCTGCCGCGCTTGACCAGGCGCGAGGCCAGCATGCCCTTGGGCGCCACGCACACCATGCGGCCGTCGGCCAGGTGCTCCTGCGCCAGCGCCGAATGCGCGACCGGGCTGAACAGAAAGCCGACATCGGCCTCCTGCAAGGCCAGGGCCGAAACGATTTGCGGCGAATGCAGGGCCTGCAGCGTGATGGCCACGTCGGGGTGCTTGACGCGAAACAGCTTGAGGGCATGCGGCAGGATTTCATAGCTGAGCGCCAACACCGTGAGGATGCGCAACTCCCCCGCGCTGCCCCCGGTCTTGAGGTTGGCGGCCAGGCGCTGCACTTCGTCGAGCTGCGCGAACAGGCGCTCGATGTGCGGGTACAGCGTCAGCGCTTCGGAGGTCGGCGTCAGCCGGCCTTTGCTGCGCTGAAACAGCGCGAAGCCCAACTGCAGTTCCGCATGCTGCAGGATGCGGCTCACGGCCGGCTGCGTGACGTTGATCAGGCGAGCGGCCCCGCTCACGCTGCCGGTCAACATGACGGCGTTGAAGACTTCGATGTGGCGCAGGCGCATGATGGGGTCCGTAGTCTGTTTCGGCGTGGAACACCGCGAATTATGGCGAACCGGCCCCAAGGCGCGAAGGTCGCGCGGCCCGGGGATTTTTTCACGCTTTGTTTCATAATCGTCAGTCCACGTTTTTCCCAAGTCAGAAATACGCCTTCGCTCAGTAAACTGCGGCATATTCCGCCGGACCCGAATCCCTGTTACCCCAAGCTGCATGCGCCTCAGAATCTACCTGGTTGAAGACAGCCCCGTCATCCGCGACAGCCTCGCGGAATCACTGGAGGAACTGGCTCGCGCGCGCATCGTGGGCTGGGCCAGCAAGGAAAGCGAAGCGGTCCAGTGGCTGAACGAGAACAAAGCCTCCTGGGACCTCGCCATCGTCGACCTGTTTTTGCTCGAAGGCAGCGGCCTGGGCGTGGTGATGAATTGCCGCGAGAGGGACTTGCGGCAAAAGGTCATCGTCCTGACGAACTACGCCACGCCCGCCGTGCGCGAACGCTGCCTGGCCATAGGAGCAGACGCGGTGTTCGACAAGTCCAATGAGATCGACGAGTTCACCCGCTACGCGCTCGAGGAAGTCGAGCGGGCCGCGGGCTCCACGCAGTGGTGAAATAGCCGGCAGGCCGCCGGCACACCTGAATCACACGGCGGCCGCCGCGGCCAGCAGCCAGTCCCTGAAGATGCGCATGCCCGCCGTCGCCCGCCGTGATTTGAGCCGGGTCAGCCAGTAGCCGCCGGTTTCGATTTCCACCGCGAACGGCCGCACCAGGCGCCCGCCCTGCAGTTCGCGCGCGAACATGTTCACCGGCAGCAGCGCCACACCGGCGCCCTGCGCGGCCGCCTCGGCCATGGTCAGCGAAGAATCAAACACCACGCCCCTGACCACTGGGCAGGCCACACCGGCCGCGGCAAACCAGCGCGCCCATTCATCAGCCCGGTAGGAGCGCAGCAGCAGTTCCCTGGCCAGGTCGGCAGGCTCGCACAGACCCCGGGCCAGCGCGGGCGAACACATGGCCGACAGCGGCGACACCAGCAAGGGCTCGGCCTCGGTGCCGTGCCACGCACCGTCGCCGAAGCGGATCGCGTAGTCCAGGCCCTCGCCGGCCAGGTCGACGCGGTTGTTGTTGGTGAAGAGGCGAAAGTCGATAAAAGGGTGGGCCCGCTGGAAATCCCGCAGGCGCGGAATCAGCCAGCCGACGGCGAAGGTGCCGACCGCGCCCACCGTCAGCACTTCGCGGAATTGCCCGTCCTTGAACTGCTCCAGCACCGAGCCCATGCGGCCGAAAGACTCGGCCAGCACCGGCAGCAGCGCCAGACCCTCGTCGGTCAGCGCGAGGCCGCGCGGCAGGCGGCGAAACAGCGGCACACCCATGCGCTCCTCCAGGTTCTTCACATGCTGGCTGATGGCGGTTTGCGTCACGTTGAGCTCGTCGGCCGCCCGCGTGAAGCTCAGGTGCCGGGCCGAGACCTCAAAGGCGCGCAAGGCATTGAGAGGAAGGTGCATAGCGGCTAAGCCCCAGATTTACTTATGGATAGCCTTGATTATTGCCGTTTGTTGATTCCTCAGGCCATTGCTATCGTCACGGCCTCGTTCAACAATTTCAGAGGAAAAATCATGCAGAGACGGCAATTTTCAGGCGCACTGGGCGGACTGGTGGTCGCGGGTGGGCTTTTCAGTTACACCCAGAAATCATTGGGTGCCGGCGGCACGCTGGACCCGGCATCCGTCACCCGACGTCTGGCCGCCATCGAGAAAGCCAGCGGCGGCCGGCTGGGCGTTTCCCTCCTCGACACCGGCAGCGGCGCGAAGTACGGCTACCGCGCCGGCGAACGCTTTCCCATGTGCAGCACCTTCAAGCTGCTGGCGGCCGCCCTGGTACTGCACCGCGTCGATACCGGCCAGGAACAACTGGACCGAAGAATCCCCATCGCGGCCGGCGACATCCTGCCCCACTCGCCCACGACACAGCAACACATAGGCCCGCAAGGCCTGCCCATGGCCGCACTGTGCGAGGCGTCCATCATCGTCAGTGACAACGCGGCCGCCAACCTGATGCTGGCCAGCTTTGGCGGCCCGGCCGGACTCACCGCCTACCTGCGCAGCCTGGGCGACAAGGCAACACGGCTGGACCGCACGGAGCCCGAACTCAATGAATCAACGCCCGGTGACGTTCGCGACACCACGACGCCGGATGCCATGCTGGCCACGGTGCACAAGCTCACGCTGGGCTCGGCGCTGTCAGACGCATCGCGCCAGTTACTGGTCCAGTGGCTGCAAGCCAACACCACCGGCGACCGCCGCCTGCGCGCCCTGCTGCCGCCGGGCTGGCGTGTCGGCGACAAGACAGGAAGCGGAGCCCGCGGCTCGACCAACGACGTGGGCCTGATCTGGCCGCCTGGGCGCGCGCCTTTGCTGGTGGCGGCTTACCTTACCGGCACACAACAGCCGGCTGCGCAGCGAGATGCCGCGCTGGCGCAGGTGGGGCAGCTTGCGGCGTCGTTGGTGCAGTGATAGGTTTTTGGCAGACGCAAAAAAGCCGCCCGAAAGCGGCTTTTTACACTGGCGGAAACGGACGTTTCCGAGCCACCTCAGATGCTATCGCTACCGGCAAATACCGGTTACAACGCCCACAGCTATTCTCGGCCTCGAATTGCTATCCAGAACATTAAACTGGCGAGTGCAAGCAGGAGCCCACGTACGCCCCAAGGGCCGAGCAGGTAGTGGGTGAATTGAAAGACCGGTTCAAGTAGATTGCCACAACCAGACGCGCATAGAGTTGGCTTGATAAAGCTTAGCAGGGCAACGCCGAAGAGAAGCATTCCAAGCACTGCAGCGACAAGTCTCGAATTCATTGGGTTGAGGCTTTCTTCATCAGTTGCCAGATTAGGCTGCAGCGCCGCAATCTCTTCCTTTTAGGCGTCGTCAAGTGTTAACTGAAGGGCAACCATGGAACGAGCCTTTCGCGGCCCGACCAGTGCTATGGCCCACTCCAACGCAGCGCAACGCCACGCCTTCTCGCCAACGCCTCCCAACACTCGCAGAAGCAGTTTGACGTCCTCGCAGTAGATATGCACGAATGCATCAAGTTCTGCCAGTGCTCTTCTGCGCGGCAGGTCCTTGCGCTCCAAGTTCTCGTTCAGGCGCTCACTTTTGTACAGCAGATAGTCTTCCGGATGGGGCAAAAATTTCTTGGCGAGTTGGTAGTCCCCGGCTTCGATGATGCTCGGAAGTGCCAGGTCCGCGCATTTTTTCGCTTGATCAGGATTCTTCTTCATCAAGGAAAGGAAGAGCCCGTAGGTCTCCGGGCTGCGCCCCAACTCGTGGTCTATCGCCGCCACATCGTGAAAAAGAGTACGGGTATTGCCGTCGGCCTTTAGCAATGCAGCGGCTGTTTCGTCCCTGACGGTCTTCATGGCCGCAGCAGCGGGTGGATAGACGTCTGAGAGTTCTTTCCAGTACCCCAGCGCAAAAGAAAGTCTGACGCCGTAGTACGCCCGCTTGTGTTTCAACGCGTTCTTGTGGAACCATAAATAGTCCGCCAGCGCCTGTTCGTGCCGCCCTTCAGATGCGTTCATACGCCCTCTTTGCAGAATATCCCCTGGGTCCATGTGCAGCCTAATGTTTGTCAGGAGCGGCGACTGGCGGGCACGGCCCGTTGGAAGTCAGCTCGATGGAATGGTGAGGCTCCATCATGCCTTGTTCTCGCTGGCCTATTCTTTACCCCCGGATCTACCCACGGTAGAACGGACGGCAGGCCAGACGATAAGCACAGAGGTTGCGAGGCCGGGGAAATTAAAGCTGCTGGCGAACTTTGCCCCCAAGCCTTTGGCTGGAGTCAGGCACGGCGGTTGATGGCGCAGGGCATAAAAAAACCGACTCCTCCTTGCGGAGAGAGTCGGCAGTTTTGGCGGAAACGAAGGGATTCGAACCCTTGATGAGGCTCTACACCCCATACTCCCTTAGCAGGGGAGCACCTTCGGCCACTCGGTCACGTTTCCAATAAATCGATTATCTCACGACTTGCGGGCCATTTTCAGGTGGACGGTTGGTCCAGGTCAAAAGCCTTGTGCAGGGCGCGCACGGCGAGTTCCATGTACTTCTCATCGATGACCACGGAGGTCTTGATTTCGCTGGTGGAGATCATCTGGATGTTGATGCCCTCCTCGCTCAGCACGCGGAACATCTTGCTGGCGATGCCCACGTGGCTGCGCATGCCGATGCCGACGATGCTGACCTTGCAGATCTTGGCGTCGCCGGTGACTTCCTGGGCGCCCAGCTTGGGGACGACCTGGGTCTTGAGCAGGTCGACGGCCTTGGAGTAGTCGTTGCGGTGGACGGTGAAACTGAAGTCGGTCTTGCCGTCCTTGCTGACGTTCTGGATGATGACGTCGACTTCGATGTTGGCATCGGCCACGGCGCCCAGGATCTGGTAGGCGATGCCGGGGGTGTCGGGCACGCCGAGCACGGAGATTTTGGCTTCATCGCGGTTGAAAGCGATGCCCGATACGATGGCTTGTTCCATGTTTTCGTCTTCCTCAAAGCTGATCAAAGTGCCTGACTTGGCTTCTTCGTTGATGTCGATGTCCCATTCGGTGAAGCTGGACAGCACGCGCAGCGGCACCTTGTACTTGCCGGCGAATTCCACCGAGCGGATTTGCAGCACCTTGGAGCCCATGGAGGCCATCTCCAGCATCTCTTCGAAGCTCACGGTGTGCAGGCGGCGTGCCTCGGGCACCACGCGCGGGTCGGTGGTGTAGACGCCGTCGACGTCGGTATAGATCAGGCATTCATGCGCCTTGAGCGCCGCGGCGATGGCGACCGCCGAGGTGTCGGAGCCGCCGCGGCCCAGCGTGGTGACGTTGCCGCCTTCGTCCACGCCCTGAAAGCCGGTGATGATGACGACCTTGCCGGCGTCCAGGTCGGCGCGCACGCGCTCGTCGTCAATGGATTCGATGCGGGCCTTGGTGTAGGCGTTGTTGGTCTTGATGGTGACCTGCCAGCCGGCATAGCTCACGGCCTGCATGCCTTCGGCCTGCAGCGCAATGGCCAGCAGCGCGCTAGAGGCCTGCTCGCCGGTGGCGGCCAGGGCGTCGAGTTCGCGGCTGTAGGCCTCGCCGGCCTTGGCGGGCGCCAGTTCCTTGGCCAGGCCCAGCAGGCGGTTGGTTTCGCCGCTCATGGCGCTGGGGACGACGACCATCTGGTGGCCGGCCCGCGCCCACTTGGCCACTCGTTTGGCCACGTTGCGGATGCGCTCGGTCGAGCCCATCGACGTGCCGCCATATTTATGAACGATCAATGCCATTGCAGGATGTCAATCAGAAGTTGTTGCGAATTTTTTGCGGGCTTTGGGCCGGTTTTTACCGGCAAAAAGCGCTCATTGAGAGGCTCAGCGGTGCTGCGGCGCCAGCAAAGCCCTCAATTATACCGAGGACTACTTCCGGGTTAAGCCGGCTTATCCGCCGCAGCCTCGTAGCGCAGGGCCGCGCCGTCCCGCGTGACATGGCCGGTAGCCACCTTGAGGTGGATACGATGGCCGCGGGTGGTGCAGGCGGCGACCTGCGACAGCAGCTGATCGAGCTGTGCGGCGCTGGGCGTGGCGCCATGCGACTCGAGCAGCCAGTGGCGCAGCACATTGGCCTGGCGCGGCGCGGACAGCGCCTGCAGGGCCGCGATGGCGGGCGGCGTGCCGACGCGCGCCAGGTCTTCACGGGCCACCTCGGCCAGCAGGGCCTGCGCCTGGGCTGCATGCTGGGCGCTGCGCGCGAAGGTTTCGCGGAACTGCGGAAAAGATTCAGCCAGGGCCGGCAGCAGGCGGACGCGTATGCGGTTGCGGGTGTAGCGCTCGTCGCTGTTGGTCGGGTCGTCGACAAAGGGGATGTGCTGCTCCAGCAGCCAGGCGCGCAGGGCCGCAGCGGGAACTTGCAGCAGCGGCCGCAGGAACAGCACGCCGCCGCGCTCAAAGCGCGCGGCCATGGAGGCCAGGCCCGGCAGGCCCGCGCCGCGGCTCAGCGCCAGCAGCAGGGTCTCGACCTGGTCGTCGGCATGCTGGCCCAGCAGCACCGCGGCCAGTTTTTTTTCCGAGGCAGCCTGCGCCAGCGCGGCGTAACGCGCGAGCCGTGCCGCATCCTCGGGGCTCTGGCCCGCCGCGTTGCCGGCCTGAACGCGCAGCACCTGAAGCGGCACCTTCAGGCGCGCGCAGCTGTCCTCGCACACCCGCGCGAAGTCGTCGGCGGCGGCCTGCAGGCCGTGGTGGATGTGCAGCGCCGTCACCTGCCCCGGCCAGCGCTGGGCAGCCGCCAGCAGCAGCGCCGTGGAATCGGCGCCGCCGCTGTAGGCCACGCCCACAGGCAAAACGGGATCAAGGGATTCCAGCGCAGCGAGCGCCGGGTTCGGAGTGCTCACGCCGTGCCCGGCGCGCGGGCAACCGGCGGTTTAGCGCGGCTCTTATTTGGCGTCGGCCTTGGTGTCTGTGAAGCGGCCATAGCTTTGCAGGCGTTCATAGCGGCGGTCCAGCAACTCCTTGACCTTCAGGTCGCTGACCTGGCGGAAGGCGTCGTTGAGGGCGCGCTTGAGAAAGGCCGCCATCTGCTTGTGGTCGCGGTGGGCGCCGCCCACGGGCTCGTTGACGATCTTGTCGATCACGCCCAGGGCCTTGAGGCGGTGCGCGGTGATGCCCAGGGCTTCGGCCGCTTCCTGCGCCTTGTCGGAGGTCTTCCAGAGGATGGAGGCGCAGCCTTCGGGGCTGATGACGGAATAAATCGAGTACTGCAGCATCACGACCTGGTCGGCCACCGAAATCGCCAGCGCGCCGCCAGAGCCGCCCTCGCCGATGATGGTGGTGATGATGGGCACTTCAAGCTGCGCCATCTCGAAGATGTTGCGGCCAATGGCCTCGGACTGGCCGCGCTCCTCGGCGTCAATGCCGGGATAGGCGCCGGGCGTGTCGACGAAGGTAAACACCGGCAGCTTGAACTTCTCGGCAGTCTTCATCAGGCGCAGCGCCTTGCGGTAGCCCTCGGGCTTGCTCATGCCAAAGTTGCGCAAGCCGCGTTCCTTGGTGTCCCGGCCCTTCTGGTGACCCAGCACCATGCAGGCGGTGCCGTTGAAGCGGGCCAGGCCGCCGACGATGGAGAGGTCGTCGGCGAAGTGCCGGTCTCCGTGCAGCTCGACGAAATCGGTGAAGATTTCGTTGATGTAGTCCAGCGTGTAGGGACGCTCGGCGTGGCGGGCGATCTTGGTGATCTGCCAGGGCGTCAGGTCGCTGTAGATGTCTTTGGTGAGTTGCTGGCTTTTTTTGGCCAGCTGGTCGATCTCCTCGGAGATATCGACGGCCGACTCGGTCTGGACGTAGCGCAGTTCTTCAATTTTTCCTTCGAGTTCCGCAATCGGCTGCTCGAAATCAAGGAAGGTTTTCTTCGCCATGTGTTGCTCCTCAGGGCTTCTTCAAACTTAGATCTTGCTCGGTGCCGCCAGGGGCACCCAGGACCGGCAAAGGATCCAAAGAGCGCCAAATATACCAAGTTGCGACGCTGCAGTACGGCGCCCAGGCTGCAGCCACCTCGCGCGCGTCGCTGCGGCTGACCGATTCGCCGGAAAAATAGTTCTGGCTGATGCCGCTGATCAGGCCGATGTCGTCCAACGGCAGGACATTGGGGCGCATCAGGTAAAAGATCAAAAACATCTCGGCCGTCCAGCGGCCTATGCCGCGAATGGCGACCAACTCGGCGATGATGGCCTCGTCGTCCATGGACTGCCAGTCCTTCACGTGCACCGTGCCGGCGTCGAAGTTGATGGCCAGGTCCACCAGGTATTCGACCTTGCGCGCGCTCAGGCCGGCGGCCCGCATGTCGTCGACCTTGAGCCTGAGCACATTGGCCGGCGTCATCTTTTTGGGCAGGGCCTCGAAGCGGTGCCACACCGTTTGCGCGGCCTTGACCGAGATCTGCTGGCCCACGATGCTGCGCGCCAGCGTGCTGAAGGCGTCGCCCCGGGCCTGCAGGTGGGCGTCGCCGAACTGCGGGATCAGGCGCTTCATCACGCGGTCCTTCTTGACCAGGTGCTTGCAGGCCTCGGCCCAGTAGGCGGGGGCTGCGGCGACCGGGCCCGGCACGTCGGCCAGTTCGGCACTGGCGGGGCCGCTTTTGACGACCTGTTTCATGGGGCCTTGCGCAGGGTCTGCGGGTTCAGCGGCGGCTGGGGGCCGACCTGTCGGGCAAGGGTCACGACTGGGCCTCCCAGGTGGTGCCTGCGGCGGAGTCCTTGAGCACAATGCCCTGGGCCAGCAAATCCTGGCGGATGCGGTCGGCCTCGGCGAAATTCTTTGCGGCCTTGGCGGCGGCGCGCTGGGCGATCAGGCCCTGGATGCTGGCCTCGTCCAGGCCGGCGCCGGCCTGCAGGTAGGCGCCGGGATCGCCCTGCAGCAGGCCCAGGCAGCCGCCCAGGCTTTTGAGCAGACCCGCCAGCGCGGGCGAGCGCGTCTTGTTGACTTCCCCGGCCAGGTCGAACAGCACGGCCACCGCCTCGGGCGTGCCGAAGTCCTCGTCCATGGCGGCCTTGAAGCGGGCGGCGAAGGGCTGCGCCCAGTCGATAGCGACGGTGTCCGCCGCGACCCCGGCCAGCGCGGTGTACAGGCGCTTGAGCGCGCTCCGGGCATCGTCCAGGTGGGCGTCGCTGTAGTTCAGGGCGCTGCGGTAATGCGTGCGCACCAGGAAGAAGCGGATGGTCTCGGCGTCGTACCGGGTGAGCACGTCGCGGATGGTGAAGAAATTGCCCAGCGACTTGGACATTTTTTCGTTGTCCACCCGCACAAAACCGTTGTGCACCCAGAAGCGGGCCAGCGGCTTGCCGCTCGCGCCTTCGCTCTGGGCGATCTCGTTTTCATGATGCGGGAACTGCAGGTCGGCGCCGCCGCCGTGCAGGTCGAAGGTCTCGCCCAGGGTCTGGCAGCTCATGGCTGAGCACTCGATGTGCCAGCCGGGGCGGCCGGGGCCGTAGTCGCTGTCCCACTTGGCGTCGTCGGGCTCGGCGGGCTTGGCGCTTTTCCAGAGCACGAAGTCCAGTGGGTCGTCCTTGCCGTCCAGCACCGCCACGCGCTCGCCGGCGCGCAGTTCGTCCAGGGACTTGCCTGAGAGCTTGCCGTAGCCCTTGAACTTGCGCACCGCGTAGTTCACGTCGCCGCCGGGCGCGCGGTAGGCCAGGCCCTTGCCCTCGAGGGCGGCGATCAGGCCCAGCATCTGCGGCACGTACTCGGTGGCGCGCGGCTCCAGCGAGGGCGGCTCCATGCCCAGCGCGCCTATGTCCTGGTGCATGGCCTGGATCATCTCGTCGGTCAGCGCCCGGATGCTGATGCCGCGCTCGACCGCCCGCTTGATGATCTTGTCGTCGATGTCCGTGATGTTGCGCACATAGGTCACGCGCAGGCCGCTGGCCTTGAACCAGCGCTGCACCACGTCAAAGGCCATCATCATGCGCGCGTGGCCGATGTGGCACAGGTCATAAATCGTCATGCCGCACACATACATGCGCACATGGCCGGGCTCCAGGGGGGAAAATTCTTCCACGGCACGCGACAGCGTGTTGTAAATGCGAAGGCTCATGAAGATTGGGGCGGCGGAAGACATCGGTCGAAAACCGACTATCAATTGGACAGGGGGAACAGGAAGGTTTATCTCATGGACGCCAAGAGCGGACAAGGGCCGGTTGGCATACGCGCAAAAACCTGCGACAAAACGGAAAAGTACGGAATCCGGGCGGCCATGGACTATACCCCCTCAGCTACAATCGGCCAGTATATCCAGCCCGATGGACAACATTCAGCGGCCCCTCTGGCCACCTGAAAAGCCGGGCCGTTTATGGCAATTTTCGACCCACGGCCCTCAAACAGCCCCAGGGGACCCAAAACAATAGCGAGAAGTTCTTATGCCCACGCAAAACTTTTTTAAACGCAAACCCCTGTCAGCCGTCCTGCGCCTGCTGGTGGCTGCCGCCGCCCTGTCGATGTCCGCGGCCCATGCCGACGACTATGCCGATGTCAGCCGCCTGATGCGCGCCGGCCAGTTTGCCGAAGCCATGGCCAAAGTGGACCAATACCTCGCCAGCAAGCCGCGCGACCCGCAAATGCGTTTCTTCAAGGGCGTGATCCAGACCGAAACCGGCAAGGCCAACGAGGCCATCGCCACCTTCACCAAGATCACCGAAGACTACCCCGAGCTCCCCGAACCCTACAACAACATGGCTGTGCTGTACGCCGGCCAGAGCCAGTTCGACAAGGCCCGCGCCGCGCTGGAAATGGCCATACGCACCAACCCCAGCTACGCCACCGCGCACGAAAACCTGGGCGACGTTTACGCCCGCCTGGCCAGCCAGGCCTATAGCAAGGCACTGCAGCTGGACGGCGGCAACGCGGCCGTTCCGCCCAAGCTGGCCCTGATCCGCAACCTGTTCTCGGCCGACGCCAAGGCCCAGCCGCAAGCAGCCGCCAAGCCCGCCGCCGGCGCCCAGGCATCCGGCCAGGTCACGGCCGCCGCGCCGGCAGCCCCCGCACCGGCCGCCAAGCCCGCGCCTGCGGCCGCTCCCGCTACGGCAGCACCCGCCGCGGCGTCGGCGCCCGCTGCCGCCACCCCGGCACCTGCACCCGCACCCGCCGCCACCACTGGCGCCGAGAAGGAAGTCGAAGCCGCCGTGCGCGGCTGGGCCCAGGCCTGGTCCGACAAGGACATGAGCGGCTATCTCGGCAGCTACGGCCAGAACTTCGAGCCACCCGGCAAGCAGGCCCGCAAGGCCTGGGAAGAAGACCGCCGCACGCGCATCGTCGGCAAGTCCAAAATCAGCGTGAAGCTTTCCAACCTGTCGATTTCGGTGCAGGGCAACAAGGCCACGGCCCGCTTCAAGCAGGACTACAGCGCCGATTCGCTGAACATTTCCAGCCGCAAGACCCTGGACCTCGCCAAGGTGGGTGACCGCTGGGTGATCGTCAAGGAATCCACGGGCGGTTAATCGCCGGCGGCCGACCTGACCCAAGTGCATTGCCCACCTTCTTCGCCGGCCGGCAAACTGTCGTGGAAACCTGCATGAAAAAGGCGCTCACAGCCCTTTTTTTCGTGGCCCCTTGCCTGCTGCCGGTGTTCGCCCCGGCGCGCGCGGAAGCCGCAACCAAGGCCGTCGCGCGCCCCGCCGCCGCGCCGCAACGCGTAGCACGCGACGGCGAGGCGGAAGCCCGCCTGATTGAAATCTACAAGCTGATCGGCCAGGCCGCCCCCCGCGAGGCGCTGCGCAAGGCCGAGAGCCTGGTCAAGGACCACCCCAACTTCCAGCTCGCGCAACTGGTCTACGGCGACCTGCTGGCCGGCTTCACGCGCCCGCTGCGCGCGCCCGGCGACGTGCCCGAAATCACCGCCAACAAGGCCGCAGCCCCGCTGCTGGCCGAGCTGCGCCAGGAATCGCTGCTTCGGCTGCGCGCGCTGCGCGAGCGCCCGGCGCCGGGCACCGTGCCCTCGCAGTTCCTGGCGCTGTCGCCGCGCAACAAGCATGCGATCGCCGTCGACGCCTCCAGGTCGCGCCTCTACCTGTTTGAAAACACACCCACCGGCATCAAGCTGGTGGCCGACTACTACATCTCGGTCGGCAAGTCCGGCATTGAAAAATCCGTCGAGGGCGACCTGCGCACGCCGCTAGGGGTGTATTTCATCACCAGCAACCTGGACCCCAAATCGCTGCGCGACTTTTACGGCTCGGGCGCGCTGCCCATCAACTATCCCAACCAGCTTGACGTCAAGCGCGGCAAGACCGGCGGCGGCATCTGGCTGCATGGCACGCCGCCGGCGCAGTTTTCGCGGGCGCCGCTGTCCACCGACGGCTGTGTCGTGCTGGCCAATCCCGACCTGGAACGCATCATCCGCACCGTCGAAGTGCGCAGCACGCCCGTCGTCATCGCGCACAGCCTCAAATGGGTGGCGCCGCAATCGCTGGCGTCCGACATCAAATCGTTTGAAAACGTGCTGCAGGACTGGCACAGCGCCAAGTCCAGCGGCGACATCGCCAAGCTCACCGCCTGGTACACCCCCGACTTCACGAGCTACGGCAAGACCCTGGCTGAGTGGACGCCGGCCCTGCAGAGCGAGCTCAAGCAGCTGGGTGGGCGCGGTATCCAGCTCAAGGACGTGTCTTACCTGCGCTGGACCGACAGCGCCGACACGATGGTGGTAACCTTTGGCGAGCTGGTCAAGGGCGCCAGAACCGGCCGCACCAAGCGCCAGTACTGGGTCCGCCAGGGCAGTCAGTGGAAAATATTTTTCGAAGGAGCCATTTGATGGCAGTTCACCCAAGGCCGGCGATGTCCGCGGCCTCTTTTCTCCATTCCCTCCATTCCCCCTTGCGCCGCGCGGCTTTCGCGCTGGTCGCCGCCGCGAGCCTGGCCCTGCTGGCCGGCCCGGCGCTCGCGCAAAACGCGCCCAAAGTCAAGTTCGCCACCAGCGAGGGCGACTTCGTGGTTGAGGTCTATCCCGACAAGGCCCCCAAGACCGTCGAGAATTTCCTGCAATACGTCAGGGACAAGCACTACGACGGCACGATTTTTCACCGCGTGATCAGCAACTTCATGGTGCAGGGCGGTGGCTACGACGCCACCTACGCCGAGAAAAAAACCCGCCCGCCCGTGCCGCACGAAGGCCGTGAGGCGCTCGCCAAAGGCGGCCCGAGGAACGTGGTCGGCACCCTGGCCATGGCGCGCACCAACGACCCCAATTCCGCGTCGGCGCAGTTCTTCATCAACGTGAAGGACAACGACTTCCTGGACCCCACCGTCATCCCGCCCGGCGACCCGGTGCCCAAATTCGAATACCAGGGCCGCGTCTACGAAAACACCCCGCGCGCCCAGCTCGTCAACGCGCCCCAGCTGTACGGCTACACCGTCTTCGGCAAGGTCGTCAGCGGCATGGACGTGGTCAACAGGATCAAGTCGGTGCCGACCGGCGCGGGCGGCCCCTTCCCGACCGACGTTCCCAAAACGCCCGTCCTCATCAAATCAGCAACCCTCGTCAATTAACCTCACCGCCTTCCCCTACAGGACACCATCATGAGCAAGCCCAAAGTCGAACTCCACATCGCCGAACATGGCGTCATCACACTGGAACTGGATGCCGCCAAGGCGCCCAAGACCGTCGCCAATTTCCTGAATTACGTGAACAAGGGCCACTACAACAACACCGTGTTTCACCGCGTGATCCCCGGCTTCATGGTGCAGGGCGGTGGTTTCGAGCCCGGCATGAAGCAAAAGCCCACCGACGCTGAAATCGAGAACGAGGCCAACAACGGCCTGAAGAACGACAACTACACGGTCGCCATGGCGCGCACCAACGCGCCGCACTCGGCCAGTTCGCAGTTCTTCATCAACGTGGCCGACAACGGCTTCCTGAACCACACCGCTCCCAGCGCTTCTGGCTGGGGCTATGCCGTATTCGGCAAGGTGATCGCCGGCACCGACGTGGTCGACAGGATCAAGGCCGTCAAGACCGGCCGCAAGGGCTTTCACGATGACGTGCCCATGGAAGACGTGATCATCCAGAGAGCCATCTCTCTGGACTGAGCCCGACCGCAGCCCGCTCACCCAGCCGGTGAACACCCCCACGACCGTTCCAGAGATAGCGGAGCTTTTGGCGCCGCCGTCCTGGCGCACGGTCGACTTCATTTCCGACCTGCACCTGCAGGCCGGCGAGCCGGCCACCTTCGAGGCCTGGCACCATTACCTTGAAGGCACGCCCGCCGACGCGGTCTTCATCCTGGGCGACCTGTTTGAAGTCTGGGTCGGTGACGATGCGGTCGGCCAGGACCTGAATGCGCCCTCGGCCGGCTTTGACGCGCGCTGCGCGCGCGCCATGGGCGAAGCAGCCGGCCGGCTGGCGCTCTTTTTCATGCACGGCAACCGCGACTTCCTGGTGGGCCAATCCCTGATGGACCTGTGCAACACCACCTTGCTGCATGACCCGACCGTGCTGGAGTTTCCCGCGGGCTCTGGCCGGCGCTGGCTGCTGTCGCACGGCGACGCCCTGTGCCTGGACGACACCGACTACATGGAATTCCGCCGGCAGGTGCGCGGCGCCGACTGGCAGCACGCCTTCCTGGCCAAGCCCTTGGCGGAGCGCCAGGAGATCGCGCGCGCGCTGCGCCGGCAAAGCGAGGCGCGCAAGCAATCGGGCGCATCCTATGCCGACGTCGATGCCGGGGCCGCGCGCCAATGGCTGCGAGCGGCGAAGGCTACCACCCTGATTCACGGCCACACCCACAAGCCGGCGCAGCACGACCTGGGCGAGGGCTTTGCGCGGGTGGTGCTCAGCGACTGGGACCTGGCCGCCCCGGTTCCGCGTGCCGACGTGCTGCGCCTGTCCGCCGGCGGTCTGCAGCGCATCGCCCTGTGCTAATCCTCTTTTCCCTTTCCTAAAGCCTTGCTTACGACCAAGACACCCACCCCATGCTGAACTGGTTAAGAACGCTGGGGCGCCAGAGCGCCCCCACCAAGACCATTCCCGATACCCTGTGGATGGACACCCTGCTGCAGTTCCCCTTCCTGGCCCGCCGTCCGGTGGCTGAACTGCAGCAGTTGCACGAGATGGCCGGAAAATTCCTCAAGCAAAAGGAGTTCACCGGCGCGCACGGCCTGAAGGTCACCGACGAGATGGCCGTCGCGATCGCCGCGCAGGCCTGCCTGCCCGTGCTGCACCTGGGCCTGCGCTGGTATGACGACTTCAAGGGCATCGTGGTGCATCCCGGTGCGATGCTGGCGCGCCGCGAAGTCACCGACCAGGCCGGCGTGGTGCACCGCTACAGCGAAGAGCTGCTGGGCGAAGCCATGGACGGCGGCCCCGTCACCCTGAGCTGGCAGGACGTGGCCGCCGCGGGTAGCGCAGCCGAGCATGGGCACAACATCGTGATCCACGAATTCATCCACAAGATGGACATGCGCGACGGCGCGGCCGACGGCTGCCCGCCCCTGCCCACCCGCAGCGCCCTGAGCGGATGGCACTCGGTGATGCAGCCGGCCTATGACGAGTTTTGCGAGAAAGTCGCCATGGCCAAGCGCTTCGGCGCCGAGCCGCCGTGGCTGGACGACTACGGCGCGAGTTCGCCGGCCGAGTTTTTCGCCGTGGCCTGCGAGGCCTACTTCGTCAACCGCGAACGGTTTACCCGGGATTTTCCGGCTCTGACGGTGCTGTTCGACAAATTCTTCATTCCCGCCAAATAAGCGGGGAAACGGCGGCGTCAAACCCGCAAGCCAGGGTTTTGGGGGCTTCTTTTACCCTTCTTAACCCCATTTTCCCGCTGGCCTCGTTTCATGGAGCTCCACCATCTCCTGGAGCCCCCATGAAACCGACACTTCTCCCCGCCTCCATCCTCCTGGCCCTGACTGCCTGGGCGCTGCCGGCGCATGCCGTAGGCCGCCTGGCCGATGTCACCGTGATAGACCGCAGCACCGGCGCCACACTGCCGCTGTACTACCACCGGGGCGAATACTGGGTGGCCGGCCAGTACGGCGCCAAATACGCGATTGCCGTCAGCAACAAGCTCGGCGAACGGGTGTTGGCCGTCACCGCCGTCGACGGCGTCAATGTGCTGAGCGGCGAAACCGCCGCCTGGAACCAGACCGGCTACGTGTTTTCACCGTGGCAGCACTACCAGATGACCGGCTGGCGCAAAAGCAGCCGCGAAGTCGCCGCGTTTGAGTTTTCCGCGTTGGGAGACTCTTACGCCGGCCGCACCGGCAGGCCGGCCAACGTGGGCGTGATCGGTGTGGCGCTCTTCCGCGAGCGTCCGCCCGAGCCCGTGGTGCAGGCGCCGCCACCGCCTCCATCCCCTTATTCCAGCCGCAATGAGCGCCAGCCGGAGTGGCCCGGAAACCTGCGAAGCATGCCGCTACCGGCGGCGCCATCGGAGGCTTCGTCCAGACAACCGCAGGCCGAGGACGAATCCGCCCTGGCGGACCGCGCCGGCGGCGGGCAGGCGCCAGCTTCCGCCGAAAGCCTGGCAAAAAGGCCGGCGGCCGACGCCTTGCCGCAGTCCCGGCTGGGCACAGGCCATGGCGCCCGCGAAAGCTCGGTGGCGTCGCACACCAGTTTCTCGCGCATGCAGGCACTGCCCGACGAAGTCATCCGCATCCGCTACGACAGCCGCGAGAACCTGATTGCCAGCGGCGTAATCCGCGAGCCGGCACCTGCCGCTCCCGGTCCCAATCCGTTTCCGGAATCCCGCAGTTTCTCTTATGTTCCGGATCCCTATTGACTGTTGAGCTTGCTTGTTCACTCACTGCGTGTGGTGTTCTGCGCAGCGATAATGTGGCGCATGCCCAGCGCCAGGACCAACAATGCAGCCGAAGACAGCGACGAATCGCTGATGCTGCGCTATGCGGCCGGTGACATAGCGGCATTCGATGCGCTCTATGCGCGCCACGAGCTCAGCGTGTGGCGCTATGTTTTTCGCAGCGTGCGCGTGCAGGACATAGCCGACGATCTGCTGCAGGATGTATGGTTTGCGGTGGCGCGCAGCGCCCCCACCTATACCGTTTCGGCACGCTTCAAGACCTGGCTGTTCACCATGGCACACAACCGTATGGTCGATCACTTCCGCACGGCCAAGCGGCACGTGAGTATCGATGCGCACGGCGAAGATGACGAGGGCCTGGGCTTGGGCGATACGCTGGCGGCCGACTCCGGCTTCGGCCCGGTACGCCGGCTGGAGTCCAGCGAACAGGCCGCGGCGCTGATCGACGCGGTGGAACGGCTGCCGCGCGAACAGCGGGAAGCCTTCTTGCTGCAGGCTGAAGCAGGCCTCAGCGTAGAGGGCATTGCCGAGGCCACCGGCGTGAACTTTGAAACCGCCAAAAGCCGCCTGCGCTATGCACGAAACAGTTTGCGCCAGCAGCTACAGGAGTTTGCATGACAGAGCCAGACCGCAGCCCGCCCGGCGACGAGCTGACACAGCGCTACCGCGAGGCCAGCGCTCAGGACACGCGCCGCCCCGGCGCGCATGTGCGGGACGCCGTGCGTGCGCATGCGCAGATGGTGATCGCGGCGGGCAAGACGCCGGCTGCAGGCATTCCTGCCGTTGGCGCCATGCAAACGCAGGCACACGCTGCCAATCAATCGCGCTGGAAGATATCCGCCCTTGCCGGCCTGGCGCTGGCGGGCTTGACGAGTTTGCTGGTGTTGCAATTCGAGCGGGGAACCGATGAGGAAAAAGACCTGGTGTTTGGGCAACCCAGCGCCAGCGCACCGCCTGCCGCGTCTTCTACCCCAACGCCTGCACCCGCTCCCGCAGCCGTCCCGGCACCCCCCGCACCACAGGTACCGCAACCGAAAACCGGTACCACAGGTGCGGCTACCGAAAGCCTGCAGCCTCCCGGCTTGAAGGCGCCCGCAAAGCCTGCCGCCGAAAAATCCGCACCCCAGCCCGCCGCAACCGGGCAGGTAGCCGCCAAGGCCGAAGCGCACACCGCGCAAGTTCCGGGGGGGGCGACGCCCTCAGCCACGGTGCCGGCGCCAGCTGCTGCGCCCCCCCCGCCCCCTCCCGCTCCGGCCTTGACACAAGACATTGCCAGGTCCGCAGCCGCCGCACGCCAGGCCGATACGGCAACAAGCTCGCGCGCAATAGCCCCCTCGAGCCCCATGCCCGCTGAAGCATCCACCGCGACGGCAGAACAAAAACGGGAGAGCCCGGGGCTGCACTCTCGCTCACTGGGGGCACCGGCCGCCGTGCTACCTTACCTGGCCAAACCATTGTTGCAAGCGGCCTACACAGGAAACCTGCAGCAGCTGGAACGCCTGCTGCAGCAGGGCGCGCCGCTTAATGCGGCCGACCCGGCCGGGCGCACACCCTTGATTCTGGCTGTCATGCGAGGCCATACGGCCGTGGTCCAGCGCCTGCTGGCGGCGGGCGCAAACACGGCTCTGATCGACAATGACGGCTTGAACGCGCTGCAGCACGCGCGCCGACTGGGCTATGACGGAATTGCCCACCTGATCGAAGCGGCCCGCTGAGCTTGCGGCGGTGCCGGGCGCACGGCTGGCGGACCCCATCGACGGCACGCCCATCGGCATGGGCCCAACCAGACTGACGGCGCGAGGTACCATTGCAACCCGCTTGCCCTTGAACCCTTTTCATGAACAGGTCCTTCCCATGGATATAGATCCCCTTGAAGTTGCCAAGGGCGACGACGCCGACGATGCATCTTTTGCGCAGTTCCGCAAGCTCAACCAGTTCGTGGCCATCACGATTGCCCTGCTGGCCACCTTCATGGGCATCTGCAAGGTCAAGGACGACAACATCGTCCAGGCGATGCAGCAGGCGCAGGCCAACAAGCTGGACCACTGGAACTTCTACCAGGCGCGCAACATCCGCGAGGAAGTCGCCAAAGGCACGCTGCTGCAACTGCGGCTGGCCGCCCCGTCACAGCCCGCGTCGGAGCAAGCCAGCTACCAGAAGGCCATTGCGCAGTACGAGCAGCTCGCGGCCGAGCAGGCCAGAAAGAAAGACGAGCTGAAAACACAAGCCGAGCAGGACCAGAAAGACTATGACGCCGCCAATTTTCGCGACGACCAGTTCGACCTGGCCGACGCCCTGCTGGCCATTGCCATTTCACTGCTGGCTGTGACGGCGCTGACCCATTTCTGGTGGCTTTACTTCCTGGCGCTGGTGCCCACGGGTTTTGGCGTGATGATGGGCCTGGCCGGCCTGGCGGGCTGGGGCATTCATCCGGATATGCTGATCCGGCTGCTTTCCTAGCGGCCGGCGCGGCCCCGGCGCTTAGGTCGCGTAGTACAGCACGGCCACGCAGTGGCAGGCGGTGCCCGCCGCCACGAACAGGTGCCAGATGAAGTGCCCGTAACGCAGCCTGGAATCGGTGGCGAAAAAACCAACGCCCAAGGTGTAGAAGAGCCCGCCGGCCACGAGCCAGAACAAGCCCCAGCCTGGAATGAGTTCCAGCATGGGCTTGACTGCGATCACCGCAATCCATCCCATCGCGAGGTAGAGCACCGTGGATACGCGGGGGTAGCGTATGCCCGCGACGGCTTTGACCGCCACACCGGCCAGCGCCATGGCCCAGACCAGGCCGAACAGCGTCCAGCCCCAGGGCCCGCGCAGCACGCCCAGGGTGAATGGCGTATAGGTGCCGGCAATCAGCAGGTAGATCGCGCCGTGGTCCAGAACCTGGAACACGCTCTTGGCGCGCGCGGCGCGCACCGCCGGCAGCGCGTGGTACAGCATGGAGGTGAAATACAGCAACACCATGCTGGCGGCGAACACCGAGGCGCCCGCGATGTCGATGGCATCGCCCTGCCGCACGCTGCCCATGACCAGGAAAGGCACCGCCGCCATCGCGGCGAGCAGCGCGACGCCGTGGCTGATGCTGTTGGCGATTTCCTCGCCTAAGCTCTGCTGCCGCTCCTGTGGCAAAACCTCAGCAGCGACCGTAGCGATCATCGTTTGAGCAGGGCCTTGAGCACGTTCTGCACGCGCCGGGCGTTGCCGGTGTCAAAGTCGGCCGCCAGCACCTGGGCCGTGTCTTCGCCCCAGGTTTCGGCCGGCGCGGGCGCGTTGCGCTTGGTAAGCAGTTGCAGTTGCAGCATGCGGCGCGCGCTGATGTGCTCGGCGGGGGTGGGCAGGTCGGCGGCGATTTCCAGGCGCAGCAACGCTTCAGAGGCGTCCTTGCCCGAAGGCGTGCTGACGGCCTGCACCCAGCGGTTGCGCACCGCGGGCGGCACGGCCTTGCCGAGCTCCTGCGCACTGGGCAACTGCGCCGGGTCGCGTTTTTCCCAGGCGCTGAGCAGGTGCGTCAGCACCTCACCGTGCGCCTGCACGGCGAGCTTTTTCAGGGCCTGGTTGGCCGCTTCAAAGGCTTCGCGCTGGGCGCGGAAGGCGGCGTCGCTCAGGCGCGGGCCGCGCTCTTCAAAAGCCGGGCGCTCGCTGCCGCGCGGGCCGCGCTCGTCACGGCCCGGGCGGGCATCGCGGTCGGGACGGTAGGGCTCGAACTTGTTGTCGGTGCTCTGGCGCGGGCCGCCCGGCTTGCCACCGGCACGCGCGTCCTTGCGATCGCCGAACTTGCCGCCGCGCCCCGCAGCCACGGGGTCGGCTTTTTTCATGCCGGGGCGGTCGTCACCGCGCCTTGCCACGATGGGCTTGGGCGCAGGTTTGGGTGCGGGGGGTGGTTCAGCGGGCGCGCTGGCCGGCTCGCCGGCTTCGGCAAATTCAGCGGCCGCGGCGGTTTCAGCATCGGCGACAGGCTCGGCGGCCTGAGCGGCTGGCTCACTGCCCGCGGCCGCCAGCGTGGCTTCCACGGAAGGCGTTGCGGCTGCGGGCGCGGGGGCCGCTGCGGACACGGGCACCTGGCCGCGCACAATGGCTTCCAGCGCCTTGGCGGCGGCATGGATCTTCTGCGCGTCGCCGCTGGCGGTGGCGGCTTCCACGGCCTTGGAGGCTTCCAGCACCATGCGGTCGTATTCACCCAGGGCCGCGGCGGCTTTTTCACGCTCGGCGGTCTTGCGCTGGAAGGCGTCGTCTATGGGCTTGCGGAAAGCGTCCCACATTTTTTGCTCTTGCTTGCGCTCAATGGGCACGGCCTGCGCCTCATGCTGCCAGCGCTGCTGCAGCGACTTGACGGCGTCTATGCGCAGCTGCGTCTCGGCGCCCAGCACGGCGGCTTCTTCAATCATGGCCTTGCGGCGCGCGATGCTTTCGCTGCGCGCGGCGGTCAGCGCCGCGTCGGCCGTGTCCATGGCGGCCTTCCACACGGGCTGGATTTCGGCAAAAGCCTTTTCGCCCAGGTGGCCGGCTTCGCGCCATTTCTCGACAAAGCCATTGAGGCTGCGGATGTGGTGCTTCCAGTCGGTGTTGCTCTTGTTGGCTTCCGCCCAGGCCAGCACCTCGTCGATCAGCAGCTTGCGCTCGGCCTTGACGGCTTCGCTTTGCTCCTTCACTTTCTCGAGCCAGGCCTCGACGACCTTGTGGGCTTCATTGCAGGCGTCGTCAAAGCGCTTCCACAGCGCGTGGTTGGGCGTGCCGCCCTGGTCACTGGTCTTCCATTGCTCGCGCATGGCGCGCAGGGCTTCCTGCTGCTTGCGCCCGCCCAGTGGCTTGGCCACCAGCGCTTCGGCTTTGACGACCAGCTCTTCGCGAATCTGGTCGGCGCGCCAGCGCTGCCAGCCTTCGAGTTCGCCGGCCGCGGTGAGCGCGGCATGCGCGGCAGCTTCGAGCTTGCTGTCAATGTTGCGGATGTGTTCCTTGAGCGCCTGGCGCAGCTCGGCCGCGACCTTGGGTGTGGACTTGCCATGGCCTTCGGTGACCTCATGCTCGAGCTTGGCGAGTGCGGCCTGCACGACGGCCGACGATTTTTCGCGCATCTCCTTGAGCACGGCCGGATCGATCCTGGCTTTGGGCGCGCGCGCGGACTGCTCGCCTTCTGCGGGAGCCTGGCCGCGGGCGGCGCGCAGTTCGTCGGCCCACACGGGCACGGCGGGCAAAGGCGCGGCAGTGTCTTCGGCGGCCTTGACGGCCTGGGCCAGCGCGCCCTGGAAGGCCTCCCACACGGCCAGCAACTGGCCGCGCGAGGCGTCGAGCAGCGGCGGGAACTTGGCGTCCACGCTGGCCCAGTTGGCATCGTGCGTGAGTTCGTCGGCCTGGCCCTGCCAGTGCGCCACGTCAGCCTTCAGGGTGTCCAGCGCGCCTTCGGCTTCGCGCCAGGGCTTGATGGACAGCACCTCGATGCGCTGCGCGATCAGCACGGCGGCCTCGCGCTGCACCTGGGTGCGGTGCTGCAGGTCTTCAATGGTCTTGACGCGCTCGGCCAGCTGCGCCTTCAGGCCGGCCAGCGGTTCCTTGGACAGGGGGGCGCCGGCCTTGGCGGCGTCGCGCTGCCAGGCCAGGGCATCGGCCAGGTTGAGCTTGGGCACGGCCAGCAGCGCCTGGGCCTTTTCGGCCCACTCGGCAGCCACGGCTTCCTGGCCCTTGCTGCGTTTGATCTCGTCGAGCTTTTCCTTCAGCGGCTTGGCCGCGCCCTTGTCGCGGTTGGACAGGTCCTTGTAGACCTCGGCCATCTGCTCGGCCGTGGGCTCGGTGGCCAGCCAGCTGCGGATGCGCGAGGCGCGCTCGCCCGAGGTGGGCGCGGAAAACGCGCCGCCGGTCAGGCCGTCCAGCGGATGGGCTTCGGCCTGCTTGGTGGATGGCGTTTTCACGGCGGGAGTGTCGGGTTTTGAAGATTTAAACATGGGAACGCAAGGTCAAAAAAATAGTTGCCGCCGCCCGCAAGACCTCCTCGTGAGGGGAGATTTGCGCAGCGGCAGCAGGTATTGGAATGGATGGGAGACCGCGCCGCGCAACCCGTGTTGCGCGCATTGGCCCTGACCCCATAAAAGCTTTATCAATAAAGCGCTGGTGCTATTTTCGCCTTTTTTAAGGCATCGCCAAATTCAGCTCCGCGCGGGGTGTCCATTTCGCTTCCGGCGGCACGGCTTTGGCCGCGCCCAGGAACAGCCTTTCGGGCGGCAATTCGCGCGAGGCCAGATAGTCTTTCACCGCCACGCCGCGTTGCACGGCAAGCTCGCGCATGGCGTCATCATTGACCTTGATGTCGGCCAGCAGCAGTTTTTCCATCTCGGGCACGGGCAGATCCTTGGCCAAGCCTATCAGGTTGCGCGGCTTGGGCATGTCGGCGCGTTTATAGACTTCCTTGAGCAGCTCCGGGTATTCGGCCGGGCTGATGCTGACGGCGGCCGAGGTGGTGCCGCCCTCCTTCACCGTGATGCGGCGTTTTTCGGCGCGCACCAGCGAATCGAGCCGCTCGCGCTTGAAGCCCTCGCGCTCGGCCTCCACGCTGCTGGTGCCCACCACGGTGAGCTGCAGCGATGGCCGGTCGGCCAGGGCCTTGGCAACCTTGTCCAGGCCGGCCTTGGCTTCGGGGCGCAGTTCGGCGCTGCCGGGCGCGAAGCCCACGATGCTGAGCTCCTCGCCGCCGCCGCCGAAGGCGTTGGCCAGCAAGCTGAAAGGCGCGGTGATGGCCTTGACGATCACATTGACGATGACTTTGACGATGATGGGGCCCAGGCTGAACTGCGGGTCGTTGAGCGAGCCGCTGATGGGCAGGTCAATGTCGATCACGCCATTGCGGTCCGCCAGCAGCGCGACGGCGAGCTTGACCGGCAGGCTGGCGGTGGAGCCAGGCACCTTCTCGCCAAAACTGAGCTGGTTCAGGATCACCTTGTTGGTGGCGGTGAGCCTGCCGTCGGGCTGCACCAGGTAGCTCACGTCGACGCTGAGCTTGCCGCGGTTGATGCCGTAGCCCGAGTATTTGACCGAGTATGGCGACAGCGGCGGCAGCTCCAGGTCGCGCACCTTGCCCTTGATATCCAGCGCCAGCGGCTTGGCCAGGGGGTTGAGTTTGCCCAGGATTTCAAGCGAGGCCGTGCCCTCGGCCCGCCCGCGCAGTTCCAGGTCCGCCATATTGGGGGCCGCCACCGCACCACCCGCAGGCGCGGGCGCCACCGACGAGAAGGCGCTGAGCTTGCCGGTCAGGTCGCTGAGGTCGGCCGAGTAATTCGGCTTGACGAAGCGATCGGAAAACAGCACCTTGCCGTTGATCAGGCTGATGGGGCCGAAGTTCACGATGGGGGCCGGGGCCGCCGCGGCCTGCGGGCCTTTCGCATCGGCAATCGTCGTTTTTGGTGGGGCCGCGGGCGCGGATGCCGGCGCGGCGGCCGCGGCGGTGGTCTCTGCGCCTCCCGCGGGTTCCCCGGATTTGACGAGGTCCTGCAGATTGATGCGGCCGTCGGGCATGACGATCACACGCGCGAAAAAGTCGGTCAGCACGGTCTCCTTGACCTCCACGCGTGTTGCCTTGGCCGGCTCCAGCGCTACGTGAAGACCGCGCAGATTCAGCGCTTTCCAGGCCAGCAGGTCTTCGCTGGGGGCCAGCGTGTTGGCGCGCAGCTCTTCCAGCGACACGTCGCCCGTCACCTGGGCCTGGGGCCCGCCCGGCGTCTGGCGATAGGCCACCCGACCCTTGAAGCTGGCATCGGCTCGCAGCAGTTCGATATTGAGGATGTCGGCAACGTAAGGCTCAAAGGCCTGCACCGGCAGCCGGTCGACCAGCAGCCGGCCCTGGGCCTGGAGCGGCGCCAGGCCCAGGCTGCCATCGAAATCCACCTTGCCGGGCTCAAAACGGCCGGAGGCCAGGCGCAGGGAGGCGGTCAGCGGCATGGGCTTGGCGGCCTGGGCCCGGAACGCGGGCCTGTCGTCGAGCAGCAGCCCGCCCAGCTGGGCCTTGGCCGCAGTCACCTCAAAAGCCACCGGCTTGGCGCCGGCCTTGTCGGAAAACGACATGGCGCCGCCTTCAAGCTGCACGTCGTTGATGGCCACGGCCCAGGTGGGCGCGCTGGCCCGCGTGGCGGCATCGGTGGGCGGGGGCGCAGCCCTTGCCGCGCCGGAGTTCACCATCCAGCGCTCGTACATCCAGCGCTTGTCGCTGCCCCGCTCTACCAGGGCCTTGGGCTGGGTCAGCAGCAGTTTCGCGGCCTTGAAGTTCTGGCCGGTCAGGTCGATGTCCACCTGCGCCAGATCCACGCGCTTGACCGACACCAGCGAGACCTTGCCCTGGGCCAGCTGAACCTCGCTCAGCGCGAGTTGCGGCGCGCTGAGCTGCAGCACTTGCGGCTTGTCGCCGCTGGCCGCCTGCCAGTTCACGCCCAGCTCTGCATCGAGCTGGCCGCCCAGCGCCGGCAGCAGGAACTGGCCCACGTATTTGGCGGCCATGCCCAGCGGCCAGGCGGCCAGCTTGGCCGTGAGCTGGGCGGCTTGGTCGGTGGCGCTGCCTTGGAAAGTGAGCAGTGCCGGAGCGGCCGGGGCCTGCGGCGCGGCGAGTTTGGTGCCTGCCTTTGCGCCGGCCTTGACGGGCGGGGGCACAGGGGCGGCCGGCGGCTCAAGGCCTACCGAACCGTCGAACTGCAGCGGCGCGCCGGCCGAAAAAGGCATGGCGATGGCCGTGGCATTGAGCTGCAGGCCGGCCAAGCGGATGTCGGCGGGCGAAGCCAGGGTTTCGTCCAGCCAGTTCACGCTGCCCGCGCGTACCACCACACGGGCCACCTGCACCTTCCAGGGTGTAGTCGCCTGCGCCTTGGCCGCAGCGGCGGACTTTGCGGTATCCGGCGCATTTGCTTCATTTTTTGTAGCGGGCGTGGCGGCCGGGGGCAACAGGTTGAACCGCCCCGACCGGTCGCGGACCACGGACAGCGCGGGCGCGATCAACTCGACCGCCGCGAGCTTGACGAACTGCTCCAGGGGGCGCACGTCGGCCATGTACACATGCAGCCGCTCAAACGCGAGCATGTCGGGACGGGCCGCGGGCGCCTGGCCCGCCGTCTGTACGCGCACTTTTTCCGCCGTCACCGTGCCGGAGATTCGCACCTGCGTGGCCGGCGTCTGCTCAAACGCTACTTTGGCATCGGCATGCAGCACGGCACTTTGCAATTTGTAAGGCAGGCTCGCCGGCCAGTAGGCCAGGTAGGGTTTCAGGTCAAAGCCGCGCAGCGTGAAGGTGGCGTCGGTTTTGTGGGTCTGGGCGAAGGGTGTGCCTTCGGCGGCGGTGTCAAAGCTGCTGCCGTTGAGCTTAAAAGCCAGGTGCGGCGAGGTCTTGATCTCCCGCTGGGACTTGAGGTTGCTCAGGAAAGGCACGGAGAGGTTCAGCTCCCTCAGCTCATGGGTCTTGCCGGCGGCCTGGTCGCTAAAGTCCATGCGCCCGCCGCTCACCACGATGTTGTAAACCGCAAAGCGCGGCGGATCACCGGCCGGCTGATCCGCGGGCGTCTTCAGGCGCTCCAGGATGTCGTCGATGTCGTAGCGGCCTTCGCCTTTGTGGACCAGAAAGGCCACGGGTTCGTCGATCTGCACGGCGTCGGCCACTGGAGCGAGCCGCAGCAGGGATTCCAGTTCCGCATCTATATATATGCGCTTGACGGCCAGCTGGGGCACTTCCTGGGGGGAAGCCTGGGGAGCGCCGGCGGCCCCGGCTTTGGCGATGGTCAGGTCGCTCAGCGTGAGTTCCAGCGACCAGGGCTTGAAGTCGACCGCGCCCACCGTGACCTGCCGGCCCAGCTTTTCAGAGGCAATCTTCTCGAGTTGCGATTTGAGGATGGACGGCATGGCCGCATAGGCCAGTGCCCAGACCAGCAGCAGCGCGCCCAGCGCCCAGGCGGCGCGGCGCCTCCACAAGGGCGAACGAGCCACGCCGGCCGCGCGTGCCGGCAGGGTTTTTGCGGTATTTCGCCATTCGATGTTGCGCCATTTATTCTTCAGATCATTCATTGCCATAGGCGCCGAGTTTTTAACGCTGGCGCCAATCGGTCAATGATTTATTTGAAAAAGACGGTCACCCAAAAGAAAAACCCCGGGCAGCTGGGCCGACCGGGGTTGACGGCGGGCGTTTATGCTCATGCCGTCGGGTTTCGCAAAGGAGAGATGAATCGTCTCCAGTGCGATGAAAGCAAGTGATTGCTTCCAGTTTTTCCGGGGTTGGTTACCCGGTTGGATGCCCAAATGAATCAGGCAACTGCAGGTTAAACCTCTCCCACCGCGCAGGCAAGACCATCTTTTCAATCACTGGGACCGGAGTGATTGCCGCAGCCTTCGGACTCTGGCCGGGATCACAAAATCGCCCCAACCGTCCCACATGGGACGTCGGAAATCGCCTACGGCCGGACCCGCGATCCGCTGATCCGGTATTTTTCACGCCGAATTTAACTTAGAGCTTGGTCTCAAAAAAGGGCCGTAACTACCTTGATTCACGCGGGTTCTGCCCGGAATCAAGGTTTTTATTTGTCTATTTGGCATAAAGAAACGATTTGTTATTATTGACAGGTTATTTAACGACCCCATAGAATCCCGCCAGTCCCACAGAAACCTAGGGACAACCCGAATCTCCGCTGCCCCCTTCACCAAAGAAGCCGGCAACGTCAAACAGGGGTCAACACCCACAAGGCATGCCTTGGTTTGATGGCGACCCAATCAAAGCCTGCTTGGCCCCCAAAGGGCCTGCAAGCGTAGAAAGGAGTGCTATGACAGCGCTAGGACAATTCGGCCTTGAGGCGCACTTGAAAAGTGTACGCAGCAGTGTTTTAACCATTGCTGATGACATCGCCCAGGGCTTTTTCGAGATCACCCACAACAGCTTCGCCCTTCTGGGTCTGGCGGTCGTGTTCGCGGTGATCACTCTGACTGCCCGGCCCGACTTGCGTCAGGCCGGTGAATTCAAGCTCATGACTTGGCTGCAGCAGCGCCAGGAAGCGGCCATCGGCTTTACCGAGCCAGCCGCCATCGAGCGCGCCACGGCCTCCAATCCCAAGGACCTGCCGGCCCAGCAGGCGGCGGTGGCTTACTGGCTCAGCAAGAAATACGGCGTGGCGCCGGAACCCTTGAGCGTGCTGGTGGCAGAAGCCTTCGACATCGGCCAGAAGGCCAAGCTCGACCCCACCCTGATCCTGGCCATCATGGCCATCGAGTCCGGCTTCAACCCGTTCGCGCAAAGCCCGGTGGGCGCCCAGGGCCTGATGCAAGTCATGACCAAGGTGCACCACGACAAGTACGACAACTTCGGCGGCAAGCTGGCGGCCTTCGATCCGGTGACCAACCTGCGCGTCGGCGTCAAGGTGCTGCAGGAATGCATTGCCCGCGCCGGCTCCATCGAGGGTGGCCTCAAATACTATGTGGGCGCCGCCAACATGGAAGACGACGGCGGCTACGCCAGCAAGGTGATGGGGGAACACGCCCGCCTGCTGGCCGTGGTGGCATCGGCGTCCAAGCGCGGCAAGCCCTCGCCCTTCTTTACCGAACCCGGCGGCAGTTCGCGCCCGGTTCCGGCCTCCCTGCCCGGCAAGTCCGAGACGCCGGCCCCGGAGGGCAAGACGCCCGAAAAAGTGGCGCTGCTGAGCCAGTCCTGATCCCGTAGGGGCGCGGCCAGAGGGCCCGTCCCGCCTGCGTCGCAAAGCCGGGCCGCTGCCAGCGCCCGGCTTTTTGCTTTCAGGGTGGCGGCCATGGGGCCATAGGACGGCGCGCCGCAAGTTTGACGCGCCCTCAGTTACACTAGCCAGGTGCGCAACTGGCGATAGGCTCGAGGTTTTTCGCAACCATCGAAGCTGACGTGGGACACCACTGGGAAGCGCACCGCTGAAAGCCGTCGGGCCCAAGCGTTCAGCCGTTCGCCTGGGCAGCCCTTGTTTCTTTTAGAGCCGCTCACAAAACCCAGCGAAGCGGTCCTGGCTAGGCGCGACGCCGCAGACAGTGCTCCAGCACGGCAAGGCGGCGCAACAACGCCAGGAGGGTTTTGTGAGCGGCTCATGAATAGCAGGGACCACGTCTTTAAGGACTGCCATCATGTACCACCGCAACATCCTGGTCGAACAGACCGACCCCGAAATCTTCGCCGCCATCCAGGCTGAAAATGCCCGGCAAGAGCAGCACATCGAGCTGATCGCCAGCGAAAACTACGCCTCGCCCGCCGTCATGGCCGCGCAGGGCTCGCAGCTGACCAACAAATACGCCGAAGGCTATCCCGGCCGCCGCTACTACGGCGGCTGCGAACACGTGGACGTGGCCGAGCAACTCGCCATCGACCGCATCAAGACCATCTTCGGCGCCGAGGCAGCCAACGTGCAGGCGCATTGCGGCGCATCGGCCAACGAGGCGGTGTTCCTGGCCTTCCTCAAGCCCGGCGACACCATCATGGGCATGAGCCTGGCCGAAGGCGGCCACCTGACGCACGGCATGGCCCTGAACATGAGCGGCAAGTGGTTCAACGTCGTGTCCTACGGCCTGAACGACAAGGAAGAGATCGACTATGACGCGATGGAGCGCAAGGCCCACGAGACCAAGCCCAAGCTGATCATCGCGGGCGCCTCGGCCTACAGCCTGCGCATCGATTTCGAGCGCTTCGCCAAGGTGGCCAAGGCCGTCGGCGCCATCTTCATGGTCGACATCGCCCACTACGCCGGCCTGGTGGCCGCAGGCGTCTACCCGAATCCGGTGCCGCATGCCGACATCGTCACCTCGACCACGCACAAAAGCCTGCGCGGCCCGCGCGGCGGCATCATCCTGATGAAGGCCGAGCACGAAAAAGCCATCAACAGCGCCATCTTCCCCGGCCTGCAGGGCGGCCCGCTGATGCATGTGATCGCGGCCAAGGCCGTGGCCTTCAAAGAAGCCATGACGCCCGAGTTCAAGGCCTACCAGCAGCAGGTCGTCAAGAACGCGCAAATCGTCGCCGACACCCTGACGCAGCGCGGCCTGCGCATCGTCAGCGGCCGCACCGAAAGCCACGTGATGCTGGTCGACCTGCGCGCCAAGGGCATCACCGGCAAGGAAGCCGAAGCCGTGCTGGGCAGCGCCCACATGACGATCAACAAAAACGCCATCCCGAACGACCCGGAAAAACCCATGGTCACCAGCGGCGTGCGCATCGGCACCCCGGCCATGACTACCCGCGGCTTCAAGGACGAGGAAGCCCGCGCCACGGCCAACCTGATAGCCGACGTGCTCGACAATCCGCGCGACGCGGCCACTCTGGAAGCGGTCCGGGCCAAGGTTCACGCCTTGACCAGCCGCTTCCCGGTTTATCGCTGATCGCGATAGGCGGCGCAGGCACTATAATTTTGATAGCATCCTGCGCCGCTCTCCATGGGCTAAGGACAGATTGATCTCTTTAAATCCAGGTCAACACCCATGAAATGCCCTTTTTGCGGCCACCTTGAAACCCAGGTTGTCGAAACCCGGGTGGCCGAGGACGCCGACTTCATACGCCGCCGCCGCCAATGCGGCGCCTGCGAAAAACGCTTTACCACCTATGAGCGGCCCGACGTCACCTTCCCGTCCATCGTCAAGAAGGACGGCCGGCGCATCGAGTACAAGCGCAGCAAGATCCTGGGCTCCATGAACCTGGCGTTGCGCAAGCGCCCTGTCAGCACCGAGCAAATCGACTCGGCCATAGAGCGCATAGAAGAAAAGCTGCTGAGCCTGGGGGTGCGCGAGGTCGCCTCCAACCGCCTGGGCGAGCTGGTGATGCGTGAGCTCAAGAAGCTCGACAAAGTGGCCTACGTGCGTTTTGCCAGCGTCTACCGCAGCTTTGAGGACATCGACGAGTTCAAGACCTTGGTCGATGAGGTCAGGCGCTAGCCGTTCTCAGCGATTCCAGCAAATCGCGTTGTCACCCGCGCTCTGCCCCTTGACGCCAAGGTTGGTGAGCGTCAGGTTGCCGCAAAGACTGTCCACCCAGCCGCTGGGCGTGGCCGTCAAAGTAAAGGACGTCGCATTGACGGCCGAGAGCGTGATGTCGTAGCGCTTGGTGCCCTGGTTGGGGGAGATTTGCAGCCCGCTAGGGAGCGAGGGCGCATTGCCGCTGGCATCAACATACTTGAAATTGCTGGAGCGATAACGCTCCATGAATTGCGCAGCTTCGAGCAAAGTCGATTTTGCGCCGGCGCGTTGGCTGCGCTGAACGTAACTCTGGTACGAAGGAACCACGATAGCCGACAACACGCCGATGACAAGCACAACGACCATCAATTCGATCAAGGTGAAGCCGCGATTTTTTTTAATGGATTTCAATTTCATTCCTTCTCGCTAAAAGTTGAAGACGGAAGCGGGCCGGCCTATGCGTATGAAGCTGCGGCCCGCCCTTCCCCTGATCATTTCAACTGGCGCCACACTTGCCGGCTTGCCGAGGCCGGGGCCGTCGGGTTAGTCAGGCCTATGGAGATAACGCGCGTCGTACCTGCAACCCCGTTGATATTAACGGTTTGCGTGCCGCCGGTTCCGGTCGTAAACGAAGTGCCCTCGATTTGACCGTTAAAAATGGTCTGGCTGATATACAGCGTCGGTGCGCCGCCGTCCTGCAACACGAACACCCCGCGCGGTGAACCGCCGCGTATCCGCACCGAATTCGGCAGCAGAGTGCTGAATACCTTTTTGTAGCCCCCGGTCATCGCGTCAACCCCGGTGATCCATGCATCCAGGCCCGCCTGGCATTCATCGGTGCTGGGCACGATGGAAGTGAACAAGAAGGCATCTATAAGACCGCCCACCGTATAACGGACCGGCGGCGCAATCACACGCTCGCCCGCAACAACATTGGTGCCGGTCAATGGGACCACCCATCCTTTTTTACCCGCCACGGTATACCAGGCTGGCGAGTCGGCCGCGGAGGTGGTCCGCGTATCCGCGCCCGCGGCGGCGGTAATCGTCATCGACGACAAGCTGGCCTCCGTGGCGAACGGTGTCGAACTGGAGGTGGTGCCCAGGCTGTCAAAGATTCCGTACAAAGCCTGGACGGTCGTATTGGCCGGGTCGGTGGCGGCCAGATAGCTGCCAGTCCCAAAATAGATCATTTTTCCGCCCGTGGTCAAAGCACTCGTTGGCGCGGGGCCTACTTTGATTTCAGCTGTGATAGGCCGGCCCGTGGGAGTCGAATAAATCAGGGCGGCAGCCGTTGCGACGTTGGGGTCGAACCGCCAGATATTGCCCTTGAAATCGGCACCGTAGACATAGTCGATCGTGTCCCGGTTGCCGGTCGTCTTGCGCACGATCTCTATGGAACCCAAGCCATTGCCGGTAAAAGATGCATTGGTGGGAATGATGCGAATAATGGCACCGGTATCCAGGCTGACCACATACAAATTAGCCGTACCGGCGGTGCTGTTGTAGCCATTTCCAAAAATCGCAACCCAGGTTCCGTCATTCAGCTTTCCGATGGCCGGCCGGCCCATGACATTGCCGAGCGTTGTTCCGACACCCGTGGAAGACTGGTTGATTTCCCAAAGAATGCTGTTGGCCGTAAACGTCTTGGACGTCGCGTTGACGGCAAATACGGTTTGCACGCCATCGCCGCCCGTACCAACGACAACGGTGCGCCAATTGACGGTCGCATCACCGGGAACCGCAATCTTTGCATGGCCGATGGCGATCGGGCCGTCGACAAAGTTACGATGCTGATAGGCGGGATCGGACAGGTCCTTGATTTTGTTCCGGGCGGCTTGCGGCATGAAACCCAGCAGCTCTCCCCCGCCCGTTGCATCCGGTTCCGCGTCAAAAATGTGGAAGAACCCGTCGTTACTGCCCACAGCGAGCGTTTCAAAGTTGATGCTGGTCAGAAAAGTGGTGTACGTCGCGTCACTGGCCGCGTAGTCATAGTCCTTTTTGGAAATGATCTGGGGATCGGAATTCACGATATCGCCCAGCACTGAGCCATAGTCGGCCCCCGCGGTAGTGCCCCTGTTGCGAAATCCCCCGCCCTTGCGTTCTTCCGCAGTCTTGTCCCCCAGCAGATAGGAATAAATAGCGGCGCTGCCAAAGTCAGCCTGTTCCGCGGCAGTCAATGAGGTAAAGCCGGTCGGAATCAACGCAAAAGGCGTCGTCGTGCCGCCTCGTCCCAAAAACAGCTTGTTGCGCGTAGCAGGGGCAGGAATCTTCGTGGAAACTTCCCAAACCGGCGTATCGGCCAAAGTGCCATCGGTGGCCACCGGGAAGGCGTAAATGCGCGACGACCAGGTCAAGGAGTCGTAATTGGCCTGGTAGATGGCTGCAGAACCGAGACTCCGCTGCCCCACCCCCACCACGCTGGTGCTGGCCACGGCAGCCAGCGCAGCGGCCGACCGGAAAGCCTTGCCCATTTGGGCGGGCAGGTCCGCCGGGCTGGTCACCTTGAAATAGTTGGTCGGATCACCGTTGTCGTCCAACACACCACTTCCGCCGTACTTGGCGGCATACCACAGGGGATCGTGCGGTACGTAAGTCGCCCCAGTCGCAACCGAGGAAAGCGTGAAAGTACGTGAGGCCGATTTCGGCGCCGGGTTGTGCGTTGTCATCGTGTCCAGGGAGAAAGAGGTCGCCGTCGACGTATTGAAGCCGGTCACCTCAAGGTAGGCGCCATCCGCGGTTGTGCCGGAAATGACATAGCCCAGATGCTGCTCAGCGCAAGTAGCCTGGTAATAGCTGTCGATTTGCACCACGAGTTTGCCCGAGCTGTTAATCGACAGCGTGTAATACGCATTAGCGTCCGCCTCGTTGTCACCTCCGACGTCCATGTCGGAAAAGCTCACCATGGCGCGGATGAAAGGCCGCCCGCCATTGATGGTGGCGTCTGTGTTGGACGCTGCGGTATTGGCAATGCGGTCCACAAAAAACCCCATGATCGACCCGGTCGGTTTGAAACTGGCCGTTGGCCCTGGCGAGCATCCCGCAACGGACTTGGAAAGCGGAACAAGAGAGACCTTTTTACCCGCATAAGTCATTTCGATTTTTGGCACGACCGTTCCAAGCGCGATCGAGAGGTTATCCACCTTGACGGTCGTTGGCTGGGTCAGAGCATCCGGACGAACCTTAACACCCGTGACCTGGCCAAATCGGGCAACGCTCGCCGCGTAATAGCTGCCTTGAGTGTTGGTCTCGTCCGGCGCATGGCCTCGCAAATACGAGAACGTTGTCGCTGCTTTGGCCGACGGATTACCGTCGGCGTTTGCAGCCGTGGATTGACCGATAAAAAAGTTCTTCGTCGCGGTACCAAATTCCGACGTCCAGATAGCATCCGCCTCCGTCTCAACATTCAAGCCGGTCAGGTCAGTTGTGGGGATGGCAGTCCCGAGGCCGGTGATAGGGGTGAACTTAGCGCCGGGCAACTGGTCGGAGTCAAAGCTGGTGACAGGGTCGGCAATCACCATCTGGACCGGTCGCGAGCAAATCGGGCTGCCGCCCGAGGCGACTGGCCTGAAAGGGTTGCTCCAGGTAGTCACCAAGGGCAAACCTATCCGGGTATCGGCACTGGTGGAGGCATCGACCCCCGAAGAGAACGCGTCAAGCGGCTGCTTGTCGGTGAAATAGCGCAAGCCCTCGTACATCATCTCCGCAACGGGGGCGCCCCACATATTGCACTCGCCCTGATTGCGCAGGCGGTTCCACAAGAATGTGTTGCCATTGCAATAGTAAGTCTGATCGGTAATATCAAAGCCGTAATTGGTGAGGCTGTTGATGGTCTTGGTGATGCCGGTGTTGTTGAAAATGCCGGTCGTCGCACTGAATTCATCCCGGAAACTACCGATATCCTTGCGCACAACCCCCCCCGAGTAGTTGTTGGTATAGGAACCCGTGAGAAGACCGAATTTCAGCTGATCATTGACCGAATAGTCGTGCAGTACGCCCGTAGGTTTCCAGGAGGTCGGGGAAGAGGCGGGGTATCCGGTACACCCGGCCTCACGGCCCACCCCACCGCTCAGGTTGACACAGGCCTCCACCCGGATGATGTAGTTGTATGCGTACGGGAAAGTCTGACTGGAGTAGCTTGTTCCCGTAGAAAACCCGGGCAGGCCATACCCAATCGCACTGGATGTTGGGTTGGACAACCTGCCGGAAGGTCGTGTATACGACGAGGTTCCAGCCGCCCCCCCGACAGGTCGTTCGCTTGAGGCCCACAGCCAGGCACGATCGATATATCCATCGACGTTCAGAACCACGCGCATCGAAGGCGGATTTACACCTATGGAGTTCGAGCCTGCCGTACCCTCGCTCTTCATCATGAAGAGATGCATCTTGCCGCTGGTGGGGGCAGACAAGGGGGTGTACTTGGTAATGTCGTAGGTGTCTGTTCCGGTGACCGATGCGGGCCGGTATTCCTTGCCCCAGATATGCGCATCAGGCGGGATATGGGCTGCTTCAAGTACCGTTGTTGAAGCTGTATCGGTGACGCGTTTCCCCCCATACAGCACCTTCCGAAGGGCATCCATGCGGGATGTTGCCATCCAGTTCATCCAGTTTCCGTGCCAGCGTCCGGTACTGGCAGAACAGCCGGTGCTCGCGTTGGCAATCGATACGGGCACAAAACGGTTAGGGGTAACTGACGTGTCGTACTTGTAGCATCGGTCGGAAATGAAATAACCGTAATAGGTAATCGACTCATCGTAGCCGACGTCCAAAACACCATCACCGTCCAGGTCGCTGGCGTCGTTGTATGCCGAATAGTAAAGCCGTTGATCCCGGCTCATGGTCATCATCACCAGGCCTGGCGCACTTTTCAGCGCCAGCAGCGGAACCTTCGCGATATCCACTGTGGTCTGGGCGACGGCAGTCGTCCATGGCGCGGCACCCGCCAGTACAAGCAGGCCCAGCAGCCCGGACCGCAGAATCGACACGCAGCCTGAAATGCTTTTGTGGCTTGCTGCCGCACCCAAAGCACCCACAGAGTTCCCACGCCGGAGCGCTCCGGGGGCCGCATTCGCATGCCTGAAAAAACCAAGCTGGTTGATCATGACTGAATCTCCTAAATGCACTGACTATGGGGTGGTCGTTTTGGTATAGAGAACCTGCAATACCACTTCGGCATTGCCCGACCCGCCGGTACTTCTTGACGTCACCCGGTAGGTGGACGTAGTGCTCCCGCCACTTGAAACCTGCGTGAGCAACTCAATCACGTATTGCGCGTTATTCGCGTTGTTGGCGTACTTTGTAGTGACGGCGACGGCGCAACTGGTCCAGCTGAACGGGGTGGTGGTGGGGCAACCCGTGGCAGGCGTAGCCACGGTAACCCCATCGCCTTGCGTCCAGAAATTCGTGGTGCCGCCGCTTGCAAGCGCCGGGCTGTAATGGCCTATGGTGGACGCATTGAAGCTGCCCGACTCGATGACCTGCAATGCTTCTTTGCCCGAATTTTCAGCAGACTGAAATGATATGTTGCGATCCACCACATTACCCGTCATGCGCTCGGACAGCGTGGTGTTTCGAAAACCGACGACGCTGATCACCATCAGCATCACGAGCAAAATCATGCCCACCAACAAGGTCATGCCGCGTTGCCGCCTGCGCGCGGGATTTACCGACGAAACCCGCAGCCTTTTCCTGCCCGCCCTGGGCGCGCCGGCGGACTTCACATGGCAATCGATGGCACAAAATTTTTCAGACATAGTCGATCTCGCATGCGGCTTCATCGCGCTGCCACCCTGTTGCGCAGGACAACCGTGGTTGAAAACTCCTTTCGGAGCCGCTGGGTCGAAGCCCCTGTGGGCAAGGTGTAGCTCTGCCCGAGAAGCGTGGGAGTTACCGGTGTGACTCCGGGATTTACGTTCTCTTCAGAACTGATCATCATCAATCCAATGCGGACGGCCACAACCTTGGACCAATCAGCCACGTCGGCCGCACTGGTACGCCATACATCGGCGACAAGCGTGGGCGCACCGGAAGCGTCCAACGTCGTGTTTTCGCCATATTGAAGCCGCATGCTTTCGACGTTGGAAACCAACTCCTCGGCGGCCAGCCTGGTATTGCCGTTGTAAAACACCCGGTACAAACTGGGAGTAGTGGTACCAACACCAGGCGCGACGTAGAAAAAACTCCATACAACCGGCATCACGGTCGCGTCGGTGCCAAATGCCGTACTGGACGTGAAGGTATCCGCGGCATTTCCCAGCCCGGTGCCGTGGCCGACACTGGTCACACCGCTGGAGATGCTCACCTTCCCCTTAAAAACGCTGGAAGAAGAGCAGTTTGAAATGATGAAATCATAGATGCCGCTATTGGTCGTGGTGGTGGCCCAGCCAAAAGGGTCCCCTGTCAAAGTGGGGCTCGCGGTAGCGCTGCCCATCAGGGCGCTCAGCGATACGGCGTTGGAGCTTCCCCCCGAAAAAAACAGGCTGTGCGTACCGCTCGACGACGGCGCCGCGCCCGACGCGAACATGCCGGAAGGCACGTTGTCGAATCCGCGGATGAAGTTAAGCGAGGTAAGAGGCTGCAGAATCACCTCCGCATTGCCCGTTTCAATCTGCGCAAGGGGATTGGGCCCATTTATTCCGCCCGGACTGCCCGAGGTCATCATGCTGCCGGGGTAGTAGGTTGTGACCCCGCCCACCGTGATTTTGTTGATGCCGGGGCATCCCGCGTAACCGGCCATTCTCAGGTCTTTGGCAATGAAGTCCAGGGCGAATGCGCCATCCTCCTGCAGCCTGCCTGTCGTTTCCTGAAACCGGAATGACTGCTTGACGGCCACGTAGACGGACGACAGTCCCACCAACACGACCAGCGACAGCGCAAGCGCGATCAACAGCTCAACCAGCGTGAGCCCGCGCTGGGCGCCTTGCCCGACCATATGCCTGATTATTTTCATAGTCGCAGCTCAAAGGTGACAGTTTTAAAAGCTGTCGCTGAATTGTCGGTACAGGCGGTTCGATCCGCATCGCTGGTGGTGCCCAGGCAGTTGCTCCAGCGCACCTCGATAACCATCTTGCGAGTTCCGCCGCTGGAGAAACTCGTGATCTTGCCGTCGCCCTGCGGAAGCTGGGCGGCCAGAGCCTCCAGCCACACCTTTTTATCGTTCTGCGCAATGCTGGTAGGGCTGGCAGGCGGATTGTCCGCATAAGTGGTGATGTATTCACTGGTGGCGGAAAGGGCCACAGTGGGATTGGCGCGCATGCGGTCGGCCATGTCCGCGGCCAGCTGGCTCGCTTTGGTCATGGCTTCCGAAGACGAGGCATTCGACACCCCGCTGACCAGAAGACCGGCAATGCCCAGCAATCCGAACGAGAGGATCATCATCGTCACCATGACTTCGATAAGGCTGAACCCAGCCTGGCGCCTTAGCGGCATACGGGCAGGCCGCCGAACATGGTTGGATAGGGTTTCAGTACGTGTCATGTTTGCACCGTCAACTAGTGGGGCAACTGCTGGCCGCATCAACGCGCGTGGTCCGGACCCTGCCCGTGTTATTGACCACCAGGCAGTATTTCTGGCTGGTCCCATCGAAAAACCAGAATGCCCGATCAACGACAGCCGCCCCTGAAACATCAATCATGCGGCCTTGCCCGTTATAGGAAAAGTAATTTACCGTCCCGGTTTGCCCCGTGCTGATCGGCGTGGTCGGAGCATTCGCTATCTCCAGTCGAGTCACGGTAGCGCTGTCGGCGGTAGGGCCAACGCCGGCGTTGGCGTTGGTCGTCTTGTCAACAAACACAGTCCACCCGTTGGTCCATGCACCCGCCGCACCGTTGGCGGCGACCGTGACCCGCGCATCGGATCCGCGCTTGACGGCCTCCGACCTCGCCAGGCTCAGCGACACCTGCAACGCGGATGAGGCGGCCGTTAAACGGTTACGCCGCATAAGGTCTATAAAAGAAGGAGCCGAAACCGCGGCAAGAATACCGACTATCGCCACGACGACCATTAACTCAATGATTGTGAATCCCCGCTCACGTGCGCGATGACTTACGTGCCGTTGCGGGTATGCAGGGCAAGGCGCAAAGGCAATCTCGGCAATAGGCAGACCATTCATGCCAGGCATCTTACTCACGCACGGCGAGGCAGCGGTTACAGTACTGATGAGCGGTCGCACTGGATCGCCAAACGGCATCATGACAACTCCGACCTCGACTCCCACTCCCTCCTCCAGCGGACAGGCTCTGGCGCTCAGTCTGGCCCGCGGTGCCAGAGCCATCACACCGCCCAATCCAAGTGTCGGCTGTGTAATCATTGATGGCAACAGCGTAGTCGGCCGCGGCCATACGCAGCGCGCGGGTGGGGCCCATGCCGAAATCATGGCCCTGCAGGATGCCGCCGCCCAAGGGCATTCCGTGAAAGGCGCCACCGCCTACGTCACGCTGGAGCCCTGCTCCCACCATGGGCGCACCGGCCCCTGCTGCGACGCCCTGATTGCCGCGGGCATCCGCAAAGTTGTCGCCGCCATGGCGGACCCCAATCCGTTGGTCTCCGGCCGGGGCTTTGAGCGCCTGCGCGCAGCCGGCGTCGCGGTAGAAGTGGGCGACGGTGCCGCAGAGGCCAGGGAACTCAACATAGGCTTCTTCAGCCGCATGGTCCGCAAAACCCCCTGGGTGCGCATGAAAATCGCCGCCTCGCTGGACGGCGCCACCGCGCTGGCCAACGGCCAGAGCCAATGGATCACCTCGCCCGAAGCGCGCGCCGATGGCCATGCCTGGCGCGCGCGGGCCGGCGCCGTGCTGACGGGCATAGGCACCGTGTTGCAGGACAACCCCCGGCTGGACGTCCGGCTGGTGGATACGCCCCGGCAGCCCTTTCGCGTGATCGTTGACAGCCTGCTGCAAACGCCAGTGGGTGCGAAGATTTTCGAGGCCGGCGGGCCGGTGTGGATTTACACGGCGATTCAGGATGCTTCGCGGGAAGCCGCCCTGACGGCCAAAGGTGCCACAGTGACCTGCCTGCCCGACGCGCGCGGAAAAGTAGACCTAGCCGCCATGATGAAAGACCTGGCACGCCGCGAAATCAACGACCTGCATATAGAGGCCGGCAGCAAGCTCAACGGCTCCCTGGTCCGCGAAGGGCTGGTCGACGAATTCCTGGTCTACCTTGCGCCTACGCTGCTGGGCCCCGGCCTGGGCATGGCCTCCATCGGGCCGCTGGCGCAGCTCTCCGATGCGGTGGCCCTGCAATTCCAGTCCGCCGAGAGGGTAGGCCCCGACCTGCGCGTGCTGGCCCGCGGCGTCGGCCGGGACCAGTTCTAGACAGGTTTTCACGTACATCGGGCCTGGCTTGGGCCGCATTTACCGGGCAATAGTGGCCTTTCCTGACGCCCGGACCTGAATCCCTGCGAAAATAGCGCATGTTTACCGGAATCATTACCGGCTTGGGGCGCATCGTCGCCATCCAAAGCCTGGGCAGCTCTTCAGACCACGGCAAGCGGCTCACCATCGAGGCGCCTGCGGGTTACCTTGACGACGTGGGCCTGGGCGACAGCATCGCGCTCAACGGCGCCTGCATGACGGCCACCACGCTGGACCTGCCCTTGAACCGCTTCACCATCGACATTTCCGCCGAATCGCTGGCCAAAACCACAGGTCTTGCCGAAACCGGCACCGTCAACCTCGAAAAAGCCCTGCGCGCCCACGACCGCCTGGGCGGCCATATCGTTTCGGGCCACGTCGACGGCATAGGCCGCGTCACGCATTTCGCTGAGGTCGGTGAAAGCTGGGAGCTGCGCATACTGGCTCCGCGCGAACTCGGCAAATACCTGGCCTACAAGGGCTCCATCACCGTCAACGGCGTGAGCCTGACAGTCAACCGGGTCACCGACCTGGACGATGGTACGGAACTCAGCATCAACCTGATCCCGCATACCGTGCAGAACACTGCCCTGGGCCGGCTGGCCGCCGGCTCCCAGGTCAACCTCGAAATCGACCTGATCGCGCGCTACGTCGAGCGCATGCTGGGCGACACCCATAACAACACACTCAAAAAGCCCTGAACCATGAGCACTGTCATTTCCCCCGTTGAAGACATCGTCGCCGACATGCGCGCCGGCCGCATGGTCATCCTGATCGACGAGGAAGACCGCGAGAACGAAGGCGACCTGGTGCTCGCGGCCGACCACGTCACGCCAGAGGCCATCAACTTCATGGCGCGCTTCGGCCGCGGCCTGATCTGCCTCACCCTGACCCGCGAGCGCTGCGAGCTGCTGCAGTTGCCGCCCATGGCGACGCGCAACGGCACCAAACACTCGACCGCGTTCACCGTCTCCATCGAAGCCGCCGAAGGCGTGACCACCGGTATCTCGGCCGCCGACCGCGCCCGCACCGTGCAGGCCGCCGTCGCCAAAAACGCCAAGGTCAGCGACCTGGTGCAGCCCGGCCACATCTTCCCGCTGCAGGCGGTGGACGGCGGCGTTCTGATGCGCGCCGGCCACACCGAAGCCGGCTGCGACCTGGCCGGCATGGCTGGCTGCTCGCCGGCCGCCGTGATCTGCGAGATCATGAAGGATGACGGCACCATGGCTCGCCTGCCCGACCTGCTGGTCTTCGCGGCCGAGCACGGCCTCAAGATAGGCACCATCGCCGACCTGATCGAGCACCGCAGCCGCAACGACTCCCTGGTCGAAAAAATCGGCTGCCGCACGCTGCAGACCGCTTTCGGCGAGTTCACCGCCCACGCCTTTCGCGACAAGCCCAGCCAGGGCCTGCACCTGGCGCTCGTGAAGGGCGAATGGTCGGCCGATGACGTCGTGGCCGCGCGCGTGCACGAGCCGCTGTCGGTGCTGGACGTGCTGGAAACCGGCCGCCCCATGCACTCCTGGAGCCTGGACCAGAGCCTCAAACACATCGCCGATGAAGGCCGGGGTGTGGCCGTGCTGCTCAATTGCGGCGAAAGCGCCGCGCAGCTGCTGGCCCAGTTCGAAGGCACGGCGCGCGCCAGCCAGGCGCCCGAGCGCGGCCGCATGGACCTGCGCACCTACGGCGTGGGCGCGCAGATCTTGCGCGAATGCGGCGTGCACCGCATGAACCTCATGGGCAACCCGCGCCGCATGCCCAGCATGACGGGCTACGGCCTGGAAATCGTCGGCTACATCACCCGGGACTGAGCTTTTCGCCAGCCCACCAACCTACAAATCAATCAAAAGGGAATCACCGTGTTCGGAGCAGAAAAAGGTACGGCCGACAAACTGGACGGCAGAAAACTTTCCATAGGCATCGTGCAGGCGCGCTTCAATGAAAGTATCACCAACGCGCTGGCCGAGGCTTGCAAACACGAGCTTGCCGCCCTGGGCGTGCACGAAGACAACATTCGCCACGTCAAGGTGCCCGGCGCGCTGGAGGTGCCCTGCGCGCTGCAGGCGCTGGCCGAAAGCGACAAGTACGACGCGCTGATCGCCCTGGGCTGCATCATCCGCGGCGAGACCTACCACTTCGAGCTGGTGGCCAACGAAAGCGGCGCCGCCGTCACGCGCCTGGCGCTTGACTACCAGTTGCCCATCGCCAACGCCATCCTGACGACCGAGAACCTCGCGCAGGCCCAGGCCCGCCAGGACGAAAAAGGGCGCGACGCCGCCCGCGTGGCCGTCGAAATGGCCAACCTGATCAATGAAATTGCCTGAGCGCGCCCACCCCTTTAACCTGACTGGCATTTTTCATGGCTGAACCCATCATCAAACCCAAACGCCCGCCGCAGACCCGCACCGGCCTGACCGACACCGGCGTCAAAAAAGCGGCCGACAAATCGGCGCGCACGCGCGCGCGCGAATTCGCCCTGCAGGCCCTTTACCAGCACCTGGTGGGCCGCAACGAAGCCGATTCGATAGACGCCTTCACACGCGACCTGGCAGGCTTTCACAAGGCCGATTCGGCCCACTACGACGCGCTGCTGCACGGCTGCATCGCCGACGCCAAAACGCTGGACGCCGGCATTGTTCCCTTGCTGGACCGGCCCATGGCCGAGATCTCGCCCATCGAGCACGCAGTGCTGTGGATAGGCGCCTACGAATTCACCCACTGCCTGGACGTACCCTGGCGCGTCGTGATCAACGAGTGCATTGAACTGGCCAAGGCCTTTGGCGGCACCGACGGCCACAAATACGTCAACGGCGTGCTCAACAAGATGGCGCCCGCCCTTCGCGCCGCCGAAGTCGCCGCCGACAAAGCCAAGCAAGCCGCCCGGTGAAAGGCCTGCCGTGAAAATTGCCCGGCGGGCTCAACGCATAGAGCCGTTTTATGTCATGGAGGTCGCCAAAGCGGCCTCGGCGCTGGCGCAGGAGTTCGCCCACAGCGACCGGCCCATGATCTTCCTGAACATCGGCGAGCCCGACTTCACCGCGCCGCCCCTGGTGCAGGAGGCCGCCGCTCGCGCGATCTCGCAGGGCAACACGCAGTACACCCAGGCCACCGGCCTGCCCGCGCTGCGCGAGCGCATCAGCGGCTGGTATGCCTCGCGCTTCGGCGCCGACGTGGCGCCCGGCCGCATCATCATCACGGCGGGCGCGTCGGCCGCGCTGCAACTGGCCTGCCTGGCGCTGATTGAAGCCGGCGATGAAATCCTGATGCCCGACCCCAGCTACCCCTGCAACCGGCATTTCGTCAGCGCCGCCGAAGGCAATGCGGTGCTGGTGCCGACCACTGCGGCCGAACGCTTCCAGCTCACCCGCGAGAAGGTCGAGGCCGCCTGGAAGCCGCAAACACGCGGCGTGCTGCTGGCCTCGCCCTCCAACCCCACCGGCACCTCCATCGCGCCCGAAGAACTGCTGCGCATTCATGAATTCGTGCACGGCGGCGGCGGCGTCACGCTGATCGACGAGATTTACCTGGGCCTGAGCTACGAAGAACATTTCGGCCACTCGGCCCTGGCCATGCCCGGCGAGCTGGGCCAGAGCGTGATCAGCATCAACAGCTTCAGCAAATACTTCAACATGACGGGCTGGCGCCTGGGCTGGCTGGTGGTGCCCGAGGCGCTGGCACCGGTGATAGAGCGCATCGCGCAAAACCTCTTCATCTGCCCCAGCACTGTGGCGCAGCATGCGGCCCTGGCCTGCTTCGAGCCCGAAAGCCTGCGGGAATACGAACGCCGCCGCGCCGAATTCAAAGCGCGCCGCGACTACTTCATTCCCGAACTGAATCGCCTGGGCCTGACGGTGCCGGTGATGCCCGACGGCGCGTTTTACGCCTATGCCGACTGCACCCAGGCCGCCGCGCGCCTGGGCGTAAGCGGCAGCTGGGACTTCGCCTTCGAGCTCATGAAACGCGCCCACCTGGCTGTCACGCCGGGCCGCGATTTCGGCCATGCGGCCCCCGAACAATTCATCCGCTTTTCCACGGCCAATTCCATGGCGCAGTTGCAGGAGGCGGTGGCCCGGCTCAAGGCGGTGCTGGCATGAGCGCAGGCGCGCGGGTTTTCAGCTGGCCCCTGCGGGTCTATTGGGAAGACACCGACGCGGGCGGCATTGTTTTTTACGCAAACTACCTGAAATTTTTTGAACGTTCGCGCACCGAATGGCTCAGATCACTCGGTATTGAACAGCAGCGCCTGCGGGAAAGCACGGGCGGCATCTTCGTGGTGGCGGAAACCAGCATCCGTTACCATCGTTCCGCCCGGCTGGACGATGAACTGATTGTTACGGCAAGCCTGGTCGAAGCCGGCCGCGCGTCCATGATAATCAGCCAGCAGGCGCTATTAAAAACAGAGCAGGCGACCGGGCAGCCGGCACCACTGCTCTGTGAAGGCAGCATACGCATAGGCTGGGTAGACGCCGCCAGCCTTCAACCACGGCGCATTCCGGCTTCCATTCTTGACAGCTTAAAACACGATACGGCCACAACATGAACCAAGACCTGTCCATCGTCAGCCTCATCCTCAATGCCAGCTGGGTCGTGCAGGCCGTCGTGGCGCTGCTGGTCGGCGTGTCCATCGCCAGCTGGGCCGCGATCTTCCGCAAGATCGTCGCGCTCAAGCGCGTGCAGAAACTCAACGACGAATTCGACCGCGAGTTCTGGTCGGGCACCAGCCTGAACGACCTCTTCGCCGGCGCAGCGCAAAACGCCAAGCATTCGGGCGCGATGGAGCGGATTTTCGCCAGCGGCATGCGTGAATACCAGAAGCTGCGCGAGCGCCACATCACCGACCCCGGCACGCTGCTCGACGGCGCGCGCCGCGCCATGCGCGCGAGCTACCAGCGCGAGCTCGACGCCATCGAGTCCAACCTGTCCTTCCTGGCCACCGTCGGTTCGGTATCGCCTTACGTGGGCCTGTTCGGCACGGTCTGGGGCATCATGCACGCCTTTACCGGCCTGGCGGCCCTGGAGCAGGTCACGCTGGCCACGGTAGCGCCCGGCATCGCCGAGGCGCTGGTGGCCACGGCCATTGGCCTCTTCGCGGCGATTCCGGCCGTCGTCGCCTACAACCGCTTCTCGCACGACATAGACCGCGTCGCCAACCGGCTGGAGACTTTTATCGAAGAGTTCTCCAACATCCTGCAGCGCAACCTGGGCGCCCAATCACCTTCCGGCCACTGAGCCAAGAGGAGACAGCAATGCCTGCAGTCAACTCCCGCCGCGGCCGAGGCCGGCGCACCATCAGCGAGATCAACATGGTGCCCTTCATCGACGTGATGTTGGTGCTGCTCATCATCTTCATGGTGACGGCGCCGCTGATCACGCCCAGCATGATCGCGCTGCCCAAAGTCGGCCGGGCGCCCAGCCAGCCGCAGAACCCGGTGCAGATCCAGATCAGCAAGGACGAAGCCGTGCAGATCAAGATCAAGACCGACAGCGTACCCAGCAATGTGCGCAACGTCGCAGCCGACATCGCGAAACTGGAGCCGGGCGTGAAGGCCGAAGGCGCGCAGGCCGTGCCCGTGGTCATCAGCGCCGACAAATCCATCAAGTACGAAACCGTGGTCCAGGTCATGGACAACCTGCAAAAAGCCGGTGTCTCACGTGTGGGCCTGTCGGTGCAGACCGGCGGCAAGTAAGCTCCAGGCCGCCCTTACTCGCTCTTAGCCCGCCATGCCCAGCGCCGCCGACCGCCTTGACTTTCTCCCGCCCCGGGATGGCGGGTCGGGCCGTTCGTTTGCGCTGGCGCTGCTGGCGCATGCCCTGTTGATCGCCGCACTCACCTGGGGCGTCAACTGGAAACGCAGCAACCATGACGTCGCCTTCCAGGCTGAGCTATGGTCCAACCTGCCGCCGCAGGAAGCCGCGCCCAAGCCGGTCGAAGTGCCCCCCCCCCCAACCCCCCCCCCCCCACCCCCCCCCTGAAATTATTTAATGATACGGCGACCACCCTCATCTTCACATCTTTTTGTCCAACCGGCCCGGCCAGGTGCGCTACGGCAC